>CALPLW020000158.1 GCA_943324505.2 Comamonas sp. lk
GGAAGATGTGAAAGCCCAAGACATCAAAGTTTTTGACACTGAGCACCTGTCCGCGCTGTTTGAGCGGGTGATTGTGGCGTCGGGCACCTCCAACCGGCAGACCAAGGCATTGGCCGCCAGTGTTTCCGACGCAGTTCGCGAGGCTGGGTTCCCCAAGCCACGGCTTGAAGGTCAGGCCAACGGCGAGTGGATCATCGTCGACTGCGGGCAGGCGGTGGTGCATGTGATGCAGCCCATTATTCGCCAGTATTACAACCTGGAGGAGCTCTGGGGAGAAAAGGCCGTGCGGTTGAAGTTTGGCGCGGCCAAGCCATTGGTCAAGGCGGAGTCCGCACCGAAAAAGGAAGAAGCAGCCAAGCCTGCTGGCAGCCTGAAGCGTTCGAATGCCGCGAAAAAAGGTGTTCAGGAAGCCTTTCCGTCGAAGGCTCAGGTCAAGAAGAACCTGGTTGCGGCCCAGGGTGTGGCCAAACGCTCAAGCAGCAATGCCGCCGCCAAACCGCTTGCGAAGACGGCGGCACCGAAGCCAGTGGCAAAAACGGTGGTGGTGAACGCGCCTGCCAAGAAGGTGCCGGCAAAAAAAGCACCTGCTCAAAAGGCGGCTGCCAAGAAGGCCCCCGCCAAAAGGGCGCCCGTGCGTCAGGCGGCGGCCAAGACCGCCGTGAAGCCGGTCGCCAGAAAGACCGCCACGCGCAAAGCGTGACGCTTGACGCGTGCGGCTGCTGATTGTTGCCGTGGGTCAGCGGGTGCCGGACTGGGCGCAGAGCGCTTGGGCTGACTACGTTAAACGGTTCCCACCAGAAATTAGGGTAGAACTCAAGGCCGTTAAGACCGAGCCCCGCGGCTCGCGCAGTCTGGACACACTGCTGGCTGCCGAGCGCATCCGCATTGAAGCGGCGCTGCCCAAAGGCTGTCGGGTGGTGGCGCTGGACGAACGGGGCACCGCGATGACCACGGTCGTCCTGGCCGACAAGCTGCGTCACTGGCAGTTGGAGGCCGACGATGTGGCGCTGGTGATCGGCGGCCCAGATGGGCTGGAGCCCGCATTTCGGCAGGCGGCCCACGAGCGCATCCGCCTGTCTGACCTGACCCTGCCCCACGCCTTCGTGCGCGTCTTGCTGATTGAGCAGCTCTACCGTGCCTGGTCGATCAATGCCAACCACCCCTACCACCGTGAATAGTTTTATTTACCTGGCCTCGCAAAGCCCGCGTCGGCGCCAATTGCTGGAGCAACTGGGCGTGACCTACCAACTGCTGCTGCCTGACGGCGATGAAGACGCCGAGGCGCTCGAACAGGTGTTGCCCAACGAAGCGCCAGCCGTCTATGTGCAGCGTGTTACCCAACTCAAGCTGGATGCCGCGCTACAGCGCTTGCAACGGCGTAGCCTGGCGGCTGCGCCTGTGTTGTGTTCAGATACCACGGTCGCCATGGGCCGCGCGATATTCGGCAAGCCGGCGGACCCGGCTGATGCCGCCGCTATGCTGGCTCAGCTGGCTGGCCGTAACCACCGTGTTTTGACTGCAGTGGCGGTGGGCCTGGGGTCGCGGCACGAGCAGGTGCTGAGCCGGTCGCAGGTGCGCTTCGCCCCGCTGGGTGCGGACGAGATCGAAGCCTATGTCGGCACGGGTGAGCCGATGGGTAAGGCTGGCGCCTACGGCGTGCAGGGCAGGGCGGCGGCCTTCATTGCCCATATCTCGGGCAGTTACTCTGGCATCATGGGCCTGCCCCTTTACGAGACCGCGCAGCTGTTGCGCCGGTTTCAGGTTCGGGTCAAGGCTTAGGCACCATGCAAGAAGACATACTGATCAATTGGGCGCCGCAGGAGACGCGGGTTGCCATTGTGGAAAACGGCGTACTGCAGGAGCTGCATGTCGAACGCACACTTGAGCGCGGCCTGGTCGGCAATGTTTACCTGGGCAAGGTAGCGCGGGTGCTGCCAGGGATGCAGTCGGCCTTTATCGACATTGGGTTGGAGCGCGCGGCCTTTTTGCATGTGGCTGACGTCTGGCACCGGCAACCTGATGGCGAGCCGCCTGGTCTGGTGCGCAACACCCTGCCGCAGGTGCCGATCGAAAAGCAGGTGTTCGAAGGACAAACCTTGCTGGTCCAAGTGATCAAGGACCCCATTGGCAGCAAAGGCGCGCGCCTGTCGACGCAAATCAGCATCGCCGGGCGCATGCTGGTGTTTTTGCCTCAGGATGACCACGTGGGCGTTTCGCAAAAAATCCCGTCGGCTCAGCGCGATGAGTTGCGGGCCCGGCTGGTACGGCTGATAGGTCCAAGCGGTGGCGGCTTCATCCTGCGCACCAACGGAGAAGATGCGAGTGATGCCGAATTGTCGGAAGACATTGCCTATCTGCGCAAATCGTGGGCCCGAATTAAGGAGACCTCGCTCCGGCTGCCGCCAAGCTCCCTGCTGCACCAGGATTTGAATCTTTTGCAGCGGGTGTTACGGGACCTGGTCGGTGAGGGCACCCAGACAATTCGCGTTGATTCGCGTGAACAATTCGAAGCACTGCAAGGCTTTGGCCTGGAGTTCATGCCGGCGGCCGCAGCCAAGTTGCAGCACTACCGTGGCGAGCGACCAATTTTTGATCTGTATGCGATCGACGAGGAAATTGCCCGCGCCCTTGGACGACGGGTCGAGCTCAAATCGGGCGGCTACCTGATCGTGGACCAGACCGAGGCCCTGACCACGGTAGACGTCAATACAGGCGGCTTTGTCGGTGCGCGTAATTTTGACGACACCATTTTTAAGACCAACCTGGAAGCGGCCAAGGCGATTGCCCGGCAACTGCGTTTGCGAAACCTGGGTGGCATCATCATCGTGGATTTCATCGACATGGTGCGGGAGGACCATCGTGACGCGGTCTTGGCCGAGTTTCGCAAGCAACTCACGCGCGACCGGGTCAAAACCATGGCCGCCGGCTTTTCACAGCTGGGCTTGGTAGAGATGACCCGCAAACGTACGCGCGAGTCGCTGGCTCACATGCTGTGTGAGCCCTGCGCCAGTTGCCAGGGCAAGGGCAGCGTCAAGACCGCGCGCAGCGTGGCCTACGACATCCTGCGAGAGATCTTGCGTGAAGCCCGGCAGTTCAATCCGCGCGAGTTTCGGGTGGTCGCTTCACCCAAAGTCATCGAGTTGTTTCTGGATGAGGAAAGCCAGCATCTGGCGGGGCTGAGCGAGTTCATTGGCAAGCCCGTTTCCTTGCAGAGCGAAACCGCCATGGGTCAGGAACAATACGATATCGTGCTGATTTGAAAGATGCGGCCTTGCTCATGACAGCCCCAATTCCGATTTTGATGTACCACCAGGTGGATGCGCCGCCGCCCAAGGGCACGCCCATGCGTGGGCTGGTGGTGTCGCCCGCCGCATTCGCTCGGCAGATGGCCATGCTGCGTGCCCTGGGCTTTACCGGGCTGTCGATGCAACATTTGTTGCCTTACCTGACCGGACAAAAAAAAGGCCGTGTCTTTGGCATCACCTTTGACGATGGCTACGAAAACAACCTGCGCTGCGCCTTGCCCGTGCTCCAGCGTTTTGGTTTTTCGTCAACCTGCTACGTGGTGGCAGACCGGGTAGGCCAGTGCAACGACTGGGACCGAGAGCGTGGCGTGCCGCAGGTGCCCCTGATGACAGCAGCGCAGATGCAGGCCTGGGTCGACGCCGGCCAGGAGATTGGCTCGCACACCTTGACGCACCGGGACCTGCCAAAACTGGACTTGGCCCAGCAGCAGCACGAGATATCCGATGCCCGCCTGGTGCTGGAGGCTTTGGTGCGCCAGCCCGGTGGCGTACGGAATTTCTGCTACCCCTACGGCGGGTTTGATCAAGTGGCGGTCAGCTGCGCACGAGACGCAGGCTACGACACGGCCACCACCACGGTGCGGGGCCGAGTCCATAGCCGCAGCGACAGCGATCTGCTGACCCTGCCCCGGGTGTTGATCAGCCGCACTACAACCTGCATCCACCTCGCGCTGAAGTGTTTTAGCCGGTATGAAGATCGACGGGGCCCTGGTTTGTCTGGCGCCTAGATTGTCAGTTCAATTAGATTTTGAAAATACACCTTAATTCAATCGGTAAGCCAAAATGAATATATTGCTGACAGGCGCCGACGGTAACTTTGGTTCGGAGTTTTGCAAACAGGTCTTGGAAAAAAGCGCGGGAAGGGTGACCACGGTGGGTCGCGGCGATTGGGGCGAACTTGATGAGAAAATGGCATCTACAGAGGTCGTTGTCCATGCCGCCAGTGACCTTCGCACTTCGGCCAGTTTGGAGCCTTACCGCCTGCTTGACTCAAATGTGATGTCAACGGCCACCTTGCTGGAATCTGCTCGTCGCCAACGCGTCAAACGTCTCGTATTTATGAGCAGTTGTGCGGTTTATGGCGAAGATATGCGCACTGGGGAGGACAGCCTGTGCTGTCCGATCACGATCAACGGTATCAGCAAGCATTTGAACGAAAAACTTGTCGCTCAATTTTGTGAGGCCAATGGCATTGAATACCAGATCCTGAGGGTCTTCAATACCTATGGAGGGAGAGACAGGTTCTCCATTTTCAGCAAACTCAAAAACGCATTGACAAGTGGATCTGTCTTCACACTCAACAACGACGGGCGAATGCAGCGAGACTTTATTCATGTGCGAGACGTTGCTGCTATCGTGCTCAATTTAGCGACGCAGGGCATCAAACACACCCACATGAATATCGGGACCGGAGTAGCCACAAAAATTTCAAAGCTGGTTGAAATGGTTGCTGCGAGATTTCCGGAACTGATGATTCAACCCGGCCAAAGCCGGGAAGCAGAGTATTCTCGCGCCGACACAACAAGGCTCAGGGAATACTGGGATGGAAGCTTTATTCGCATTGAGGACTACATCCTTGAGAATTTCGTCGATGAGCTGTCGGTGCTGAGGGCAAGCCGGGCCCATCTTTAGAGGAACCGATCGGTTTGATCCTGCTGTTTGTCAGGCACGCACGAAGAAAAGTTACGGGGGAGCTGGACTCTTTTCATTCTTGGTCACCTTTCGGTAAACCTCGTAATACTTAAACTTGGCAACATCCCAACTGTATTTCTTGGCGAATAGAAATCCGTTTTCTGCCAGTTTCAGACGCAAATCGGTGTTGAGGAAAACATCGCTCAGACCAGCCACCATACCTTGAACATCGTCAGGTGTCGGCAACAAAATTGCATCACCATGGTGCACCAACAAGCTGCCCATGTTGTTGTAAGGTTCTGTGGTGGTGATGACGGGTACGTGTTTTGCCATGGCTTCCAGAAGAACCATAGGGAAAACATCTTGGGTGGTCGGGTGCGCCAGACAATCCATGGCCGCATACGCAGTTGGCATGTCGCTGACCACGCCCATGAAACGGCATGTTTTACCCGGTCCTAATAAATTCACAAGATCGGTGTATTGGTTTGCCTGTGCCGGCTTTCCGATAACAATGACTTGGATGTCAAAGGGGAGCCGGGCTGCGGCCTTCAGCAGGGTACCTAAGCCCTTCTTTTTAAAATCATGCCCGACAAACCCGACCGTCATGATGGAAGGGTTCAAGCCCAGCGTCTCCCGCGCAGTCCTTTTTTGCCTTAAGGTCAACTGACGCTCAGGAATGTCGACCCCAGGCGGTACCACGCTGCTTGCCGGTAACAATGGCATGGCGTCCCTTGTTTCCTCATGAACAAACTGGGATACAAAAACGCTGTGGTGGCCGGCGGTATACAAGCGTTTCTTTTCTAACCACAGGTAGGCCAGCAATCTGGGACTTAAGGCGATGCGCCATGAACTCATGCCTTTTTGCTTCAGGCTGGCGTGCACCGTTTTTACGCTGACCGTCTGCACATCACCGTGCGTCAGGTTCTCATAGGAGTGAACAACGTCAAAGCCATGTCTGGTCACACGCCTGGTGTACCAGCTAAACCAAAGTTGGTTGAGCCAGCGGCTACGCACAGCTAACTTGGGGACCCGAATATGCTTGAAAACTGCTGTCGATTGGTCAAAATCTTGCGAGACAACGGTGATATTGCATTCGCCAAGCATGGCTGTCGCCAGTGAAACAGCCAAACTTTCGGCTCCCCCGCCAATTTTGGAAAAATTGCGGGTCAGTATGGCGAGTTCGGTTTTCATGGCCAGTCTAGACTCAGTGGGCGGTGTGTCAATTCGGCTCTTAATGGCTAAAGCGCCGCATTAAACGTGGTTGGCCGGCCCTTTTTGTTCGTGGGATCCTGCCCGGAACAGTCGCGCATAGTGGCCGTCCTGTTGCATGAGTTCTGTGTGGGTCCCCGTCTCCACAATCAGGCCGGCGTCCAAGACCACGATGCGGTTGGCGTGTTGCACTGTCGAGAGGCGGTGTGCAATGACCAGTGTGGTCCGATGCTGCATCAATCGCTCCAAAGCGTCCTGCACGGCTCGCTCGGACTCTGCGTCCAGTGCCGACGTGGCCTCGTCAAGGATGAGGATAGGGGCATTCTTGTACAGCGCGCGGGCGATGGCCAGCCGTTGGCGTTGTCCGCCAGACAATTGCATTGCGTTGTGTCCGACCTCGGTATCAACGCCTGCTGGAAGGGCAGCGATAAAGCCCGCGAGATTGGCGGCAGCCAGGCAATCCAGCACCCGGGTGCGATCCATGCCTTGCCCTAATGCAACGTTGTCGGCAATGCTGCCGCTGAGCATCACCACATGCTGGCTGACCAGCGCGAACTGTCGGCGTAGCGACTCGATGTCCCATTGCCGCACATCTTTGCCATCAATTTCAAGGGCGCCGGTCGTGAGTTCGACAAACCGGGGCAGCAGATTCACCAGGGTGGTCTTGCCCGCACCTGACGGTCCCACTAGAGCCACCGTTTCACCAGGCTGTATTGTCAGGTTGAGGTATGCGAGCGCTGGTAGTCCATCTTCATGGAAGCGGACTGAGACATCATTAAAGCGGATGTGCCCATTCGCCCGGACTGGGCCAAAGCTGCCGCCAGACTCCACCGGGATCGTTTCAAGCAAATCAAGGCCGCGCTCAATAGCCACCAGCCCTCGAGTGATTGGGTTCGCCAACTCGGATAAATGCTTGAGCGGTGCGACCAGCATCAGCATGGCTGTGACAAATGCCACGAAACCGCCCACCGAGGTGGTCTGGTCGGCGCTCTGTAGCAGCGCTACGCTGATGACCGAAGACAGCGCTACGGCAGCCAGCATCTGGGTCAGCGGTGTCATGGCCGAGCCAGCCGCTGTTGATTTCATGGACAGCCGGCGCAGCCCGTCGGCCAGTGAGAAAAAGCGATCCGCCTGAGCCCGCTGCGCACCCTGTACCCGCACATCTCGGTGAGCCAATACATTCTCTTCAACCACATAAGCCAGTTTGTCGGTAGCCGCCTGGCTGCTTTTGGTCAGACGGTACAAGCGCTTGGACAGCGTACGCATCACCACCGCCACAGCGGGAAACAGTGCCGCCACGATCAGGGTGAGCTTCCAGTTCAGAATCATCAGGTAAGTCAGCAGCGCCATCAAGGTGACGCTGTCCCTGGTCAGTGTCATCAGCGCACTGACCAGCAGGGTTGAGCCGGTTTGTACCTCGTACACGATGGTGTTGGCCAACGCGCTGGACGACTGTTGTGAAAATAGGCTGAGCTGTGCCCGCTGAAGCCGCTCGAACATGGCAGTTCTGAGCACCAGAAGGCCCTGGGTGGTCAGTTTTGCCAGGGCGACTTGTGCAATGAAGCCTGCTAAGCCACGAACGCCAAACAAAAGAATCAGAGCAACCGGTACCATCCAGACGGCCAGGCTGCGCTGCTGAAAGCCCCGGTCCAGCAGCGGCTGCAGCAGGGCGGGAATCAGTGGTTCGGTCATGGACATCGTGACAGTTGCCACCACGGCAACAACCCATGCGGACCGGGGCTGTGCGAAATGGCGGCCCACTCGCGCGAGGCGTGGCAACAAGGCACTCGTATTTTTGGCGAGCGCCTGGGTCATAGCGTTGGTTTTTGGAGGAGCACCGGTGGATTATCGGGCCTGAGGTTCATTCGGCTATGCTTGGGGCGGTTCATCGTTCCAGCCACTCCGCCTGTGTCACTCAGCGTCATCATCATCACCCTCAATGAGGCAAGCAATATTGCCGACTGTCTTGCCGGCGTTTCATTTGCCGACGAAATCGTGGTGTTGGATTCAGGCAGCATCGACCAAACCGCGGAGCTAGCCCGCGCAGCCGGCGCAGTCGTGCACATCAGCCCTGACTGGCCCGGGTTTGGCCCGCAGAAAAACCGGGCATTGGCGCTTGCCGGTTGTGACTGGGTATTGTCCCTGGATGCCGACGAGCGGGTCACGCCCGAGCTTGCGGCCCAAATTCAGCAGGCCATGGCGGGTGGGGGCGGGCTGGCTTACAAGCTGCCCCGCCTGACTCAGTTTTGCGGGCACTGGATTTACCATTGTGGATGGACGCCAGACCATGTCCTGCGGCTGTTCCGACGAGGCACTGCTCGGTTCACTGACGACATGGTTCATGAGCGACTGGTACTTAACCAAGGTAAAATGGAAAGCTTGCAAGCCCCAC
>CALPLW020000159.1 GCA_943324505.2 Comamonas sp. lk
ATGGCTTCACCCGCGCCGGTGAGCCCCAGCGCTCGCCAAAACTCAAAACCCTGTTGAAAGTTCATCTCCGGCCACCAACTGCCCTGGCACTTGGGGAAGTCGGTACAGGCCAGAACGGCGTAATTGGTGCTGACCCAGCCGCCCAAGCCGACTTGCAGCACCAACAGGACAAAAGTCACCACAAGCAACTGCCGCAGGCCAGAACCAATCAGCACTGGTGAGCGTCCCTGCGCAAATTGCTGGTACTGCGCGGCTTGGTACCCAAGCAGCGCCAGCAAAGCTATACCGCCCAGCAGATGCAGGGTGACGATGGCAGGAAACAGCTTCATGGTCACCGTCAGGGCGCCAAAAGCGCCCTGTACACAGACCCAGACCAGGGTCAGGGTCGGCCACCATGGGCTTACCACAGGCACAGCGTGATCACGCTCGCCAGAGCGATGCGTGCGCCAGGCTGCAAGCGCGGCCACCAGGATCAGTGCACCGACACCGGTGGCCAGATAACGATGGATCATCTCAATCCAGGCCTTGCCGTGCGTGACCGGACCGGTGGGCATCGCACTTTGGGCGGCTGCAATGGGCGCGTGGGCGGCCAGGGGGCTAGCCTGGCCGTAGCAACCAGGCCAGTCTGGGCAGCCCAGGCCTGAGTCCGTCAGCCGCGTGAAAGCGCCAAACATGATCAGGTCAAAGGTCAGAAACAAGGTCAGCGCGGTCAGCGCCTGCTGGCGCCGCCACGGGCTGGCGTACCGCTGCCGCCGCCAGACCCAGAGTACCGGACCGAGCGCAAGCAGCAGGCCGACGCCCATCAGGGGCAATAGGGGTGACAAATCGTAAGCGGGCTGCACGGCTATTGGCTCACTGAACCGGCGCGCGGCCGGACTGGTCCCAAAACGCCGAGGCGCGCAGCAGGCGCTCGAGGTCACGTTTGGCACGCTGCGCAGATGCACGGTCCAGATCAGCCGGAAAACGGAGCATCCAATTGCCCATGGGGTCCACCACATAGAGGTGCTGTTCAATGCGCTTGCCTGAACTGGGCATCAACCAAGCGGCCAAATCAGAGGCCGGCAGACGCAAGACCGTGGCACCCTTGAGCGCGGGCAGCAAGGCAGCTGCCACCGGCGCCTGATCCGCAATCAGCCAGACCCATTCCAACCGGTCTTTCTCTTTGCCCAAACCCTCTCGCAGCTGCCGCTGCAAATACAAATGCTCGGCACAGACCGCATCACACGCGCCACCTGCCACGCTCACCAGCAACCACTGTCCTTTTAGCGCGTTGAGAGGCGTCGACTGACCATCCAGAGTGGCGGCAGCAAGTGCGGGCAAGGGCCGTTGTGGATCCACCAGTTCCCCAAACACACGCCGGGCTTCAGGACGAATGAAGTAATAAGTGACGTAAGACGCCACAACCGGGGCGGCGCAAGCCAGCAACACCGCGAGCATGGTCCAGCGGCCACGGCCAGTGCGCTGTGATTGCGCCATGGCCTGACCCGGTACCGGCACGCCGTGCACCGTTAGCGCCAGCGGCTGGTCATCGCCGGGTTTTGAATTTTTTGACAATTTGGAACCAGACATAAAGAATTGCAAACAGCCCGCTCAAGCCAAACCACTGGGCCGCATAGCCGTAGTGTTTGTCAACACCGGTGGCGGGCTGTAACCAGTCACGCTGCAGGCCATCTGCCCGGGCTCCAACTTCCTGAACCGACACCGGCAAAAGGCTAAGGCCACTTTCTTCTGCAAACGCTGCCATGTCCAGATTTTGCCGTATGCGCCCCGATTGCTGGTCACCCAGCTCGTATAACTTGGACGGCGGCGGGGCAATGCGCCCACTGACTGTGACGGTGCCGGGCGGCGTATCCAGCGCCGGGAGGCTGCTTCGATCCAAAAAATTACGTTGCACCCAGCCGCGCTGCACCAGCACAACAGCAGGGCTGTCAGTCAGCGCCAATGGCGTCACGACAAAGAGGCCGGGCTTGGCGTTCATCTGCCGGTTATCCAGAAACACAGTGCTCTCGGTCAACCAGCGCCCATTTAGGAGCACCTGGCGATACAGGACCTCAGGGCGATGTGAATGTGCGGCTAGCTCAAGGCCAGACAGCGGTGGTTGGCTCGACCGGCTGGCCATCGCGGCAGCCAGAGCCTCTTTCTCTGCGGCACGGGACAACTGCCATCTGCCAAGCCCGATGGTGAGCGCAATGGCCAGCGCAGCGGCAAGCGTCAACAGCCAGAACCGGCGCACTTTATTCACTGGATAATGCCCGGCATGAAATACCTTGTCCTGATTGCCTTCCTTGCCATCCTTGCCAGCCTGGGCACGGCGCTGTATTTCATGCTGAGGCAGGGCACCAAAGGGAACAAGATGGCCTTGGCACTGGGCATGCGAGTTGGCATTTCCATCCTCTTGTTTGTTTGCATACTGGCCGCCTGGAAGTTTGGCTATATCCACCCCACAGGCATTGCTGCCGGCCAATAGGTCTGACGAAGCAGTTCATACAGCACTGGCACGAATCAAAAAGGCACCGCGCGCGGTGCCTTTTTTCATGTGCGATGCTTGGGTCAGAGCCAGTAAACCAAAATATACAGACCCAACCAGACCACGTCCACGAAGTGCCAATACCAAGCTGCACCCTCAAAGCCGAAATGCTTCTCAGCGGTGAAATGGCCTTTTTGAAGACGCAGTGTGATGAACAGCAGCATCAGCATGCCAATGAACACGTGAAAACCATGGAAACCGGTGAGCATGAAGAAGGTTGAGCCGTAGACGCCGGAGCTGAGCTTGAGGTTGAGGTCGACATAGGCGTGGTAATACTCGTAGCCCTGCACAAACAAGAACACCACGCCCAGCATCACGGTAAGCCACATGAAGGCGATAGTGCGAGCACGTTTGCCTTCAATCAAGGCATGGTGGGCGATGGTCAATGTCACGCCTGAACTCAGCAGCAATGCCGTGTTGATGGTCGGAAGCCAAAACGGCGTCATCGTCGTGAAGGGCTCCACGATACTCGCAGGGGAGCCCGTGGCACCAGCAGCCAGACTGGGCCAAACCGACTTGAAATCAGGCCACAACAAAGCATGTTCCAGATTGCCCAATTCAGGCACAGAGTGGGCGCGCACCCACCACAAAGCACTGAAAAATGCACCAAAGAACATCACCTCCGAGAAGATGAACCAGCTCATGCTCCAGCGGAACGACAAGTCGATCTTGCGCCCATACTGTCCGTCTTCGCTTTCACCAATGGCCTGGCTAAACCACTGGTACAACACACCCAGGAACCACAGCATGCCAATTGCTAGGGAATACTTACCCCAATCGGCACCGTTGATCCACTGCCCTGCGCCCAGGATGACGAAAAAAAGACCCAGAGCCGCCATGGCCGGATGCCGCGACGGGCTGGGTACAAAGTAGTACGGTGTTGTTCCGTGGGTTGTTGAACTCATATCAGCTCCATTCCTTCCAGTTCTCTTCTATCCATTGCGGTGCCGGGAGTGCCTTATTTGGCAACCACCCAATTCACCAAAATCACCAAACCAAGGACAAAAAGGGCCGCGGCTGCGATGCCTACCCCAATGATATGGAACGGGTTGACCCGCGCCATGTCCTCCTGCGATTCGCTACCCTTGCGAATCCCGAAAAACGACCAAGCCACTACGCGCACGCTGCGCCAGAGCGATGCAGTGCCTGCCTTGGCGGTGCCACTCACGTACCGGCTCCCGACGCAAGGTGCGGCTTGGCGTCAGCCACCGGCGCAGGGGGCGTCTTGCCTCCCACTTCAAAAAACGTGTACGACAGGGTAATGGTCCGCACATCCTTTGAGAGCTTGGGGTCGATCACGAACACCACCGGCCATGATTTTTTTTCGCCCGGCTCCAGCGTGTACTGGCTAAAGCAAAAACACTCCAGCTTGTTGAAATGAGCACCAGCCTGCTGCGGCGCGTAGCTCGGAATGGCCTGCGCCGCCATACGCCGGTTTTGCACGTTCTGAAATTCGTACATCACGGTAGCCATCTCGCCCGGATGCACCTGCAAGGACCGCTGCGCCGGCTTGAACTCCCAGGGACCTCGCGCATTGGCATCAAACTCGACTGTGATGGTGCGGCTGGTGTCGACCTGGGTATTGGCCGGCGTGTTGGCGGTAGCGCCAGGAATGTTACGGTCGCCCAATGCCAGGATGTTGATGCCGGTCATCTCGCAAATTGCCTTGTAGAGCGGCACCAATGCGTACCCGAAAGCGAACATGCCGGCGGTCACGACCACCAACTTGCCCAGCATCCTGATATTGGCGCGGTACAAACCCATGCTTACTTACCGAGCAAGACCATTTTGGCCATGAAACCAAGGAAGAACACCAGAGCGATCGAGGCCAGAATCAAGCCTGTACGCAGGTTGGTTTTTTTTTGCTCAGGGGTCATCTTGCAAGTGTCCAGCGTGCGGTTAGCCGACGACTTTGTTGGCTGCAGCATTCAAGCGAGGCGGCGTCTCAAAGGTGTGGAAAGGCGCCGGCGAGGGAACTTCCCACTCGAGGCCTTCAGCCCCTTCCCACGGGCTTTGAGGGGCTTTCTCGCCCTTACCCATCATGCCTGGCAGCACAATAAAGAAGAAGAAATAGACTTGGGCGAGACCGAAGGCAAAACCGCCAACCGAGGCAAGCGCATTGAAGTCGGCGAACTGCATCGGGTAGTCGGCATAGCGGCGGGGCATGCCAGCCAAGCCCAGAAAGTGCATGGGGAAGAAGGTCACGTTAAAGGCAATCAGCGACCACCAGAAATGGATCTTGCCGCGGGTCTCGTTGTACATGACGCCGGTCCATTTGGGGCTCCAGTAGTAATAGCCGGCAAACATGGCATACAGTGAACCCGCGACCAGCACATAGTGAAAGTGGGCCACCACGTAGTAGGTGTCCTGCAACTGGATGTCGATCGGCGCCATGGCCAGGATCAGGCCGGTGAATCCGCCCATGGTGAACACAAAGATGAAGCCAACTGCGAACAGCATGGGCGTCTCAAAGGTCATTGAGCCCTGCCACATGGTGGCAATCCAGTTGAAGATTTTCACGGCGGTGGGCACCGCGATCAGCATGGTGGCGTACATGAAAAACAGCTGGCCAGTCACGGGCATACCGGTGGTGAACATGTGGTGCGCCCAGACAATGAACGACAGAATCGCGATGCTGGACGTGGCATACACCATGGAGGAATAACCGAACAGTTTTTTGCGAGCAAAAGCGGGCACGATCTGGCTGATGATGCCAAAAGCCGGCAAGATCATGATGTAAACCTCAGGGTGACCGAAGAACCAGAAAATGTGCTGGTACATCACCGGGTCACCGCCGCCAGCGGGGTTAAAGAAACTGGTGCCAAAGTGACGGTCGGTCAGGGTCATGGTGATGGCACCGGCCAAAACGGGCATCACCGCGATCAACAAGTAAGCCGTGATCAGCCAAGTCCAAGAGAACATCGGCATTTTCATCAGCGTCATGCCGGGCGCCCGCATATTCAGAATTGTGACAATAATGTTGATGGAGCCCATGATCGACGACGCGCCCAGCACGTGCAAGGCAAAAATGCCGGCATCCATACTAGGGCCCATCTGCAGGGTCAGCGGTGCATACAGTGTCCAACCTGCGGCTGGTGCGCCCCCAGGCATGAAAAACGACCCCATAAGAGTCAGTCCAGCAGGAATCATGAGCCAGAACGAGAAGTTGTTCATTCGCGCGAAGGCCATGTCGGCCGCACCGATCTGCAGTGGAATCATCCAGTTCGCAAATCCCACAAAGCCCGGCATGATGGCGCCAAACACCATGATCAAGCCGTGCATGGTGGTGAGCTGGTTAAACAACTCCGGGTTCACCAGTTGCAGACCGGGTTGGAACAGTTCCGCCCGAATCAGCAAAGCCAGGATGCCACCCACGATGAGCATGGTGAAGCTGAACAGCAGATAGAGCGTTCCGATGTCTTTGTGGTTGGTGGCATACACCCAACGCCGCCAGCCGCTGGGGGCGTGGTCGTGGTGGTCATCGTGGGCGTGATCGTGGTGGTCTAGAACGGCACTCATGCGGTTTTCCTTGTCAATACTTGATCTGGGGCGGCGGTCTACTTGCGCGCTGCGGTCACGTCGGCTGGTTGAACCAGCTGGCCGGTCTTGTTGGACCAGTTGTTTTTGGTGAAGGTGATGACGGCAGCGATTTCGGTATCGCTCAGCTGCTTCCATGCAGGCATGGCACCATTGTTCTGGCCATTGAGTAGGATGGCGATCTGCTTGGTCACGTCAGCGTCAAGCACCACAGCGGCACCGTCCAGCGCCTTGATGGGCCCGGCTCCCTTACCGCTGGCCTGGTGACAGGCAGCGCAGTTGGCGGCGTAGACTTTTTCCCCGCGCTGGGTGATCTCTGCAGCCGTCCACACTTTGCTAGGGTCATCAGCTTTGGCGGCCAGCTTTTTCTGCTCACCGGCGACCCAGGCGGAGTAGTCTTCAGCCGACACGACTTTGACATGAATAGGCATGTAGGCATGCTCTTTGCCACACAGTTCCACGCACTGGCCATGGTAGTCGCCGATTTTCTCCGCACGGAACCAGGTATCACGAACAAAACCAGGGATGGCATCTTGCTTGATGCCGAACGACGGAACCATGAAGGAGTGGATCACATCGTTGGCGGTGGTAATGATGCGCACCTTTTTGTTGACCGGCACCACCATCGGGTTGTCCACCTTGAGCAGGTAGTCATCCATGACCACACCGGCCTTGGGGCCGCCGTTATTAGATAGCTCTCGGTGAGCAGCGTCCAAGGCTGAAATGAAACCGATGCCCTCGCCCTCGCCCTTGATGTAGTCATAACCCCATTTCCACTGCATCCCGGTGGCTTTGATGGTCAGGTCAGCGTTGGTGGTGTCTTTCATGGCCACAACCACTTTGGTGGCGGGCAGGGCCATCAGGATCACGATGATAAAGGGGACGATGGTCCAGATGATCTCGACCGTCACCGACTCATGAAAATTGGCAGACTTGTGACCGACGGACTTTCGGTGTTTCCAGATCGAATAAAACATGACTGCGAAAACCGCAAGGAAGATCACGGTGCACAGAATAAGCATGAACCAATGCAGCCAAGCCTGCTCTTCGGCAATTTTGGTAACGGCAGGGTGCAAATTAAGCTGCCTCACAGCAGGGCCGCCCGGCAAATCATTCACCGCGTGTGCGGCAGTCAATGCCACTGAACCAGCCCAGGCACTAGCGGTCAGCAGAGCAGTCGCTGCCTTATTGGAGATGCTTTTCATCATGTTCACTTCTTATTAGCCTCAAAATAACCTGATTAGTCGCGCGACGTAAAGACTGTTCATGCGCCTCGCAAAGCCATTCGTATTTCTCTGGCCAACAGGGGACGAAGCTCTGGCCGGACATATCGCCCGACCTGAATCGATTGCCCCTGAGCCGAAACCTCAATCAGCGAGTTGTCGCCCTGCTTTGGCTCTACCCTAACCCATTCGCGTCGAAATTCCATGCGCTTGAGCTTGCCAGCCTGCTCAAGCTCTATCACCAAATGCCGATCTCGCAAGGAGATCTGTTCACGGTCAGCCGCGTGACGCGCGTAGACCAAAAATCCGATGCCAACTGCCAGCAGCTCCAGCCACGCAAACGGCATAACCAGCAGCGCACCCTGAACCCAAAAACCTGTAGCTATACCCAAGGAGACCATGCACAGCGACAGATAAAACCAGCCGAGTTGGGCCGGCGTTACCGCGCAATTCCGGCGCAAAAACCAGTCAATGCCGTGACTGTGTACCGTTGCGAATCGAAATACCATATTTGTCACTGGACGACCCGCTCAATCCCTTTGCATATCGGCCAGCCTGACTGCAGGCCTGATTTCAAGCTGTTTAAACACGACCCATTGTAGCCGACGGCTCCTAACGCCTCTGGCCTCAAGGGGCTCTTGTTTACAGGCCAAGCTGACGGGTTTTTGCAGCACGCAAGCTGTCCTTCATCTGTTCAAGAGAAAGGACTGTCTCTGGACGGACCGCAAGTCGAGGCACAGGCTTGAAGGCGTGACCATAGATCACTTCAAACTCTAGTTCTAACGGCTCATTTGCCAATATGGCCATCAATTGCCGCAGCCATAGCCGGCCTCTCAGACTGGCAAAGCGATTGAGGTGCAAATTACGCCCCAGGCCGCGGAGCTCTTCCAACAAGCGCTCTGGCGACTGGAACGTCAGGGTAATCCGCTCCATATCCATCACTGGCTCGGCAAAACCCGCCGCCACCAGCATGTCACCCCAGTCGTGCATATCCGTAAATTCGTGTGACGGCGCCGGCCAGCCCAAGCCACGGTAGTTCTCGCGCAAACGGGCCAGGGTGTCCGGACCCAGGCATGAAAACATCAGGAAACCGCCAGTTGCGAGGGCTCGGTGCCACTGCCCCATCAATTCTTGCGGGTCTGACGCCATGTGCAGCGCCATATTGGCCCACAGCATTTCCACCGATGCCGCAGCAGGTGGCTGAAACCGGATGGGTTGGCCCGTCCAGC
>CALPLW020000160.1 GCA_943324505.2 Comamonas sp. lk
CATGATGACCACTGGGGCTATGGTGTTGGGTGCATTGCCCCTGGCGCTTGCAACGGGTGCAGGCGCCGAAAGCCGCCGACAGATCGGCTGGGTCATCGTGGGTGGCATGAGCTTGGGTACTTTGCTGACGATTTTTGTCGTGCCTACCATGTACACCCTGCTGGCGCGTAAGCATGCTCCAGGCGCCAAGAAAGAGGCCACGCTGGACCCTGATGCTGCCCATCACCCGGCGCCGCATGTCATGGCGTCAAGCCCTGCGCCTGAGACCGCGCTAGCCAAATAAGGTGGCGCCTTCGGCGGCGCGTTCAAATCGCGCCGTCGAACATCATGACGTCGACTGTGTCACCAATTGACACGTGGCCCTGTTGGTGGTGCAACACGATCAATCCATTGGCCTGGACCATAGAGCTCAACACGCCAGAGCCTTGGTTGCCGGTTGTCCTGACTTTCAGTGATCCGTCGGCGGCGTTGCTGACGATACCGCGTTGGTATTCGGTCCTGCCCGGTTTTTTGCGTAAGGCCTCCAGGGTCTGCGCCTTGAGTAATGGCGGCAACGGGGCCTTGCTGCCCATCAGTCGGAGCAGCGCCGGGCGCACAAAGGCCAAAAAAGTGACCATCACAGCGACCGGGTTCCCGGGCAGGCCGAACAGCAGGGCGTTGCCGATTCGCCCGACAGCCATCGGCCGGCCCGGACGCATGGCGATTTTCCAGAATGCAACATCGCCCAGTTTTTTCATCATGGCTTTGGTGAAATCTGCCTCGCCCACGCTGACGCCGCCGCTGGTGATGATGGCGTCACAGCGTCCGGCGGCGTCTGCAAAGGCGGCTTCCAACAAAACGGGATCGTCACGGACCACGCCAAGGTCGATCACCTCGCAGCCAAGCTTGGTGAGCATGCCAAAGACTGTGTAGCGGTTGCTGTCATACACCGCCCCCTCGCGTGGCGGCTCGCCCAGACTCAAAATCTCGTCGCCGGTTGAAAAATAGGCCACCTTCAAACGGCGATAGACCGGTACTTGCTTGATGCCCAAACTGGCCACCAGCCCAAGCGCTGCGGGGCTTATGCGCTCACCTTTTAATAGCGCTTCCTGTCCTTTGGCAAGATCCTCACCCTTGAAGCGCCGGTTGTCGCCGGGACGCAAAATGCCAGCGGGAATGCTGATGTATTCATCTTGTAAGGTCACCATTTCCTGCGGGGCCACTGTGTCGAGACCGTGTGGCATCACGGCACCGGTCATGATTTTCAGACAATCTCCAGGGCCCAGGTCGCCGCGCCAGGCCACGCCGGCCAGCGCTGTGCCAACGACTTTGAGTTTCAGCACCTGGTCAGGTGATAAGGTGGCGCCACAGAAGGCATAGCCATCCATGGCAGAGTTGTCGTGCGCAGGCACGCTGATGGGTGAGACCAGGTCCAGAGCCAGAACTCGGCCAAGGGCCTGAAACAGGTCAAGGTACTCATGCTCTGTCACAGGTTCTGCCAGTCGCGACAAGAAGGCATTGACCTCGTTCACCCGCAAGGCCTGCGGGTCATACCCTTGCAGTTCGGCTGCAATGGTTGCCAGCGACGGCCTCAACTGCGGCCCTCCAAATCACGAAGCTCGGCCAAGGTGTTGGCATTGAAAAAGGCCTGCGGGTCGTCGCCAGCGAGGTTAAATGGGACCATCACCGTTTTGTGTTGGTTGGTCCATGCATCAATTTTTCGCCCGCCCTGGTGGGTAAACGTCACCAGGCTTTCCAACAGCGTGACCCGGAGCAGACAGAACACCGGCTGAGCACGAAGGCTTAGGGTCCCGTGATGATCCGCCTCGGGTGCGGCAACCATGGCGATATCGGCATCCTGGTCGGTCAGGGCCTGGGCCAGACGTGGTACCAGGTCGAGCGGCAGTCGCGGGGTATCGCAGGGCACAGTCATCAGGAAACGGGTTTCGCAGCGCTCCAGACCAGTCAGGAAACCGGCCAGTGGTCCCGCATAGTCGGCCAGCACATCGGGCCACACGGAGGCGCCAAACGACTCATACGCGGCGAGATTGCGGTTGGCGTTGATCAGTGTTTGACCGACGAAACCGCCCATTTGTAGCCGCGTCAGGGTGTGCAGCGCCAGAGGTAGACCATTGAAGCTTTGCAGCCCTTTGTCCACGCCACCCATACGTGTGCCGCGGCCGCCAGCCAGAATCAGCGCTGTGATGTCGTCAGGCCCGATCAGGTCAGCCACCGATGTAACTCATTTCGACCCGCCGCAGTCCGGCCCCACTGTCCGGCGCCTGCGAGCTGCGCAATTCGGAATAGCGGTCAGTTCTGCCCTGCCAGATATGGCCTATGGCCGATTCCAGGTCAGTTTGCGGCATCTGACTGCGCAACAGTGAGCGCAGGTCATGGCCCTGGTTGGCAAATAGGCAAAGGTAGAGTTTGCCCTCAGTTGACAGCCGGGCACGGTTGCAGTCCGCGCAGAAGGCTTGCGTGACACTGCTGATGGCGCCAATCTCACCGGCAGCAGCATCCCATTGCCCGTTGGCGTCAGCGTAGCCCCAGCGTTCGGCGGTTTCACCGAGGTTCGATGGGCTTAACGGCACCAATGGCATGGCGTCATGGATCAGTTTGACGACGTCACGGGACGGCAACACGTCATGCATGCGCCAGCCGTTGGTGGCACCAACGTCCATGAATTCAATAAAGCGCAGCACCATGCCGCTGCCCTTGAAGTGCCGAGCCATGGGCAAGATCTCTTGGGCATTAGTCCCACGTTTGACCACCATGTTGATCTTGATGGTCCCCAGGCCCGCTTGACGTGCGGCTTCGATGCCTTCTAGAACATCGGCAACAGGAAAGTCTACGTCGTTCATGCGCCGGAACACGGCATCGTCAAGCCCATCCAGGCTAACTGTCACGCGCTGCAGACCGGCGGCCTTGAGCGCTGCTGCTTTACGCTTAAGTAAAGCGCCATTGGTCGTCAGGGTCAAGTCCAGTGGCAGGCCTTGCAGTGTGCGCAGGCCGGCCAGTTGCTCAACCAGCGCTTCGATATTTTTTCGCAGCAGGGGCTCGCCGCCTGTGAGGCGAATTTTTTGCACGCCATGGGCGATGAAGGCCTTGGCGACGCGGGTAATCTCCTCGAACGACAGCAGCTCGGCGTGCGGCAGGTAGGCGTAGTCTTTGTCAAAGACCTCTTTGGGCATGCAATAGCTACAGCGAAAATTGCAGCGGTCGGTCACACTGATGCGCAGGTCGCGCAGGGGACGACCCAGTGAGTCAGTCAGCAGGCCATCGGCCGTCAGGCGAGTGGCCGGCGCAAAGGCGGCCGCTGGTGGTGCCAATGCCGTGACGCGCTGGTCCAGCACCGGAATCACGCGTTCAGACATAGCGCCGAGCGGCCATGGGGCGAGGTCGCTGCACAGGTGTCATACGCAACGGGCACCGTCCACTTCAAGGCAGACACCGCTTATAAAGCTGGCCTCATCGCTGGCAAGATAGAGCGCTGCGTTGGCAACATCAAGAGCGGTCGAGAAGCGCCCTAGCGGAATGCTGGCGCGAAACAGGGCTTTTCGCTCTTCAGTCAGCTGCCCACCTGCAAATTCGGCAGCCAGGCCAGTATCGGGGTTAAAGACCGGGTTGATACAGTTCACCCGAATGTTGTCTGGTCCCAGTTCAGCGGCCAACGATTTGGAGGTAGTGATGACGGCGCCTTTAGAGCCGTTGTACCAGGTCAGGCCGGGGCGTGGCCGCACACCTGCCGTCGAGGCAATATTGATAAAGCTGCCCCCGCCCTGGGTGCGAAACACCGGCGTCGCGTGCACGGTGGCGAGGTAAATGCTTTTCACATTCACGGCGTAACATTTGTCGAACTCCTCTTCGCTGACTTCGAGTGCCGGCCGGTTGCGGTGGGTCCAGCCCGCGTTGTTGACCATCACATCCAGCCTGCCATGGCGTGCCACGGCGGCGGCCACCAACGCAGCCACGTCGGCCGAGCGTGTCACGTCAGCCGCAAAAAAAGAGGCTCGTCCCCCTGCTTCGGTAATGCTGGCAACCACTCGTTCGCCCTGACTGACGTTGATGTCGTTGACGAGCACCTGAGCGCCTTGGTCAGCCAAGCGTCGCGCGATGCCTTCGCCAATGCCGCCACCAGCACCAGTGACGATGATGGATTTATCTTTAACGCGTTCGGTCATGGCTTATCTCATGGTTGCAATAGGGGGTCGATTGAATGGCGGGTGTTCCAACGCGCCAGGTGCTGCCGTCAATCTAGCCTGATTCTGGCACGACTCAAGGTATGCATCAGCCGTGCCGGATGGCCACTGTCTTCAGAGTGGTGAAACCGAGCAAAGCCTCAAAACCTTTTTCGCGCCCGTAGCCGCTGGATTTCACACCGCCAAAGGGAAGCTCCACCCCGCCGCCTGCGCCATAGTTGTTGATGAAAATTTGGCCGCTGCGGATTCGCCGTGCCATTCGGAATTGTCGGGCGCCATCGCGCGTCCATACGCCGGCCACCAGACCAAACTCGGTCGCATTGGCGAGCGCCACCGCCTGCTCTTCGTCTTTGAATGACATGGCGCACAACACTGGCCCAAACACCTCCTCTTGTGCCAACCGATGGTCGAACGGCACGTCACGCAGCAAAGTGGGCGCCTGGTAGAAGCCGCTTTGGGGAGCTTCATCGACGACCCGGCCCTGCGCCACCATGGGAATGCCCGCCAACTGGGCATCGCTCAGGAAATCCCATACCCGTTGCTGTTGACTTTGCCTGATCAATGGGCCTAGATCCAGATCCATGCTGGCAGGCCCGACCCGAAGTTGCTCAAAAGCAGCCCCCAACCGTGCCAACAAGGGCTCATAAATGACCTGATCGACCAGTAGGCGAGCCCCAGCGGAGCAGGTCTGGCCGGCGTTTTGCACAATGCCATTCAGAATAGCCGGCACAGCAGCATCCAGGTCGGCATCAGCAAAAACAATCTGGGGGCTCTTGCCGCCCAGCTCCAACGTGACAGGGCAATGCCGTAGCGCCGCAGCCTGCTGGATCAGCGTACCCACGCTTGGGCTGCCAGTGAAACTGATGTGGTCGATGCCTGGGTGGCGGGCCAGGGCATCGCCCACTTCATGGCCATAGCCGGTCACGATGTTGATGACACCGGCTGGAAAACCGACCTCTGCGGCCAGTTGCGCTACGCGGATCAGTGACAGGCAGGCGTCCTCTGCGGGTTTGACCACACAGGTATTGCCAGCGGCGAGGGCGCCTCCGACGCTACGGCCAAAAATTTGCATCGGGTAATTCCAGGGAATGATGTGCCCCGTCACCCCGTGTGGCTCGCGCCAAGTCATCACACTGTAGCCGTCCAGGTAGGGAATCGTTTCGCCATGGAGTTTGTCGCAGGCACCCGCATAAAACTCAAAATAACGTGCCAATGCCAAGGCGTCTGCTTTGGCCTGCCGCGTGGGTTTGCCGCAATCGCGCTGTTCGATTTGACTTAATTCCTCGGCATGCTCGGTAATTTTGCTGCTCAGGCGCATCAACAGGCGTCCGCGTTCTGCGGCATTGAGTTTGCGCCACAAGCTGTCCAGCCCCTGGCGCGCGGCCTGGACTGCAGTGTCGATATCGCTGGCATTGCTGCGTTGAATGTGTTCAAAGGGCTGGCCATCAGACGGGTCCAGCATGTCGATCGTTCGTCCAGACGAGGATGGGACGGATGCGTTGGCGATGTAGTTGAGTTGCATGCCCCGATTTTCCTGCAAAAAGCTGGCACAGCCCTCTGAACGAGACAGGAGCCGAAACAAAACCAGCAATTTAAGCGAATCCCGTCAGCCCCCTTGCTCAGATTCAATCTGGCATTTGCGGTGGGTTGAAGTTGCGTTTAGGTCGGTTGCGTCAGGCGTCCGTTCACTTCCGTAAAGGCCTGCCGGTTGGACTGCAGCCAAGTCAGCGACAAGTCATTGTGCAATTGGTTTGGGTGAAAACCCTGACGCCGGTAGGCCCACCAAGGTTTAAACATGCTGCGGAGCATGCCGCGCTTACCGAACAAAAAGCCAGCACCGCTGACCCAGGTTCGCCATTGCCAAAGACTGCCATCGTTATGCAAGTTGTTGACTGTCTGGCGCAGCAAGTCAGAGAAAAATACCAGGCTCGTGCGGTTGAACCATGTCACTCGCCACTGGTGTGAACCGCCCAGCGCCAAGTAGAGGTCAAAGGCTGTGCACTTGTGCTCTGATTCCTCGGCACTGTGCCACAGCCACATGGTCTTCAGCCGGTCTTCGCTGCCGTCAAACCACTCCGGGTTGCTCAGCAACCAGTCGGCAAAGACGGCTGTGAAATGCTCTGTGGCCGCAGTAATTGCCAACCAATGCCGGGGACTAAACCTGGCTAGCATCTTGAGGCGTTCGCGCGCGCGGGGTTCCCAATGATTCACCAGACCATGCTTCTCAATCTGCGCGTTAAACAGAGCATGAATACGCCGATGTGTGGCCTCCTGGCCAATAAAGCCTTGGGCTTCAGCGACAAACTTCTCCTGTTCATTTGTGGGCAGGGCCTTTAGCCCCGCGCGGACCGAGTCCATAAAAAATTGCTCACCCAAAGGAAAGCTCATGGATAAGGCGTTAAACAAGGCCGTTCTGAAGGCGTCACCGCCAAACCAATGGCGAGCCACGGGCGCTTCCAAATCAATCAACAAACGGCGGACGACTATTTCAGACATGGATGACTTCCTGTAAAAAGGATTGGTACGATAACGTACCAATTGCAATGTTGCCCAAGATACCTCACACTGTCAAGTAACTTTTGAGCGGCGCGGATCCCGAACTTGGGATTTCAGGAGCGCCTGATGGACCACCCGACGACGAGATGCAGTCAGATTCAATCCCACCAGAACATCATGCGCACCGCCAGCGGCTGCTCGAAGGTATGGCCAGGAGCGTGGCCGCCAAGGGGTACGCGGCCAGCACGGTGGCTGACATCGTGCGTGAGGCTGAAGTGTCCCGAAGGACCTTCTATCAATATTTTTCTGACCGGACCGACTGCCTGATCGCCCTGTACGAGGCCGCCAGTCATGGCGCACTTAGGGTTTTGCGCTCAGCCATGGATCCCTCACGCAGTTGGCAGACCCAGGTAGAGCAGGCGCTCCAGGCCTACTTGGAATGCCTGGCCAGTGATCCGGTTTTGTTGCGCACCCTTTACGTTGAAATACTGGGTCTCGGCGCTGCTGGTCTTGAGGCACGTCGCCGAGTCAACCAGGATATTGCCGACTTCATGCTCACTGTCATCAACTCTGATCCATCGCGTGTGTTGCTGACGCCAGACATGGCGGTGGCGGTGGTGGGCGGCGTCAATGAGTTGATTTTGCTGGCGATTGAGCAGAACAATATCCAGCGGATACCGGCCATTGCAGCTACAGCCGCTGCGTTGATTCGCGCGGTCGTGGACTAAATAGCGGCCGGGCCTTGGCCGGGTGGTTATTTGTCCTCGAAATTCGTGACGCCGTCCCAGTCTGCCCCTGGCGGGGTGTTGACCAGGGCCTGGATGCGTTCTGCATACAGCCCGTACAAATACGCGCCTGGCGCCATGACCTGCAGTTTGCCAAGGCAGTCACTCGCATCTGCCCAGCGCTGTTCGCGGTAAGCCTCCAGACAAAGCTGCCATTGCGCCAGTTCAAGGTTCTGCGGCTCAGACAGTTCGCCCTTTAGAGCCAGCGGTTCGTAGATGGTGACCGGCTCGCTTTTGCCCTTGACCCGCACCCGATCGAGTTCCTTGAACACCACATCGTCTACCAGACCTGCCGTTGCTTGACCAACCAGAATACCAACGCCGTAGCCTTTGGTCCGGCCTTCCAGCCGAGAAGCCAAGTTCACTGCGTCACCCATGACGGTGTAGGCTTTCCGGACCTTGGATCCCATGTCACCAACCCGAACATCGCCCGTGTTCAGGCCAATGCCGATTTTCAGTTCGGGCCAGCCGCGCGCGCGAAACTGTTCGCGCAGGATGGCGGTAGCCTTCTGCATTTCAAGGGCGGCAAGAACGCCTTGGCGGGCATGGTCTTTCATCGGCACTGGCGCGCCCCAAAACGCCATGACTGCGTCGCCGATGTATTTGTCCAGCGTGCCATTGCGCGCCGATATAGCTGCGGACATGGCGCTCAAATACTCATTGATGTACATGGCCAGGTCACGCGGTAACGGACGGCCCTAATCTTTTGATGGATGTGCGCTTCAGTCGTTGTGTAAGTGCCTGCCCAAAAAAAAGGCCCGCCGAAGCGGGCCTTGAGCTCATGCGAACCGGTTCAGCCGCCGTGAATCTTCATCATCACGGGAACAATCAACAGCGCCACGATGTTGATGATCTTGATCAGCGGATTGATAGCCGGGCCGGCCGTGTCCTTGTAGGGGTCGCCTACCGTGTCACCAGTGACCGCAGCCTTGTGCGTTTCAGAGCCCTTGCCACCGTGGTGGCCGTCTTCGATGTACTTTTTGGCATTGTCCCAGGCGCCGCCGCCGGTGCACATGGAAATTGCCACAAAGAGGCCGGTCACGATGGTGC
>CALPLW020000161.1 GCA_943324505.2 Comamonas sp. lk
AGGGACGTTTGGTAGTTGACATCGAGCATACGCGCGGTGTTTTCGGCCCGCTCGGTGTAGCGGGACATCCAGAACAGGTGGTCGGCAGTGCGTGACAACATGAGTTAGACCTCCAAGATCCAAGTGTCTTTCGTGCCGCCGCCTTGGGAGGAGTTGACCACGAGAGAACCTTCTTTGAGCGCCACGCGGGTCAGGCCGCCGGGCACCATTTGTACCGTCTTGCCTGAGAGCACATAGGGTCGCAGGTCGATGTGGCGCGGGGCAATGCCGCTTTCCACAAAGGTGGGGCAGCTCGACAGGCTCAGCGTGGGCTGGGCAATATAGCCCTCCGGGTTGGCCAGCACAGCCTGCCGAAAATCTTCAATTTCGGCCTTGGTCGCCGCCGGCCCCACCAGCATGCCGTAGCCGCCGGCGCCATGCACCTCTTTCACCACCAGGTCCTTCAGGTTGGCCAGGGTGTAGGCCAGGTCGTCCTTGTTGCGGCACATGTAAGTGGGCACATTGCTCAGGATCGGCTTTTCCCCCAGGTAGAACTCGATCATTTTGGGCACGTAGGGGTAGATCGACTTGTCATCGGCCACGCCGGTGCCCACGGCATTGCAGATGGTGACATGGCCGGCGCGGTACGCGTCAAGCAGACCAGCGCAACCCAGGGTGCTGCTGGGGCGGAACACCTGGGGGTCCAGAAAATCATCGTCCACCCGGCGGTAAATCACGTCCACCCGTTTCGGGCCGCGCGTGGTGCGCATGTAGACAAAATTGTCTTTGACAAACAGGTCCTGCCCCTCCACCAGCTCTACCCCCATCTGCTGCGCCAGAAAGGCATGCTCAAAGTAGGCGCTGTTGTACATGCCGGGGGTGAGCACCACCACGGTCGGCTCGGCGGTGGTGGCCGGGCTGCTGGCGCGCAGGGTCTCCAGCAACAGATCGGGGTAATGGGCCACCGGCGCCACGCGGTGTGCATTGAACAACTCGGGAAACAGCCGCATCATCATCTTGCGGTCCTCGAGCATATAGCTCACCCCGCTAGGGACGCGAAGATTGTCTTCAAGCACGTAGTACTCGCCCTCGCCCGCCGAATTGGGCGCCCGCACGATGTCGATGCCCGAGATGTGCGAGTAAATCTGATTCGGCACATCGACGCCCACCATCTCAGGCCGAAACTGGGCGTTGCGCTCCACCTGCTCGCGCGGCACTACGCCGGCACGCAGGATGTCTTGACCGTGGTAGACATCGTGGATGAATCGGTTCAGGGCAGTCACCCGCTGCACCAGGCCGCGCTCCATGGTGGCCCACTCATGAGCCGGAATGATGCGCGGAATCAGGTCAAAGGGGATCAGGCGCTCGGTCCCGGCGCCCTCCTCGTCTTTCTCGCCGTAGACGGCAAAGGTGATGCCGACGCGCCGGAAGATCATTTCCGCTTCCTCACGTCGCTTCGCCATCATGTCGCCCGGCTGCCGCGCGAGCCACTCGTCGTAAATTTTGTAATGATCTCGAATCTGCTCCCCGTGGGTAAAAAACTCGTAGGGCAGACGCGTGTACATCTCATCAAATTTCTGCATAGGCACCTTTTCCACTGCCCCAAGCTTAGCAAGCTTTACGCCAAGCCGCATCTGTGTATGCCTCATGGCAGGCGGTGATGCCAGTAGCGCAATGCCTCAAGGCGGTGACACTGCACCGCCTTTGGCTGGCTGGACACCCAAGTCGCCGCACCACAATGTGGCGAATCGACCAGCTCAATCTGCCGTTCCGCGTAGCGCGCCAGGACGGGGCCAGCCGGGT
Organism: Comamonas sp. lk; assembly: GCA_943324505.2. GTDB lineage: Bacteria > Pseudomonadota > Gammaproteobacteria > Burkholderiales > Burkholderiaceae_C > Rhodoferax. The sequence continues at coordinate 1,783 of CALPLW020000161.1, forward strand.
GGCCAAAGCGGTTGCGGTAGCCGGTCTGCACCAGGGCGATCTGCGGGCGGACCGCATCCAAAAAGGCCGCGCTGCTGGAGGTTTTGCTGCCGTGGTGGGGCACCAGTAGCAATGTCGCGTCCAGTTTGACCCCACTGGCTACCAGGCGCGCTTCCTGCGGCTGCTCAATGTCACCCGCAAACAAGGCAGCCCGAATGTCAGACCCAGAGCCGGTGCTGATGCGCAGGGTGCAACTCAGGGCATTGGGTTTTGGCGCCGTCGCGTAGTCGTCGGCCTGCGGATGCAGCACGACAAAATCCACGCCGTCCCACTGCCAGTGCTGTCCGGCCTCACAGCGCCGACCTCGCCGCTGGGCCTGCAACTCATGGTTCGGCTCCAGCGAGCTGAGCAAACCAGCCTGCGCCTGCATCGCCAGCACGGCAGCCGCCCCACCAACGTGGTCGCTGTCACGGTGGCTCAGCACCAGGGTGTCGACCTTAGTGCCTAGGGCCCGCAACAGAGGCACCAGCACCCGGTGCCCGGCATCACTCTCGCTGCTGAAGCGCGGGCCGGCGTCATAAACGAGCGCGTGGTTGCGGGTCCGCACCAGCACAGCGTTGCCCTGGCCGATATCCGCAGCCAGTACCGAGAATTCGCCATTGGGCAACTGCGGCGGCTGCCACAGCAGCACGGGCAGTAGCAGAGGCAAGCCCAGCGCACGCAATGACGCAGGCCAGGGAGCCACCAGCAGCACGCCCCCCAGCAAGCCAACCAAGCCAGCCCAAAACGGCGCCTGCGGGAGCGACAACACCGCAAAAGGCAACTCGGCCAGCCACTGCAGCACCTGACCCAGCAGCGCCACCGCACCAGCGGCAATTGACCACAGCGGCCCGACCACCACCCCGAGCATGGCCAGTGGCGTGATCACCAGTGTGATCCAGGGAATCGCCAGGGCATTGGCCAGCAGGCCCACCAAGGACACCTGGCCAAACAGCAATAAGGTCAGAGGCGTCAGCGCCAAGGTGATGACCCACTGCTCACGGAGCATTGATGAGAGCTTAGCCCCCGCGCTTGCCACTGCGTGTGCGGCGCTGCCCCCCAAGGGGGCTGAGGGGTCAGCCCGACCGTCGCCCGAGGCAAACAGCACACCAACTGCGACAAAGCTCAGCCAAAAACCAGCTTGCAGCAGCGCCCAGGGGTCGACAGCCACCACCATGGCGCAGGCCAGGGCCCAGACCACCGGCCAAGGCCAGCGCTTGCCCAAGAGCCGTAACCCGCTCACCGTGGCCAGCATCAGCACGGTGCGCTGCGCCGGCACGCCCCAGCCGCTGAACAGAGCGTAGCCCGCCGCCAACAGCACGCCGCCGAGCAATGCCGCCTGGGGCGCCGGTAGCCACAGGCAAAAGCGGCTGGAGCGCCGCCACAGCCAGCCCACCGCCAGCGTGGCGGCCCAGGCGAACATGGTGATGTGCAGGCCTGAGATCGACATCAGGTGAGCCACGCCGGTGGCGCGAAACACATCCCAATCGGCCCGCTCGATGGCCCGTTGGTCGCCCACCACCAAAGCGGCCAACAGGCCCGCCTGAGCCCGATCCGGCACGGCGTCAAATATCCGCTCGCGCACCTGCTGGCGTAGCCGCTCCACCGGGTGTCCGCCCGTCTGGCCAAGAAGGCGGGGTTCCGGGTCATTGCGGCCCGCCCGCACATAGCCGGTCGCCTGCACGCCCTGCTCCCAAAGCCAAAGCTCATAGTCGAAGCCATGCGGGTTGCTGCCGCCATGCGGCGCCTTGAGCCGCACGGTCATCTGCCAGCGCTCACCGGCCTGCATCGGTTGCGGCTGGCGCTGCAACTCGGCCACGCCTTGCGTCCCCGCAAAGACCCCGCTGTACCAGCTCAAATAAAGCTGCGAGGGCAGGCGCACGGGCACACCCTGCCAACTCGCCGAGGCCACCGCCAGGCGAAAACGCTGCCCGGATTCATGCGTTTGGGGCATGGCAGCCACGACGCCCGTCACCACGAGATCGCGTCCCTCCAGGTCCGCAGACAAGGCATCCGCCAGAAAGAAGCCGGCTCGCAGCCCGGTCAGGCCAAAACCCAGCAAAACCAGCGCCAGCAGCAGCGCAGTCGGCCGGCGCCAATTTGCTATTGAATAAGGAGCGCTAGAGGCAAGCCCCACAAGGGCTGGGAGCATACAGAGCATGTACACCCACCAAGGCTGCAGCGCCGCCTGCTGCAGCTGAAGCGCCGCGCCGGCGACAAATGCCAACAGGCCGGGCGCCAACAGCCCGGCCCAGCTCCGGCGTTGCGCTGGCTCTGTGTCCATGGGCGCATGCTAACCCGGGCAAAAGAGCCAGGGCGGTTCAGCCGCCCAAAAAGCTACCTGAAAATGTCAGCGAGTCTCAATGAAACGGGGCCTTGGCGTACTTGGCACAAACACCTTTGATGACATGCCTTCGAGCACCATCGCGGAAAGTCAGGGTCTGGACAAACATGCCGTCGCTCAAATCCAAACTGAACTCCTCCTGGGTGATCATCTGGCCAAAACGCTCAAACATGGCTGGCCGGCTCACGATCGCCTTGGTTCCATCCATGCGAAGCGCGCCTTTACGTGACTCGGAAATTGAAAATTCTCCTTGGTACCAACCTGATTTAGCCAGTTGGTCTAGCCCTACCACCAAAAAATCAGAATAGACCTTCGGCTCGGAGGTCAGATTCCTTTGCGGCATGGAGACCGTAACCTCGCAAATGAAATTTGCATTTTTTTTGCTAAGCGATTTGTTCTCCATCGCAAGAGGGTCCACCGCCGCAGAGCTGGAATCAGGGTTGAAGTTGAGCAAACCCAACTCAACCGTCAGCCAGAGTATTCCCAGGGCAAGGAAAACGGTGACCACTGCAGTGGAGAAAATGACTTTCAAATGGTTCATGGGTGGGGTCCGATCCGCGACGAGAGAAAAGCCGGCGCGCCCACTGCTTAGTTCGTAATGATCTCGCGACCGTTACGCGACTGCACTGGCCGGGCATTGGCATCAAACGGGAAATCAGCTACTTGCGCGGCGGAGACGTTGACTGTACTTTTCAGAATGAAGAAACGAACACCTTCAGTGCAGGGTGGCGTCGTCAGTGACCCCTCGTAGCTGAAGAAATCAAATTCACGGGGCAGCAGGCTGCCAGGATTGAACTTAACGCCCTCAGGCGTGACCTCAGGACCTTCTTTGCGGGGCATGTTGGCCCACAGCGCCTTGATTCCTGGATTTTCATTGCCCTCTTTCAGCAAGACGCCCAGCACCACCAACTTGCCGTCAGCGCTTTTATGAACAAAGTGCACAACCATGGACATGGGTTTGCCTTCAACTCTCTCTTCACTGGGTCGATGGAAGTGAAATTGCAGCAGTTCATAGGGCTTGGCATCGATGCGCAGCTTACTGCCTGGCGGAACATTGACCTGAATGGTGTGCCCGTTGTTGAGGATTGTTAACGGGCCCTCTTTATAGTCGGCACTAACGCTGGTCCGCGCTTTCACAAAAGGGCCGACGATATCGAGCGGGGATTGTGATTTACCCTTGGCGCAGGTCGGAAACTCTTTACCCCAACGGTCTGGCCCCATCTCGCCAGAATAGCCCCAGTGCGGGGCAGCATGTGCTACCGCGTCTTTAGTTTTGCCTTTTTCATTACTGCCATGGGCAGCGGGCTGGCCGTGGGCATCAGATTTGGCCGCAGTGTCGGCTGGGCCATGGGCGGCCTCGGGCTGGCATTCTGACATCACAGCCACTTTGTCGCCCGCCGCCGCCAAGGCAATTTGGGCGGCACACATGGTGTTTTTACGATTCCCGAGATCAGTCAGCTTGAGAGCGGCCCGAAACGCCTCCAGTGCAGCCGGGTCATCATCACCCTTGGTCATCATCCGTAGAGCGCCAAGACCCACCTGCCGCTCTGCTGACAGGCTTTTTTGTGACTTGTAAGCAGCCTCCAGGTCGGCCAATGTCGTGCCGCTGGCCATGGCAGCCTTGATGGCTTCCAACTGATTGACCTTGGCTTGAAGTGGCGCCAATTGCGCCTTCAAGGCTGCCGACTGCTCTTCAGCTGCGGCAACAGCGCCCTGGGACGTGGCGGTTTGCTTGGCTGCCTCTTCAGAGGCAGCCTTGAGCTCGACCGCCTGGCCCTTGACCGTTTGAACCTCTTTCCAGTTCATCCAACCAAAAACACCGGCGCCAATCAACCCAAGCGCCAACAAGACTTCAACAATGGTTCTTTTCACAGATATCACCTACTGTAAATTCAACAAACACGCCAGACGACTGATGCCATACCAGGCGCTTCCGGGCAGCAACGGCCTAGGACACATACCCAAGCATCGGTACGAGAACCAAAAACATGAGGGGTCAGCAGACTGGCCCCAAACAGACAGGGTTTGCATCCTATTGGTCGCCAGTAAAAGAAAACCCACTGCCTGTTCGATCAACAACCATCAGCGCCAAACGTCTTGTTTTGCCTTCGATGAGGGATGGGGTGACGAAGGCAACACCGTTCAGAACAGCGGCGTCTGTCCCCGGGGTGCGCGGGCACCCGGTTTGGGCTGGGATATCGACCGATGTCGCGAAATAAGGGGTATTTACAGCTGTAGCGCTAACGAGCTTGACGTGACGGAGGCAGCCGCCAAACGTGACCGTCGCAGCGAGCCCTTGGTCAAACTGCAGAGTTACCGGCTTGTTCACCGACGTATTGAGGTTGTCGGTCCAAGCGCCATCCCATCGGCCGCTGACGTCTGTCAAGGTGGCAGATGCTGAGGTTGTCAATGAAATCGGTTGATTGTTTGGGGCGTTGACGCCGGAAATCATCACCTTAACGGTCCCCGCCGAGGCCTCAGACCAACTGCCATTGGCAGATCGGCTGATTGCAGCTGGCCCAAATTCGCGGATAAGGCCATTACTAGCCAAACCACTCTGAGCCGAAGGCACAGAACCTGAGTAAAGGATAGGAATGATGTCCGCAGAAGTGGCGTTGAAGAAATACATCGCATACCAATTGATGGCAGGGGCCACGTCTGTGGTCATGAAACTCACAAAATTTTTATCGTAAAGCGTCCCCACAGCTGCCCCGGCAAGCAAGCTGGCTGCCGGTAGCGGAACCAGCGGCTGGCCGTCGGGCACGAGGGCGGTCGGGCCATCTGACGTAAAGCCACCGCAGGCGCTCAGGCTTGTGCCCAAAGCCAGCACCATCGCCGCAGACATCACTCCGGCCAATGAGCGATGTAGAGGCCGAAGTAGACAATTGATCATAAGTATCATTTTCTGCAAAGTCTTTGTTTGGATGAGACCCAGCCAGCCTGCAGCCAATGACAGTAATGCCGGCTGTAATGCCAAGCGATATGTTGCACGGTGGTACCTGCCGGGAAAACCTGCGAGGTCAGATGATCCAACCATTCCCCTTCGGCCTCCAGCTGACTCGCAAAAGCGGTCAGTCCAGGCTCGATCGGCACGCCCGCTTCACCCGGCTGCGTCGAAAACGCCCCGTCTACCTGCAAACTTTGGAGCGTCACCATTTTCTCACGTGCTCGGCCGGCACGGCGGACGGCCCCGGAATACGCGTCGTGCAGGCTACCCCATTCTCGTCCTACCATGCGCCGTTTGATCATGTCGAGGCACGACACCGTTTCATCCAGGGAGGGGTGCATGAATCGCAACTGGCCCAACACATTGTCAAACAACACCGCCGCATCTGGATGAGCAGCCAATAGTGACGGAAGGTCGCCAATTGCATCTCCGGTGTCACAGCGCAGTTGGGTTCCAGAGCGCTTCAAGGCTGGCCCATGACGCCAGCGAAACAGCGGGGCGGCCCAGCGGTCGATGTCCAAGGTTGTGACCTTTTCAAACCCTTGCAGCCAAGGACTGGGCATCATCCAGCCCGCGCTGGCGCCAATAATGACAAGCTCTCTGCTATTCGGCTGGGTTTGCTCAAGCCACTGCCTGATGTGGTTGCAGGTCCCCCGCCACGCACCTTGCCGGCGCCAGGCCCGGGCGTGCCACAGCAGGCCGCCGGAACGATTCATGCGGCTCTCGCCTGGTTGAACTGGATCATGCCCATTTCGTCCATGCCTCGTTGCTCTCGGCGATTCTCAAAATTTCTGACTGCAAGAAGATCATTATCCAACAACGACTGCATCTTCATGCGCTGCGTCTCGGCCTTCAGGGTTCGCTGCTCCAAGACTTGCAAATACTGCTTGGTTTTTCCTATGTCGTTATCTACGCGAGCCTGTAGCGACTGCAATTGAACCATGAACTGCCGATGATTTTGCACAGCAGACATACCCGTTGCGGTCGTTAACTCCACCGCCTTACAGCGGTATTCTTCATACATCTGAGCAACCCGTAGCTGGCTTGCGGACAAGGACTCAAGCAACTGCAGTGTTTGTCCGGTCTCTGCCCTGAGCTGTTTCACCAGCATGTCGGCTTTCAGCTCCAGCGCTGACCAGCAGGTACGTACTTTCATGGTGGCTTTCCTCTACAGTTCCATCAACACACGAATATCAACACGCGTTCGCTCTTCTTCCACACCTGAATACATGTCTTGCCGTAAAAATTCTTCCATTGATTCACGCATGGCAATCGCTTGGTCAATTTCAGGGTTTGAGCCAGCCTGATATGCACCAACCTGAATCAAGTCGACATTTTGCTGGTACAGCGACCACAGGCGTCGGA
>CALPLW020000162.1 GCA_943324505.2 Comamonas sp. lk
GTTGAATGACGAAATGGTAGCTGAGCCAGCCCCCAGTTGTGATCACGACCATAACGCTCAGCCCCAGTAACCAGATCCAGACCAGTTGCTGGGCCAGGGGCCGGCTCAGAAACTGCCTCGGAAGGGGTGCTTTGACCAGCAGCCTGGCGAGGCTTGGCGGTGTTGTCATGGCTGACCAACACTCAGTTAAGCTGGGTCCTCAACCAGCTTAAGAGCTTGAGCGGACTGAACGGCTTGACAAAGTAGGCGTCAGCGCCGTGGTCCTTGCCGGCGCTGAGGTCGGTGGCCTGGCCGCGGGCGGTGACCATGGCCACGCGAATGTGCTTGAGCGCCGGGTCAGCCCGGATCGCGTCGAGCACCTGCAGGCCATCCATGGCGCCGGGCATCATGATGTCCAGCAACACGGCGTCTGGGCGCAGGCGCCGCGTTGCTTCAAAGGCGCTTTCGCCGTCTTCGGCTTCCATTACCTCGTACTCGTTGCCCGCAGAAATGGCCAGCAGGCGACGCATGTCGGCATGGTCGTCAACAATCAGAATTTTTTTCATGGTGTTGGTAGGCCCGTTTCAGGGGCGGTTGGGTGGGTGATCACGTGCATCAAAAAAGCGATTTCTTCGCCCGACATCTCGGCGGCGCTGTCGGGTCGCATCATCAGCGTGGCGAGGTCGCGGGCGTAGGCTTCGGCTTGTTGCGCGGTTGGGCAGTCGGCGCACTCGGGGCGTCGCTGGGTTTCGCCGGCGGCGCCAGTGGGCAACAACAGGGTGAAGTTGGCTATGCCCTGGCGCTGTGGCCTGCCAGGTGCAGTATCCAGCGACTCGGTGCTGAGCTGCCCGCCATGCAGCTCGACGATGCGCCGCGCCAAGGGTAAGCGCAGCTCGGCCTCCAGGCGCAGGCTTGGCGCTTCGGCGTTGGGTGCCGCTGAGGCCGGGTTGCGCCGTCTGACACCGCTGCCGCTGGCAAAGCGGCTGTTCAGCACGACATGGCGGCCGCTCTGGCGCACCCAAAGCTCAATCTGGCTGTGCGGCGGCGCCCCCTGGTCCAGCGTTTCAAGCAAGGCACGCAGGCCGGCGGTCAGCAGCGCCGCGTGGCCGTAAAGCATGCCATGCTGTTTGGCCGATGCGCCCGGCGCCACCATCAGCGCATAGTCGGCCCGCCGCTGCGGCATGCTGGCCAGCACGGCTTGTGTCAGCGTCATCAGCGACAGACGCTCGCTTTGCTTGGGCAGCTGCTCGCTGCGCATGGAGGACAGTTGGTCGAACACCACCAGCAAGCGGCTCAGCCGTTGCGACTGGCTGGCGAGGTCGGCCCATGCCGGCGCCTGCTGCGCCGGCAGTGCCGCCCGGTCCAGCGCGCCGCGCCAGTGCGTGAACTCGTTGCGAATGGCTTCGCCGAGAAGGTCAAACAGGCGGGTCTGCGGTTCGGCGGCAGTGTTGGCCTGGGCCTGTCCGGGGGCGATCACCAGGGCGTAGCCCTGCGCGCCATGGCGACACAGGTGAAGCCCGGGCGCCATTGAAGCCCCACCGGGCCCGCCAAGCGGCTCGAAGGGTTCAAGCAGCTCAAGGGCCACTGGGCCAGGGCCGGGGTGCTTGATCTGTTGCTGAATGTGTTCGGCCAGCAGAGCTTGCGCCTTGGCGCATGCCGTGAGCCAAGGCCGCGCGGCCCGGTTGAAATCGGTCACTTGGCCAGCCCGGTTCAGCAGCACAACGCCGTCCTGCAAGGCATTGAGCAGCGGCATGTCAATGCTCATTTCCATGCCGCTGCCCACTGGGCGTAAGCCGTCAGGTTGTGCTGAGCTGGAAGGGGCGTTCAAGGGAATCGGGAATTTGCGGGGGGTGTGTCACAAATTTTATCAATTAAGATCAATTTACGCCATAACTTTATTGCCACTGTTTGTGCACACACCTCAACACGAACCGCCTGGCCGATCGATTCGCCCAACCCGTTCATTCAGGGCACTTCAAAGCTCATCCTCCGAATAGCCGGATTCCCGCTGATGGCGAATGCGGGCAATCAGCACCAGGTCGCGGGCCTCGTCGAACGCGTAGCGCGCCAGGTAACCGCTGCGCCTGCGCGAAATAATCAGTTCACGCAGACCCCCTTCAACCGGCCGACCGATGCCGGGCTGATGCGTCAACACCTGCAGGGCATCCAGGATGAAATCCAGCAAGTCACCCGCTATGGGGTCATCAGACTGGCAGAGGAACTCTTCCAGCCGAAGCAGGTCGTCCAAGGCGGCCTGGCTCAGAAATACCCGAGACACGGCCATCAACCCAATGGCGTTGGCGTAAGGTCGCCTGGCTTGGCTAGCAGCCCTTGGCGGTGGCGGGCCAACCTGGAAAAGTAGGCGCGGACATCACCCAGTTCATGGCCAGATCCGCTGGCCGTCATGTCACTCAGGGCGTTGATCGAATCCTGCGCCCAGGCGTCACGCAGCCGTGTGCGGCGTACCGAGTCGGCCAGAGTTTCCACCATGAAGGCGTGCAGGCTCAAGCCCGCCCGCTGGGCCTCCTGCTCAAGCTGCGTTTTGAGTGCAGCGGGTAACTTCAAACTGGTGGGTTTGCTCGCCGTGCTTGAGGTGGCCATCTCTTGCTCCAAGGTGGAAGGTAGTCAAAAGTGACTACCGCCGCAATTTAGCACAAGTGCCGATACGCATTAGCCCAATCGGTTCACCCACCCGCACCTGGCCGCGACAGTACAGCCCACGGGCTTGTGCCTGCGCCTCACACTCCCCTTGGGGGCATGACAAACCATTATGATGCTGCAAAAAAATTGCCATAACGGCTTCGTCAGCCATAGGCAGCCAACCGCAGGGAACCCCATGGATATGGAGCCGTTTGAGTATTCGCTGCCGATCGCCTCGCCGGATGCGACGGACACAGGTTTGCCGTTGCCGCCTGAGACGGGCAACCCCTGGCGCTTGGCCCTGGAGGGCTCAGGCATGGGGGTGTGGGACTGGAACCTGGTGACCGGGGATCAATCCCATTCGCCGCGCTGGAAAGACATGCTGGGCTACGCCGACCACGAGATCGGACCGGGCGCGCAGGCGTTCTTCTCGCGCCTGCATCCCGATGACCTGCCCCGGGTCGAAGCCGCGAGTGCCGCTTACCTGAGCGGCCATGCCAAGGATTACACGCTGGACGTGCGCATGCGGCACAAGAATGGCGGCTGGCAGTGGGTTCTGGTACACGGCATGGTGGTCAGCCGGGATGCGCAGGGCAAGCCCTTGCGCGTGATCGGCACGCATACCGACATCACCGAGCGCAAGCTGACCGAGGAGCACCTGCGTTCACTCAACCAGGAACTGGCGGACAAGACCCGGCGCCTGCAGGACATGCAGGCCATGGGTCGCATTGGTGGCTGGGAGCTGGACCTGGTGGCCGGCACCGTGGTCTGGACGGACGAGATGTACCGTATCCTGGAGACCACACCCCAGGACTACCAACCGACAGCTGAATCTACCTCGCGCTTCATTGCGCCGGCATCGTTCACACGGATCATGGCGGCTGTCAAACAGGCCAAGCCGCAAGACCCTGCGCTGGACATGGAGCTGGAACTCGTCACGGCCAAGGGCCGCAACTTGTGGGTGCAGATGGTGCTGACACTGGTGTGGGCGCAGGACCAGCAGGTCAAGCGGCTGGCCATGGTGCATGACATCACCGAGCGGCGCAACACCGCCAATGCCATCTGGCAGCAGGCCCATTTTGACAGCCTGACCGGACTGCCCAACCGGCGCATGTTGCGCGACCGGCTGGAGCAGGAGATTCGAAAGAGCCGGCGTGATCACCGGCAACTGGCCATCCTCTTTATTGACCTTGACCATTTCAAGGAGGTCAACGACACCCTGGGTCACGATTATGGCGACCAGTTGCTGGTGGAGGCGGCCCGGCGGCTTCGGGGCTGCATGCGGGAGACCGACACCGTGGCGCGCATGGGCGGTGACGAATTTACCGTGCTGCTGACCGAATTGACCAGCACCAGTCACCTCGAAGGCGTGTTGCAGAAACTGCTGGATGCGCTGGCTGCGGTGTTTCAACTGGGGGATGAGCAGGTGTTCGTCTCGGGCAGCATTGGCGTGACCGTGTACCCTAGCGACGGCACTGACATTGAAAATTTGTACAAAAACGCGGACCAGGCCATGTACGCCGCCAAGGCCGCTGGCCGCAACCGCTTCAGCTTTTTCACCCCGGCCATGCAGGAGGCCGTGCTGAGCCGGGTCCGTCTGGTGGCCGACCTGCGCGTTGCGCTGGCCGAGCGACAGTTCCGGGTGGAGTACCAGCCCATTGTCGACGTGGCCACGGGTGCCGTGCGCAAGGCGGAGGCACTGATCCGATGGCAGCACCCGACACGCGGCCCCATTGGTCCGGCCACCTTTATTCCGGCAGCGGAAGCCAGCGGCCTGATCGTGGCTCTGGGTGAATGGATTTTTCGGGAGGCGGTTGAGCAGGTGGCCCTTTGGCGTGGGTCGCTCGATCCCAATTTCCAGATCAGCGTGAACAAGTCGCCAGTGCAGTTCCAGCACCAACCGGCTGTGGGTGAGTCGTGGATTGAGCAACTGGGTGCCAAGGGCTTGGCGGGCGGGTGTATCGTTGCCGAAATCACGGAGGGCCTGCTGCTCGGCTCCAGTGCTGCCGTCACGGAACGCTTGCAAAGCCTGCTGACCGGTGGCGTGCAGGTGTCGCTCGACGATTTCGGAACCGGCTATTCATCCCTGTCTTACCTGCACAAGTTCGACATTGACTTTGTCAAGATCGACAAGGCTTTTGTGGCCAATCTCACCCCGGCGTCTACCGATCTGGCTCTGTGCAAGGCGATCATCGTGATGGCCCATGAGCTAGGCATGATGGTGGTGGCCGAGGGGGTGGAGACGGTGCAGCAGCGCGACCTGCTGTTGAGCGCCGGGTGCGACTTTGGTCAGGGCTACCTGTTTGCCGCAGCGTTGCCGGTGGCTGAATTTGAGGCCTACTGTCGTTCTGCACAGCGCTGAGGGACTTGCTCGTTCAAGCGGCCAAGCTCAGACGGCCAGCCGCCGCCCGCTCTCGCTGTCAAACCAGTTGGCGTGCGGTGCGCTCACTGCCAGGCCAATGGTTTCGCCCACCTGCACCGGGGTTTGCGGTGCCACCCGCACCGTGACCGGGCCGCTGGCGGTCTGGACCACGACAAAGGTGTCGGCGCCGGTGGGCTCCACCAGCAGCACCTGGCCGCGCCAGGGGGCATCAGCCTGCAGCTGCAGGTGCTCGGGCCGCAGGCCTAAAGTGGCCTGGGCGGCGGCTGGGCAGGGCAGCGCCAGTTGCCCGTCTTCAAAGGAAAAAAGGCCTCCAGCCCCCGTGCTTATTGGGGTTCCAGCTATGAAATTCATAGTGGGTGAGCCGATGAAGCCGGCCACGTAGGTGTTGGCTGGGCGGCTGTAGATGTCGTCCGGCGTGCCGATCTGTTGCAACACGCCGTCTTTCATGACAGCAATTCGGCTGCCCAGCGTCATGGCCTCGATCTGGTCGTGCGTCACATACACACTGGTGATGCCGCTGAGCTGGTGAAGGCGCTTGATCTCGGCGCGCATTTCCACGCGCAGCTTGGCGTCCAGGTTGGACAGGGGCTCGTCAAACAAAAACAGCTGGGGGTCGCGCGCCAGGGCCCGGCCCATGGCCACGCGCTGGCGCTGGCCACCCGACAGCTGCGCCGGCCGACGATCCAGCAGGTGCTCGATCTGCAGCATGGCGGCCACCTCAGTAATGCGCTTGGCGCGCGCCGCCTTGGGCACCTTGCGCATTTCCAGCGCAAAGCCGATGTTGTCGGCCACGCTCATGGTCGGGTAGAGCGCGTAGCTCTGGAACACCATGGCGATGTCGCGCTGGGCCGGCGCTACGCCCAGCACATTGCGCCCGGCGATGCGCAGCTCGCCCTCGCTCGGCTCTTCCAGCCCGGCAATGATGTTGAGCAGGGTGGATTTGCCGCAGCCCGAGGGCCCGACCAGGATCAGAAACTCGCCGGGGGCCACGTCGATGTCGATGCGTTTGAGCACCTCCACCGCGCGCTCACCCTTGCCAAACACCTTGCGGATGCCCGCGATCTGTACTGCTGCTGCCATCTTGACTATCCTTTCACGGCGCCTGCCGTGAGCCCTCTGACGAAATACTGGCCGGCCAGCACGTACACCAGCATCGTGGGCAGGCCGGCGATCACGGCTGCCGCCATGTCCACGTTGTAGCTTTTGACGCTGCTGGATGTGTTGGCCATGTTGTTCAGGCCGACCGTGATCGGTTTGCTGTCAGCGCTGCTGAAGGCCACGCCGAACAGGAAGTCGTTCCAGATGTTGGTGAACTGCCAGATCAGCGTCACCATCAAAATGGGTGTGGACATGGGCAGCACGATGCGCCAGAAGATGCGCCAGAAGCCCGCGCCGTCGATGCGCGCCGCGTTGATCAGCTCTTTGGGAATGGCGGCGTAGTAGTTGCGAAAGAACAGCGTGGTGCCAGCCAGCCCGGCCAGGCAGTGCACCAGCACCAGCCCGGCGAGCGAGCTGGACAACCCCAGGTACCCCAGCACCTGGCTCATGGGCAGTAGCACCACTTGGAAGGGCATGAACACGCCAAACAGCATGAAGCCGAACAGCAGCTCGCTGCCGCGAAACTTCCACAGGCTCAGCACATAACCGTTGATGGCGCCCCAGGCGGTGGAGATCAGCACCGCCGGCACCGCCATCAGCACCGAATTCCAAAAATAGGGCTGCAGGCCCCGGCAGTCCACACCGGTGCAGGCGGTGGACCAGGCCAGCTCCCAGGCCTCGAAGTTGAGCGACGTGGGGAGGCTGAGCAGGTTGCCGGAGCGGATTTGTGCCGCGTCTTTGAGTGAGGTGGCCAGCATCACATACAGCGGCGCTAGAAAGAAGCAGGCCGCCAGCAGCAGCAGCGCGTACAGCAGCAGCCGGGACAGGTGTTTAGCGGTCATGGGGTTTGGCGCGCAGTTCGCTGTACAGGTAGGGCACCACAATGGCCGCCACGGTGGCCAGCATCATGGTTGCACTGGCCGCGCCCAGCCCGATCTGGCCGCGGTTGAAGCTCATGACAAACATGAAGGTGGCCGGCACATCGGTGGCAAAGCCCGGGCCGCCGGCGGTCAGGGCCATGACCAGGTCAAAGCTCTTGATGGAGAGGTGCGCCAATACCAAAATGGTGGAGAACACCACCGGGCGCAGGATGGGCAGGATGATGCGCCAGTAAATGCGCGGCAGCGAGGCGCCATCAATCTGCGCCGCCTTGATGATGCTGTCGTCGATGCCGCGCAGCCCGGCCAGAAACAGCGCCATGGCAAAGCCAGCCGACTGCCAAATGCCGGCAATCACAATGCAATAAATGGCGGTGTCGCTCTGCACCAGCCAGTCGAACTTAAAACTGGCCCAGCCCAGGTCATGCATCAGCTTTTCCAGCCCGAGGCTGGGGTTCAGAATCCACTTCCAGGCGGTGCCGGTCACAATGAAAGACAGCGCCATGGGGTACAGGTAGACGGTGCGCAGCACGCCTTCAGCCCGCACCTTCTGGTCCAGCACAATCGCCAGCAGCAGGCCCAGCAGCAGCGAGCCACCCACGTACAGCACGCTGAAAATGCCCAGGTTTTTCAGCGCCACCCACCAGCGGTCCATCTCCCACAGCCGGCTGTACTGCGCCAGCCCCACGAACTCGTCGTAGTTGGGCAGCATGCGCGAACCGGTGACCGACAAGACCCCGTTCCAGACCATGAAGCCATAGATGAAGGCAAAGCCCAGCACAAAGCCGGGTGCCACCACCAGCTTCGGAATCAGGGTTTCGAGGGATTTCATGGGGCTAAAAAAAAGGATTCCCGCCTGCGCGGGAATCCATCACCGGCTCAGACCTTACTTGGTGGCGGCAGCCTTGGCGATGTTCTTCATGCCGTCGGCGACCGAGATCTTGTCGTCGTTCCAGAACTGGCTGACGGCGTCCTTGATGGCGCCTTCAGCGGCTGGCTTGATGGCCATGCCGTGCGCGACTGAGGGCACCAGACCGCCGGTCTTGGCGGTGTCAACAAAGTCTTTGCTGGAGGTCTTGGCGCAGTCGTCAAACTTGGCCATGCTCATGTTAAGGCGCACCGGGATCGAGCCCTTGTTCAGGTTGAACACCTCCTGGAACTCTGTGCCCATGATGGACGCGGCCAGGTCGCCCTGTGCCTTTTGCGCGCCGGCGTCTTTGAGCTTGAACATGGCAAAGGAATCGACGTTGAAGGTGTAGGCGTTGGCTGTGCCGGGGGCGGCGGCGCACAGGAAGTCTTTGCCCGGTGCCTTGCCGGCCGCCAGGAACTCGCCCTTGGCCCAGTCACCCATGAACTGGAAGGCGGCTTTTTCTTGCATCACCATGGCGGTGGCCAGGTTCCAGTCGCGGCCCGGGGCGGCGGCGTCGGTGTAGCTCTTGACCTTGCGGAAGGTCTCCAGCGA
>CALPLW020000163.1 GCA_943324505.2 Comamonas sp. lk
ATCGTGCTCAACCGCACCGTTTTTTACCCGCTCGGTGGCGGCCAGGCCGGCGACGCCGGGGTGCTGTTACTGGCCAGTGGCGAAGAAATCGCCATCATCGACACCCGCAAAGGCAAGGCCGAAGACGGCAGCTTTACCAAGCAAATATGTCATTTACCCAAGCCAGAGGGGCTTGAGCAGCTATTGAATCAGGAGCAAGACTCAGTCCACAGACTGGCCGTGGGCGACGTGGTGACCGCCCGCATCGACTGGGCGCGGCGACACAGGCTGATGCGTTTTCACACCAGCACCCACCTGCTGTGCCATCTGGTACCGCAGCTGGTCAATGGATGCTCGATCACACCTGACTACGCGCGCCTGGACTTCAATATGACCGACGCGCTGGACAAGGACACCCTGACCGCCGGCCTGGCGCGGCTGGTGGCGGCCGCCCTGCCGCTGGTGGTGGGCGAGATCAGCGACGCCGAGCTCGACGCCAACCCGGCACTGGTCAAAAGCATGTCGGTGCAGCCGCCGCGAGGCAGTGGCAGCATCCGCACCATCCGCATTGGCGACGCGCTCACGCTGATCGATCTGCAACCCTGCGGCGGCACCCACGTAGCCAACACCAGCGAAATCGGCGCGGTGGTGGTAACCAAAATAGAGAAAAAATCCGCCACGACGCGGCGCGTGGTGCTCGGCTTCACGGCATGAGCACCGGGCCAGTGCATAGCATCACCGGCTGGATTCAACGACAATGTGGTTTTACACAATTACTCAAATCACCATGACAGATGCGGCACCAGAACCCACACAACGCCTGAATGTTGACCTGCCCAAGTCGCAGTATTTCGCATTGAAGTCTTACGCCCTGCACCACGAGACAACGGTGTCGCAGCTGGTGCGTGATTCGTTGCGCGGCATTGTGGAGTACGACACCTGGTTCAAAGCCAAGGTGCAAGCGGCTCAGAATGATCCACGCCCTGCCATGGATGCCCAGGAATGGGACCGCATTCGTGCCCAAAAGCTGGCACAACGTCAGGCGCTGGCTGACAAATCATGAAGGTGCTGCGCAAGCCGCAGTACTGGGAGAGCCTGCAAGCCATCGATTTATGGCTCAGCATTGACGACCAGGTCAGCCAGCTTTCTGACCCAAATTTCCCGCGTCGACGTGGCCGCGTCACAGGCACGCTAGAGCTGGTGGCGCATCCAAACTACGTCGTGATTTTGGAGCAAACGCTCGATACCGTCACGGTGCTTGATGTGCTGCATGCAGCCAAGAAATACCCTTGAGGCATGACCCAATGGGTAAAACGAAATGGTCTCAAGCTGAACTTGAGCAGGAGCGCCAAGCCAACCGTCGCGGCCAACCGCCATTGACGACGTGCGGCATGAACGCGGTGCCGGTGCGGCGCATCACTGGCGACACGTTTTACGCCTGGGACGGCGAGGTGCTGGTTGTCAATATTTTGGGCAAGCCGGCCGCCGGCCGTGACGCCATCGGCAAGGTGCAGGGCACCCAACTCAAGGTCAGCGTGACGGCTGCGCCCGAAGCCGGCCGGGCCACTGACCACATGCTGCGCTTTCTGGCGCCCCTCTTTGGCGTGCGGGTGGCCGACATCGAGGTGGTGTTCGGCCGCGAGAACGTGAACAAGCAGCTGCGCATCCGCTCGCCCAAGCTGCTGCCGGCGGCGCTGGCCGAAGCCATCGCTGCCGCAGAGGTGGAACTTTGACCGGGCCTGACTGCTCCAACACACCATGATGTTTGTTCGCCCGCTCACGCGCCTGCTTCCGCACTTGATTGCTATATTTACTATAGCGATAACCCTAATGAGTACAAGGGCTGGCGCCCAAAACCATACCAATTCGGTGGTGACCACACCACAGGTGCGCGCCGAGCTGCTGGCCTACGCGCCGGAGGGGTTGGGGCCAGGCAAGACGGTCTGGCTCGGGCTGCAACTCACCCACCAGCCCCAGTGGCACACCTACTGGAAGAATTCAGGCGACTCTGGCCTGCCCACCACGCTGCAGTGGACGCTGCCCGCAGGTCTGGCGGCAGGCGACATCGCCTGGCCGCTGCCGCACAAAATCCCGATTGGCAACCTGGCCAACTACGGCTATGAGGACACGGTTCTGCTGCCGGTGCCACTGACGCTGAGTGCCGACTTCAAACCGCCGGCGCTGGCGAGCGAGATCGACATCCGGCTGCAGGCCAATTGGCTGGTGTGCCGACGCGAGTGCATCCCCGAGGAAGGCAGTTTTTCCCTCAAGCTGCCACTGCGTGGCTCAACTGCCCTGCATGCGGCGGCCTTTACCGCAGCGTTGGCCGCCGGGCCACGCCCCTTGACGGGCCCGCCCGGCGGCGCACAGCCCGAACCTGGCACGCGGTTGGAAGGCCAGAGCCTGGTCTTGACGGTCGCTAGCCTGCCGGTGGCGCTGCGCGGTCAGACACTGGAGTTGTTCATTGAAACCCCGGAGATCATCGAAACTGCAGCAACGCCCGCACAGAGCTGGGCGGGCGCAGTCTGGACCGCACGGGTGCCGCTGTTCGCGCAGCGCAGCAACCGTCCGGACCGGCTAGCCTGGCTGGTGGTCGGCATGCAGGACCGCCAACGCGTGGGCTACCAGCTCAGTACGCCAGTGACCGGGCCATGGCCCGCAGCCACACCCAACGCTGCTGCCGCTTCGGCGGCCAGCGCCAGCCTCTCGCCCGCGCTCTCCGCGGCGCTTCAAGCCAATGCCGCCCGGGTCGCAGCCCCCCCGCAGACATCACTGAGCCTGTGGGCCGCATTGGCTGGTGCCCTGCTGGGCGGCCTGCTGCTCAACCTGATGCCCTGCGTGTTCCCGGTGCTGGCGCTTAAAGTGGTGGGCTTTGCCGGCCACGCACAAGACCGCCGTGCCCACCGCATCGGCGGCCTGGCCTACAGCGCCGGCGTGCTGCTCTCGTTTGTGGCGCTGGGCGCACTGATGCTGGCGCTGCGCAGCGCTGGCGAGCAACTGGGTTGGGGCTTTCAGCTGCAGTCGCCCGAGGTGGTGGCGGCACTCGCGCTGCTGTTCACTTTGTTGGGGCTGAACCTGGCCGGCCTGTTCGAGTTTGGCCAGTTCCTGCCCAGCCGGGTCAGCACGCTGCAAGCGCGGCACCCTGCGGTCAATGCGGCGCTGTCTGGCGTGCTGGCGGTGGCGGTGGCCTCACCCTGCACCGCCCCTTTCATGGGCGCCTCACTCGGGCTGGCGCTGGGCCTGCCGGCCTGGCAGGCGCTGGCGGTGTTTGCCGCCATGGGCCTGGGTATGGCGATGCCGTTTCTGGCGGCCAGTATGTCACCGGCGCTGGCGCGCGCCCTGCCCCGGCCCGGCCCGTGGATGGTGACCCTGCGCCAGGCCCTGGCGTTTCCGATGCTGGCCACGGTGGTCTGGCTGCTGTGGGTGCTGGGCCAACAAAGCGGCATCGACGGCGCCGCCGCACTGCTGGCTTTGCTGCTGGGCGTGGGCTTGCTGCTCTGGTCGCTCGGGCGTCCGCCTGCCAGCCGGCGCTGGCTTGCTTCAATTTCCATAGCAATGTTGCTAGCATTGATGTGGGTCCTGGGCCCTTTTGTTACAAAACCCCTGCCGGCCACGACAAGCATCGGCGGTGCATACGCCGACTCGGGCCCCTGGCAGGCCTGGTCGCCCCAGGGGGCCGAGGCCGCGCTGGCAGCCGGCAAACCGGTGTTTGTCGATTTCACCGCTGCATGGTGCGTCACCTGCCAATACAACAAGCAAACCACGCTGAACAACAGCGCACTGCTGGCCGACTTCAAGGCAAGACAGGTGACGCTGCTGCGCGCCGACTGGACGCGGCGCGACCCGGCCATCACCACGGCGCTCACAGCACTGGGCCGCAGCGGCGTGCCGGTCTATGTGCTGTACCTACCGGGCAAGGCGCCGCAAGTGCTGTCAGAGTTGCTGAGCGTGGTTGAGGTGCAGGCGGCGCTGGCCGGTCGGTAACCCCAGCCGCGCCGCACTTCTTTGAGGCTGCCAATCGCCAATTTGGTGCGCTCAGCAGACTCCCCAATGACTTGGCTAACCGTAAAAAAGATGCGATCTACGCGATGACTTCCACGTTGGCCAGCTTGGCCACACTGCGCCAGGTTTCGATTTGTGAATTGATGATCTGCACAAAATCGTTGCCCAGCACAGGCGTCTTGCGCGGCAGGGTTTGCAGCTCTTCGAGCCTGGACACGACATCGGGCTTGGCAAGAATCTCGGGTATCAAGGCGCTCAGGCGTTGCACGATGGGAGCAGGCAGGCCCTTGGGCGCGGACAGACCCAACCACTGCGAGCCGGTCAGTTTGGGGAAGCCAAGCTCGGCAAAAGTGGGGATATTGGGCAGGGCTGGCAGCCGGCTGGGCGTCGACACGGCCAGGGCGCGTAGTGAGCCGGCCTTGAGTTGGGCAACATTGGTGGTGACTGGGTCAAGCAGGCTGTCTATCTGCCCACCCAAGAGGTCGTTCATGGCGGGCGCACTGCCCTGGTAGGGGATGTGGTCGTGCTGGGGCGCGCGACCCTCGATCTTGAGCATCTCGCCAAACAGATGGTTGGCCGACCCAATGCCAGAAGAGCCATAGCGCACAGGCCTGGTTTTGGCAGCCGTGATGTACTGCTCAAGCGACTGGAAGGGCGATTGGCCACGCACCAACAAGGTCATCGGTGCTTCGACCAGCATGCCCATATGAACGAAATCATTGACCGGGTCAAAAGGCATGCTGCGACGCGTCGCGGTGGCATACACATGCACCGAGGCATGGCTGACAAGCAGGGTGTAGCCGTCCGCAAGCTGCTTCGAGACATATTCCGTACCCACCAGGCCACCGGCTCCGGCCCGGTTTTCAACCACAACGGTTTGCCCAAGCGCCTGCGACAAGTGCGGCGCAATCATGCGCGACACCGTGTCCACCAAGCCGCCCGGTGGGAACTGCGCCACCAGCCTGACTGACCCGCGGGTTGGCCAGGCCGCGCTTTGGGCGCTCACCAAGGCAGGGGCGGCGACCAAGGATCCAGCGGCGCCAAGCAACAGATTACGACGTTTCATGAAGACTCCTGAATAAAGGCCCCAACAGCATCAGAGCCAAGGGTTGACACAAGCCCCGATAAATTCGGGAGTCACCAGTGAGCAAAGAGCGTGCCTAGTTCAGCTACCGGGGGTGAAGCCCTGCAACATCGTCGACCGGCTTTATACCGAGCCTCAATCAGGCAGCATCCAAGGGCCCATGCCGTCCAGAGGAAACTCGTCACAGTTGTGGTCAGAAGCCGCTCCGCCACGGTCCACCACCAGAAAATCACACTCAGTCTGCAGGGCCAGCAGCGGGTGGTGCCAGGTGCCAGCAGCGTAATTGACACCCTGCCCCGGTCCCGCCAAAAAGCAGCGCAGGCGCGACAGATCCGGGCGGGTGGCGTCAGCCGCTGGTGCCACCACCACCAAATAGGGAAGGCGAGACAGCGGCATGAAAGCCTGGCTGCCCAGGGGGTGCCGCTCCAGCAGGCTCAGCGCCATGGGCAGCCTGCGTGCTCGGGCGCGGAAGATGCTGATCAGCGGCCGCCCGCCGGCACTAGCCACATCAACCCGGGCCAGGTCGTGGTAGCGCTCCGCATAGCCGGCGTTGATGTTGAAGTGACGCGCGCTGTCACTCACCTCGATCACCTCGCCAAAGGGTGCAAAGGCCTCGGCCGACAGCGGTTCAGTCAGGACTTGCATGCTAAAACGCCCGCACCTCGCCGCGCGGCACGAAGCGGCCCATGCCCTCGCGCCCGAGCCAGGCCGGGCCATCGACAATGAGTTGGCCACGCAAAAACACTTTCTCGACCCGGCCGCGCAGCGTGCGACCTTCGAGCAGGGTGTAGTCGCAGTTGCCGTGCAGGGCCTTGGCGTGCACGGTCTGGGTCGCGGCCGGGTCGAACAGCACAACGTCGGCATCGCTGCCGACGGCGATCGTGCCTTTTTTCGGGAACAGGCCGAACAGCTTGGCTGGCGTGGTGGCCGTCAGCTCGACAAAGCGGTTGAGCGAAAGCCGGCCCTGCATCACGCCGATGTCAAACAGGCTGACCAGCCGGGTCTCGATGCCGGGCGCGCCATTGGGGATCAGCGAGAAATCATCCTTGCCGCGCATCTTCTGCAGCCGGTAGCCCAGATGCCCCTCCTTCATGCAGAACGGGCAGTGGTCGGTGGCGATCACCTGCAGGTCGTCATAGCGCAGGGCGCGCCACAGGTGTTTTTGGTCCTCGGTGCTGCGCAACGGCGGCGTCATCACGTACTTGGCAATTTCCAGGCTGTCGCTGTTGTAGACCGAATCGTCAAACAAGAGGTAGTGCGGGCAGGTTTCGGCAAACACCGGGATGCCCTCGGCGCGTGCGGCCACAATGTGCTTGAGGGCCTCGTTGCTCGACACGTGCACAAAGTAGATCGGCGCCTGCGCCAGCTCGGCCAGCCGGATGCCGCGGTGCGTGGCTTCGCCCTCCATGATGGCCGGGCGGGTCATGGCGTGGTAGCGCGGCGAGGTGTGGCCGGCCTCCAACGCCTCCTTGATCAGCAGGTCGATGACGGTGCCGTTTTCGGCGTGCAGCGCCACCATGCCGCCGTCAGCACCAACCTGGCGCAGCATGCGGAAGATGGCAGCGTCGTCGGCCATCATCACGCCGGGGTAGGCCATGAACATCTTGAAACTGGTCACGCCTTCGTGCCGCATGGCGAGCTGCACGTCCTTGAGCACCTGGTCATCGACCCGGGTCACGATCACGTGCAGGCTGTAGTCCACCGCCACCTGGGCCTCGGCGCTGGCTTGGGCCCGGGCGATCGCGCCCAGGGGCGAGTCGGTCTCGGTCTGCAGCGCAAAGTCGACCACCGTGGTGGTCCCGCCAAAAGCGGCCGCCCGGGTACCGCTGGCAAAAGTGTCGCAGGTGATGGTGGGGCCGATCACGTTTTCCAGGTGCACATGGGTGTCCACCCCGCCCGGCAGCACATACAGACCGCTGGCATCGACCACCGCTACGTCCGGCCCGACCTCAAGCCGGTGGCCAATGGTGTGCACGATGCCGTCCTTGAGCAGCACATCGGCCACGTAGTCGTCGGTGGCGGTGATGACCCGGCCGTTGCGGATCAGGGTGGCACTGGGCGTCTGGGTCACGGCAGCACCTCGTCCAGGTGCTGAATCAGCCGGTCGATGTCGCCCGCCGTGTTGTAGTGCGCCATGGACACCCGCACCACGCCGCCCTGCGCCTGCAGGCCGAGTGCCTCGATCAGGCGCTTGGCGTAAAAATCGCCAAAGCGGATGCCAATGTTGAAACGGTCCAGGTGGCGAACCACGGTCTCGGACATGATCCCGGCCACGGTGAAACTGACCGTGGGCACCCGGCCGCCATGGGCCGCGCTGTCCAGGCCGATGATGCGCACGCCAGGCTTACCGCGCAAGTAGCCCAGCAGTTGCTCGGCCAGTTGGTCCTCGTGCCGCTCGAAGGCGTCAAACGCAGCCTGCATCTGCTGGCGCGCCGAACCGCTGCAGCCAAGACTGGCGCCGACCGCCTGCAGGTAGTCGCTGATGCCGATGCAGCCATAGGACAGCTCGTAATTGACATTGCCCGGCTGCAGTTTGTAGGGCAGCACCTCGGCCCCTATGAAATAGTGGTTCAGGCTGGGCAGGGCCAGCAACAGCTCGCGGCGGCCCCACAGCACCGCATAGTGCGGGCCAAACACCTTGTAAAAGCTGAAGACGTACAGGTCGGCGCCGCTGGCCTGCACATCCACCAGCCGGTGCGGCGCATAGGCCACGGCATCGACGCATAGTCGCCCACCCACGGCGTGCACCCGCGCCGCCACCTCGGCCACCGGGTTGACCGTGCCCAGGATGTTGGAGGCATGGGTCATGGCCACCCAGACCACCCGCGGCGACAACAGCCGCTCCAGGTCGGGCAGCTCCAGCGCCAGCGTGGCGGGGTTGACGTTCCAGAACTTGAGCACCGCGCCAGCCGCCTGCAGCCGGGCCCAACCGCCGATGTTGGCCTCATGGTCGCTGTTGGTGACGATGATTTCGTCGCCCGGCCGGATGCCGGGCAGCAGAGCACTGGTCAGCTGGAACATCAGCGCCGTGGTGGCGCCACCCATCACCACCTCGTCGTCGTGGGCGGCATTGATCAGCGTAGCCACTGAGCGCCGCGCGGCCAGCACGCGGGCGCCGGCGTCCTGCGACTGGCTGTAGCTGGCACCGAGCTGCACGCTGCTGGTGAGCAGGTAGTCGCGCACCCGGTCCGCCACGCGGCGCAGCACCAGCGAGCCGCCGGCGTTGTCGAGGTAGACGCCCTCGCCCTGCAGGGCGGGAAATTCGGCGCGGATGTGATTAAGGTTCAGGGAGACCGGGGTCAGCTCTGGGCTAGGCTTTGAAGGCAAGGTGGAAAGCGTCATACC
>CALPLW020000164.1 GCA_943324505.2 Comamonas sp. lk
GCCCACTGGGCCGGGCGCAGCCTGCCCACCGAGCGCGAATGGGAATGGGCGGCGCGAGGTGGCCAAGCGGCGCCCGCCAACACATCGCCCGCCGCTACGCCAGCGCAACCAGCCCAGGCCAACACCTGGCAAGGCTTTTTTCCGCTGGCCAACCAGGCCAGCGACGGCTTCACCGGGCTGGCGCCCGTGGGCTGCTTTGCCGCCAACGGCTTTGGCCTGCATGACATGATCGGCAACGTCTGGGAACTGACCGCTGATGTTTACACCGACGACCACCGCGGCCCCGACACCTTGCCCCCCGACCAACCCCCCATCGCCACCCTGCCGGCTGGGGCCGCTGGCGCGGCGAGCCGACATGTCATCAAAGGCGGCTCTTACCTGTGCGCACCCAACTACTGCATGCGCTACCGGCCCGGTGCCCGCCAAGCCCAAGAAGACGACCTGGCCACCAGCCACCTGGGCTTTCGCACCGTGCTGCGTACGCCCGGACCCTGAGCGCGCCCCCTGATCCCTGACCCCTGATCCCGCCAATCCCGATAATCCAGGCATGAGCAAACCCGCCCCGTCCAACGGCACCGGACACCCCAACCCCAACGCCAACGCCAACCCGGCCACCGCCCCACGTCCCGAGACGCTGGGCGCACTGTTCTGGTCCTTCACTTGGCTGGCACTGCAGGGATTTGGCGGCGTGCTGGCCATTGTTCAACGTGAACTGGTGGAGCGCCGGCGCTGGCTCACACGTGAGCAGTTTGTCGAAGACTGGGCCGTGGCCCAGGTGTTGCCAGGCCCCAATATCGTCAATTTATCCTTGATGCTGGGCGACCGCTTTTTCGGGCTGCGCGGTGCGCTGGTGGCCATGGCGGGCATCCTGTGCTTTCCGCTGCTGGTGGTGCTGCTGCTGGCCACCCTGTATGCCAGCGTGCAAACCTTGCCGGTGGCGCAAGGGGCGCTGCGCGGTATGGGTGCTGTGGCCGCCGGCCTGATCACCGCCACCGGCATCAAGCTGGTGCCAGCCTTGAAGCAAAATGTGGTCGGAACCCTTGTCAGCGCTGCTTCTATAGCTATCACTATCGTAGCAATTGCCTGGCTTCGCCTGCCACTGGCCTGGGTGCTGTTGGGGCTGGGTGGGCTGACCTGCGCTTGGGCCTACTGGCAACTGGGCCGCCTGACTGCTGATAGGGGGACATGATGAGCATTGAGCTTGCCGCCGCAGACTGGTGGGCGCTACTCGCGCAATTTTTGTCGCTGTCCTTGCTGGCTGTGGGCGGCGCCATCACCACCGCGCCCGACATGCACCGCTATCTGGTCACCCAACAGCATTGGTTGAGCGAGGCGCAATTCAGCTCATCCATCGCACTGGCGCAGGCCGCGCCCGGCCCCAATGTGCTGTTCATCGCGCTGTTCGGTTGGCAGGTCGGGCTCAATGCCGCCTCGGCCAGTGGCCTGCCCATTTGGGCCAGCGCCTTGCTGGGCGTGAGCATCAGCATGCTGGGCACCCTACTGCCCAGCACCATCCTCACCGTCAGTGTCGCCCGCTGGGGCCATCGCAACCGCGAGCGGCGCGTGGTGCGCGCCTTCAAGCAGGGCATGGCCCCTCTGGTGGTCGGCATCCTGCTCGCAACGGGCGTCATTTTGGCCACGAACCAAGGCAACTCATCCGTCCACTGGCCGCTCTGGCTGCTGACCGCCGTCACCACGCTGCTGGTCTGGCGCACCCGCATCCACCTGCTCTGGCTGCTGGGCGCGGGGGCGGTCTTGGGGGGCTCGGGTTGGGTTTAGCGCGGTAACGACCGCTGCCGCACAGCCTCATAAAGGCACACGCCGCTGGCCACCGACACGTTCAGGCTCTCCACGGCACCGCTCATCGGAATACTCACCAACTCATCGCAAGTTTTGGCGGTCAACTGGCGCAGGCCAGAGCCCTCGGCGCCCAGCACCAGGGCCACCGGGCCGGTCAGGTCGGTATGGTACAGGGTGCGCGGCGCCGCGTCGCTGGTGCCAATCACCCAGATGTTGCGCTCCTTCAGTTCGCCCAGGGTACGCGCCAGGTTGGTCACCATGAAATAAGGCACGGTCTCGGCCGCGCCGCTGGCCACCTTGGCCACCGTGGCGTTGATGCCGGCGGCGTGGTCCTTGGGCGCAATCACGGCGTGTACACCGGCACCGTCGGCCACCCGCAGACAGGCGCCCAGGTTGTGCGGGTCGGTCACGCCGTCCAGCACCAAAATCAGCGGCACCACCCGCTCGGCCGCCGGTTTAGCGGCCTGGGCCGCCTCCAACGCATCCAGCAGATCATCCAGCGAATGCACTTGCGCCAGCTCCTGCACCCGCGCCGCCACGCCCTGGTGCCCGTGCCCGCCACACAGCCGCGCCAGCCGCACGCCATCGGCCTCGATCAGCCGCACCCCCGCCTCGGCCACTTTCTCCATGAACTGCCGCATCCGCGCATCGCGCCGGCCCGGGTCCACATAGATTTCAACCACCGACTGCGGCGCCGTCTTCAGGCGCACGCCCACGGCATGAAAGCCGAACAAAATTTTGGGAGATGACATTCACGGGATTATCGCGTCCGGCTTACAAGCTGCCAGAGCCTTACACTAGCCCTCTTCGCCGCCAAGCCTGCGGCCATGCCTGTGCCTGGCGCTGCCGGCCAATGAACTTCCACCGTCCGAACGCCACCCGAACCGACCCACGCCTGTGATTACCCTGAAAAACGTCACGCTGCGCCGCAGCGCCAAAGTGCTGCTCGAAGGCGCCTCCGTCACCCTGAACCCGGGCGAAAAAGTGGGCCTGGTAGGGCGCAACGGCGCGGGCAAGTCGTCGTTGTTTGCGTTGTTCAACGGCAGCCTGCATGAAGACGTCGGTGAGTACTACATCCCCACCCAGTGGCGCATGGGCCAGGTGGCGCAAGACATGCCTGAGACCAGCCAAAGCGCCACTGATTTCGTGGTGGAGGGTGACACCACCCTGCTCGCCGCCCAGCAAGAAGTGACCGCCTCAGAGGCAACCGACGACTACGACCGCATGGCCCACGCCTACATGGCGCTGCAAGACGCCGGCGCCCACGACGCCCCAGCCCGCGCCCAGGCGCTGATTCTGGGCCTGGGCTTCAAGACCACAGAGCTCACCAACCCCGTCAACAGCTTCTCGGGCGGCTGGCGCATGCGGCTGCAACTGGCCCGCGCACTGATGTGCCCGTCTGACTTGCTTCTGCTGGATGAGCCCACCAACCACCTGGACCTGGACGCCCTGGTCTGGCTGGAGGCCTGGCTCAAGCGCTACGAAGGCACCATGATCGTGATCAGCCACGACCGTGAATTTTTGGACGCCGTCACCAACGTCACCCTGCACATCGACGCCGCCAAACTGGTGCGCTACGGCGGCAACTACAGCAAGTTTGAAGACATGCGGGCCGAGCAGATGGCACTGCAGCAAACAGCGTTTTCCAAACAGCAGGACAAAATCGCCCACCTGCAAAAGTTCATCGCCCGCTTCAAGGCCAAGGCCAGCAAGGCCAAGCAGGCGCAAAGCCGCGTCAAGGCGCTGGACCGCATGGAAAAAATCGCCCCGCTGCTCAGCGAGGCCGATTTCACCTTCGAATTCAAAGAGCCGGCCAACCTGCCCAACCCCATGCTCTCCATGCAGGGCGTCAGCTTCGGCTACCCCGCGCCCGATGACGCACCCGCCGGCACCCCGCCCACCGTCATCGTGCAAAACGTCAGCCGCTCGGTGCTGGCCGGCCAGCGCATCGGCATTTTGGGCGCCAACGGCCAGGGCAAATCAACGCTGGTCAAAACAGTGGCGCGCGCGCTGCAGCCCATCGGCGGCGACGTCACCGAAGGCAAGGGCCTGAACATCGGCTACTTTGCCCAGCAAGAGCTGGATGTGCTGCGCCCGGCCGACACCCCGCTGGAGCACATGATCCGGCTGGTGAAAGACCTCACCGCCCTCGGCAAAATCGCCGGCCAGGCCACGCGCGAACAAGACCTGCGCAGCTTCCTTGGAAACTTCAACTTCAGCGGCGACATGGTCAAGCAGGCCGTGGGCAGCATGAGCGGCGGCGAAAAAGCCCGACTGGTGCTGTGCATGATCGTCTGGCAGCGCCCCAACCTGCTGCTGCTGGACGAGCCTACCAACCACCTGGACCTGGCCACCCGCGAGGCCCTGAGCATGGCGCTCAATGAATTCGAAGGCACTGTGATGCTCGTGAGCCACGACCGTGCCCTGCTGCGCGCCGTCTGCGACGAATTCTGGATGGTCTCGCGCGGCGGCGTCGCCCCGTTTGACGGCGACCTCGACGACTACCAGCGCTACCTGCTCGACGAAGCCAAGCGCCAACGCGAAGCGATCAAAGAGGCCAGCGCCGCGCCCAAAGCTGCCGTCAAGGCGACTACCCCGAACACAAACACCCAGGCGCCCCCCACGGCGGGCGCGAAGCCAGCCCAATCTGCTGGCCCCGGCGTAAAACCGGCTGCTAGCGCGCCCGGTGCCCGCGCCCTGAAACGCCAGTTGGATGAAGTCGACAACCGTATGACCGTCCTGCAGTCCGAAAGCACCGCCCTGGAAGCGCGCCTCTGCACTCCCCTGCCCCCAATGGAGCTCGCCGAGCTGGGCAAACGGCTTAATCTGGTCAACGCCGAATTGCAGATATTGGAAGAACAGTGGCTCCAACTGTCAGAGGCTTTGACAGCGTGAAGATGCGCCACGGATAAATTCCCAAGCTTTGGTGCAGATCGGAGCTGTCGATGCGATAGCGACAACTTCCGTCTAGTTTTTGCGCCGACGGTTCTTGCTAGATGGAGGGTCTCACTGTGCCCAATGGTTGCTACTCAATGGTTTTCAAAACCGCTAAAATCGGGTCAACGCAAGGGTCAGTCAGACGACCGCTGCACTCCTAGGCTCAGGCGGGCCTCGTTCTTTTTTACACCTGCGGCGCGGTCAGCGCCAAGCTTGACGGTCGTGGCCATTCATCAATTTCCAACACTGAACCCGATGCCACAACACATTGCCGTCATCATGGACGGCAACAGGCGTTGGGCCCAGCAGCGGTCATTGCCTGTTGCCATGGGTCATGCCAGCGGTGCGCGAAGGGTGCGATCGCTGGTGCAGGCCTGTGCCGAGCGGGGCGTGGGCTACCTGACCTTATTTGCGTTCAGCACAGAAAACTGGAAGCGTCCAGCCGATGAAGTGTCGGGCCTGATGGGCCTTCTGACGCTTTACCTGCAAAAAGAGGTTCGTGACATGATTGACCGCGGGGTTAGACTTCGGGTGATTGGCGACATCTCAGGCTTTAACGCCCGCATCCAAATGCTGATCAGCGATGCGCAGGCCGCGACAGCACACAACACGGCTATCACGCTCACCATTGCAGCCAACTACGGCGGCAGATGGGATCTACTGCAAGCCATGAAGGCTTGGCAGGCCTCTAACCCGGGTGCCCTCCCAGAGGCCCTCACCGAGGCCGGCCTTGCTCCCTACCTCAGCACCGCCTATGCGCCTGAGCCCGATCTGCTCATACGGACTGGTGGCGAGGCCCGCATCAGCAATTTCATGCTGTGGCAGTTGGCCTACACCGAGCTGTTCTTCACCGATGTGCTATGGCCGGCGTTTGGCGAAACGCAGTTACAGCAGGCCATTGACTCCTACACCCAGAGAGACCGACGTTTTGGTGGCGGCCGCGCAGACAAACTTATCAAGGTCAACGCATGACAACACAACGAAAAGGCATCATCCTGGCCGGCGGCTCTGGCACGCGTCTATACCCGGTAACACAAGCGGTGAGTAAGCAGCTGATGCCGGTTTATGACAAGCCGATGATTTACTACCCCTTGAGCACGCTGATGCTGGCCGGCATCCGGGAGGTGCTGGTGATCTCCACCCCGCAAGACACGCCGCGCTTTGCCGAGCTGCTGGGTGACGGCGGGCAGTGGGGCATGCACATTGAGTACGCTGTGCAGCCCAGCCCGGATGGGCTGGCGCAGGCCTACATTATCGGCCGCGAGTTTGTAGCGGACCAGCCCAGCGCACTGGTGCTAGGTGACAATATTTTCCATGGTCACGACCTCGTCAAGCAGTTGCAAAACGCCAACGCCCAAACCTCAGGCGCCACAGTGTTTGCCTACCATGTGCATGATCCGGAGCGCTATGGCGTGGTGGCCTTTGACGGGAAGCAACGGGCCATCAGCATAGAAGAGAAACCTGCCCAACCCCAGAGTAATTACGCGGTAACCGGCCTTTATTT
The DNA here is from genome assembly GCA_943324505.2 of Comamonas sp. lk. Classification (GTDB taxonomy): domain Bacteria; phylum Pseudomonadota; class Gammaproteobacteria; order Burkholderiales; family Burkholderiaceae_C; genus Rhodoferax. The sequence continues at coordinate 6,242 of CALPLW020000164.1, forward strand.
TTACGACCGCCAGGTGTGCGACATCGCCGCCAGCATGAAACCTTCAGCGCGTGGCGAGTTGGAGATTACTGATGTGAACCGACGCTACCTGGAGCTGGGTCAGTTGAATGTGGAGATCATGGGCCGCGGCTACGCTTGGCTCGACACAGGCACCCATGACAGCCTGCTGGAGGCCGCCAGCTTTATCGCCACCTTGCAAAAACGCCAGGGGCTGCAGGTGGCATGCCCCGAGGAAATTGCTTTTGGTCAACACTGGATCAATCCGGAGCAATTGCAAAAACTAGCAGCACCACTGGCCAAAAACGGTTATGGTAAATATTTGCTGGGTTTACTGAAGTAAGCCATGCCTTACACCGTTACTCCCACCGCCCTGCCCGGCGTGCTGATCTTGGAGCCCAAGGTGTTTGGCGATGCGCGAGGTTTCTTTTTTGAGAGCTTCAACGCGCGCGACTTTGCACATTGCACCGGGCTGGATGTACAGTTTGTGCAAGACAACCACAGCAAGTCAGCCAAGGGTGTGCTGCGTGGCCTGCACTACCAGATACAACACCCGCAGGGCAAACTGGTGCGGGTGACGCACGGCGAAGTGTTTGACGTGGCGGTGGACCTGCGCCGCAGTTCGCCACACTTTGGCCAGTGGGTTGGCGTGCAACTGAGCGCCGACAATCACCGCCACATATGGGTGCCACCGGGCTTTGCCCACGGCTTTGTGGTGACCAGCGAGAGTGCCGAGTTTTTGTACAAAACCACCGACTACTGGTACCCCGAACACGAGCGCATCCTGCTCTGGAACGACCCCACCCTAGGCGTGCACTGGCCGCTGCAATCCACCCCCCAACTGGCCGCCAAAGATGCGGCTGGCAAGCCGCTGGCCCAAGCTGACGTGTTTGACTGAGTCCCTTGGTAGATTGGTTTCGTGCGTATAAACTATGCACATCATCTTATACGCATGAGATCCAAAATGCCAATCACTGACACACCCGCACGCGAGCCGAGAGTCAAAACGGGCCGCGCGACAAAACGCGCCACCAACCTGAGCTTGAGCGCTGACGTGCTGGAAGCTGCCAAGCGTCTGCAGATCAATGTGTCGCAGGTATGCGACAGCCACTTGCGTACTGTGGTGCGGCAGGAACAAGAGCGGCGGTGGCGTCAGGAGCATGGCGACTTCATTTCAGCGTACAACGCAACCATAGAAGCAGAAGGGCTGCCGCTGGATCAATGGAGAAGCTTTTGATGGCACGCTTCGACGTTCACGCCAATCCAGGTGCATCGGCAGGGTCGACGCCCTACCTTCTGGATGTGCAAAGCGACCTCCTCGACGGCTTGGACAGCCGCATGGTGATACCGCTGCGGCATGTGGCGCAGTTTGCCAAGGTCAAGCTCCCCAGCCGGCTGATGCCGGTATTGAGAGTCGGTGACGAGGACTACCTGCTGGAGACACCCAAAATGGGGGCAGTCCCAAGGCGCATCCTGAAAGAACCAGTGGCATCCATGCGCCACGAGCAGACTCAAATCACCGCAGCCCTCGATTTCCTGTTCCAGGGCTACTAACGCCCAACACCCCATGAACCCCCTGCTCTCCAACCTGCACCCCTACCCTTTTGAGCGCCTGCGCCAGCTGTTTGCCGGCGCGGTGCCCAACCCGGCTTACGCGCCGATCAGCCTGGGCATGGGTGAGCCCAAACACGCCACGCCGCCCTTTATCCAGCAGGCAATGGTGGACGCCATCTACAGCACACCCAGCGGCCTGGCGGCCTACCCGGCCACCGCTGGCGAGCCTAAACTGCGTGAGGCCTGCTGCCAGTGGCTGCAGCGCCGCTACGGCCTCAGCCTGAACCCGGCCACCCAGGTGCTGCCAGTGAACGGCTCGCGCGAGGCGCTGTTTGCCCTGGCGCAGACCGTGGTGACGCCCTCGCCCACCGGTCAGGCGGCACCGCTGGTGGTTTGCCCCAACCCCTTCTACCAAATCTACGAAGGCGCAGCGCTGCTGGCCGGGGCTGAGCCCTACTTTGTTGCAAGCGACCCGGCACGCAACTTTGCGGCCGACTGGGACAGCGTGCCCGACGCCGTCTGGGCCCGCACCCAGCTGCTGTTTGTTTGCTCCCCTGGCAACCCGACAGGCGCGGTGATGCCCCTGGCGGAATGGCAAAAGCTGTTTAC
>CALPLW020000165.1 GCA_943324505.2 Comamonas sp. lk
CATGGCGCCCATGGTTTCACGTGAAACCTCCGGCGGAGATGAGGCGCTTTTCCAAGCGGCCGTCATAGAGCAGGTTGAGATATCGGCCAAGTACTCGGGCTATATCGATCGCCAAAAAGGGGAGGTTGACCGTGCGGCTCACTTTGAGAACCTGCGTTTGCCAGCCAGTCTGGATTATTTACAAGTCACCGCACTGAGCTATGAGGTGAGGCAGCAATTGGCGCGGCACCGGCCCGAGACCTTGGGCCAGGCCTCGCGCATGTCCGGGGTCACGCCGGCGGCGATCTCACTGCTGCTGATCCACCTAAAGAAAAGCAATTTCAAGGGCTTTGCTGCGGCTCGTGATGCCGGCATGACAGCAGCAGACGCCAGCCCCTTGGTCGTCTGATGCGCGAGCTTGAAGCGCCGCTGCGCCGTGGCCTGAGTGCGCTGGGCTTAAGCCTGAGCGATCGGCAGGTTCAGATGCTGCTCGATTACTTGGCGTTGTTGGCCAAGTGGGGCCGGGTCTATAACCTGACAGCCCGGCTGGAACCCGCTGAGATGCTGACCCACCACTTGTTGGACAGTTTGGCGATTGTGATGCCGTTGCGCCGGCGATACCCGGGTGGGCCACTGCGGGTGCTCGACGTTGGGGCTGGCGCTGGCTTGCCTGGGGTGGTGCTGGCCATTTGTTGCCCGGAATGGCAGGTTGACTGTGTCGACGCCGTAGCCAAGAAGGCCGCCTTTGTCCAGCAGGTGGCCGTCAGTTTGCGGCTGCCCAATTTGCGCGGTCGCCATGCCCGGGTGGAGCAGTTGGCAGAGACCTATTCCTTGGTGACCTCCCGTGCTTTTGCCTCCTTAGCAGACTTTAGCCAGTGGTCTGCTCAGGCCTTGGCCGAGGGTGGAAGTTGGGTGGCCATGAAGGGCAAGTACCCTGCAGACGAAATCGCTCAGCTGTCGCCGCCAGTGCATGTGTTTCACGTGGAACCAGTGGCTGTGCCGGGCCTGGATGCCGAGCGCTGCTTGGTCTGGCTCCAACGGCGTTAAGTCGTTTGGTCTAGTGCGGTTGGACGACCGCAGGACGCAGCACAGGCGTCACGTAAACTCAGGTTCTCGCTCGAAAGAAAAGCCCCATGTTTTTTGGTATTGCCGACTATCCCGCCTTTGCGGCCGCCATCCTGATTTTTTTGCTAATTCCGGGCCCAGGCAACCTCGCCTTGGTCACTTCAACGGGCAAAGGTGGCGTGCGTGGTGGACTCGCTGCTGGCTTGGGGATCATTCTGGGTGATCAGATTTTGTTGTGGCTGGCGGTGGCTGGGGTCGCCACCGTGTTAACCACTTACCCGACTGCGTTTGCTGCCATACAGTGGCTGGGTGCCGCCTATCTGGCTTGGTTGGGCTGGCGCATGCTCACCGCCAAGCCGGGTGCGCCGCCAGTGCTCAACATCAAGCCGCGTCATTACTTGCGACAGGCCATGGGCATCACCTTGCTCAATCCCAAGGCCATCGTGTTTTACATGGCCTTCTTTCCCTTGTTTGTCGATCCGGCGCACCATCAGGGCTTGCTCACCTTTGCGGTCATGGCGCTAACCATTGCCGTTTTAGGCTTCTCATATTGCCTCGTGTTAGTCACTTTGACACACACCCTGGCAGAACGTCTGCGCGCTAACCCATTGATCACAACAGCGTTGGAGAAACTGGCCGGCATTTTTTTAATAGGCTTTGGTATCAAGCTGGTGGTCTCTCGCTGACGGCTTGAAGCCACCTTCACCCTTTATTCTCTGAGATCCGCTTATGGCCAAAATATTCTGTGTTGCCAATCAAAAGGGTGGGGTGGGCAAAACCACCACCACCGTCAACCTGGCGGCCGGGCTGGCCAAGGTTGGTCAGCGGGTGCTGATGGTTGACCTTGACCCACAGGGAAATGCCACCATGGGCTCGGGTGTGGACAAGCGCCAGCTTGAGCTATCGATCTACGATGTGCTGTTGGAGTCGGCAACCGTGGCCGAGGCGCGGGTCAAAAGTGACAAACTGGCGGCCGCCGGTTGCAGCTATGACATCTTGGGCGCCAACCGCGAACTGGCCGGGGCTGAGGTCGAACTGGTGGACGTTGAGCGGCGTGAAAAGCGGCTCAAGCAAGCCTTGGGCGCCGTGGGCGACGATTACGACTTCATCCTGATAGATTGCCCGCCCTCGCTGTCCATGCTCACCCTCAACGGACTGTGCTGTGCGCATGGTGTGATCGTGCCCATGCAGTGCGAGTATTTTGCGCTGGAGGGGCTGGCCGACTTGGTCAACACCATCAAGCAGGTGCACGCCAACCTCAACCGCGACCTGGCCATCATTGGCCTGTTGCGCGTCATGTTTGACCCCCGCATCATGCTGCAGCAGCAGGTCAGCGAGCAACTCAAGACCCGCTTTGGCAACAAGGTGTTCGACACCGTCATCCCACGCAATGTGCGCTTGGCCGAGGCGCCGAGTTATGGCTTGCCCGGCGTGGTGTTTGACCCGTCTAGCAAAGGAGCGCAGGCCTTTGTTAATTTTGCCCAGGAGATGGTGCTCCGCGTCGAAACCATGTAGTCAAATCAGGCTCCAGCCCTTGCTCTGCTTGTCTATTGCGCTATCAAAAATATAGTGATTACCGATTCTGATGTCCTGATACTGCCCGGCTGGCAAAACTCTGGCCCGCAGCATTGGCAGAGCCGCTGGGAGGCCCTTTACGGTTACCAGCGGGTGGAACAGCACGACTGGCTGCGGCCTCTGCGAGGCGACTGGATCGCACGGCTTGAAGAGGTGTTGCTGGCGCGCGCTGCACCCGTGTGGCTGGTCGGGCACAGCTTGGGCTGCTTGCTGGTGGCGGCTTGGGCCGCCCATTCACAACAGACCACCCGGGTGGCGGGCGCTTTGTTGGTAGCCCCCGGCGACCCCGAGTTGCCGACCTTACGCCCGGCTCTGCGAAGTTGGGCACCATTACAACAGGTGCGCCTTCCTTTTCCAGCGCTGTTGGTGGGCAGCAGCAATGACCCCTATTGCAGCCTGGCCCGTGCCCAACAGTTTGGTCGCGACTGGGGCGCCCGCTTTGTGTCGCTGGGCGCGCGCGGCCACCTCAATGCCGACTCTGGCCTGGGTGACTGGCCAGAGGCCCACCAATGGCTGCTTCAGCTGCAGGCTGAGGCGGCAGGCGCACCATTCCCGACCGCCACCCCCATCTTCGACAAGGAAAATTCACATGGCAACTAAGAAACTCAAAGGTCTGGGCCGAGGCCTTGAGGCCCTGCTCGGCCCCAAGGTCAGCGAAAACGCCGACGACGACTCGGCCACCAGCAGCGCCAGCCCGGGCTTGCCGGCCTCGCTGCGGCTGGTCGATCTGGTGCCTGGCATGTATCAGCCTCGCACCCACATGGACGAAGGCGCTTTGTACGAGCTCGCCGAGTCGATCAAGGCCCAAGGCATCATGCAGCCCATCCTGGTGCGCCAACTGAAGGAGGGTGCCAATCAGGGCCTGTACGAGATCATCGCGGGTGAAAGACGCTTCCGTGCCGCGCGCCTGGCCGGCCTGGACAGCGTGCCGGTGCTGGTGCGCGACGTGCCCAATGAGGCCGCCGCCGCCATGGCGCTGATCGAGAATATCCAGCGGGAAGACCTCAACCCGCTGGAGGAAGCCCAGGGTTTGCAGCGCTTAATCAAAGAGTTTGGGCTCACTCACGAACTCGCTGCCCAAGCGGTTGGGCGCTCGCGCAGTGCCGCCTCCAACCTCTTGCGCCTGCTCAACCTGGCCGAGCCGGTGCAGACCATGCTGATGGCGGGGGACCTGGACATGGGCCATGCGCGCGCGCTTTTGGCGCTGGACCGCGCCACCCAAATTACCGCCGCCAGCCAGATCAGCGCCCGCAAGATGTCGGTGCGCGAGGCCGAGAGCCTAGTCAAGAAACTTAGTGCCGAGTTCACCTTGACTTCAACCAAACCCAAAAAAGAAAAATCGCGTGATCTCAAACGGGTGGAAGACGAGCTGTCGGACCTGCTGGCTGCTCAAGTTGAGGTGCGTGTGAAAAAGCGCGTTAAACGTGCCGGCCGCACCGAGGAGATGGGCGAGCTCAGTATTCAGTTTGGCTCACTCGATGAGCTTAACGGGCTGATCGATCGCCTGCGTGGGAGCCGCGCGTCGTGAGCCTGCGCTGGCCATTGCCGGCGTTGTTGGCCTGGGCTGTGGCTTGGGCCCTGTTCCTCGGGCTGCGCGCCGCCGGTACTCCCGTCTTGCTGGCGCTGGTGGCTGGCACGCTGCTGGGCGTGGTCGGTAGCGTTTGGGGTGGCAGCTGGTGGCGCCGCGCCGTGGTCGGCTCCGGCTTTCCGCTGTCACTGGCGCTGTCGGGCGCGTTGGCGGTGCCAGCCTGGGCTTGGCTGTTGCCGCTGGGGTTGCTGCTGCTGGTCTATCCGATCAACGCCTGGCGTGATGCGCCGCTGTTTCCCACACCTGAGGGTGCGCTGGACCATCTCCCCGACTTGGCCCCATTGCCACCCGGCGCGCGCGCGCTTGATGCGGGTTGCGGGCTGGGCCAGGGCCTGCAGGCGCTGCGCCGGGCCTACCCGCTGGCCGAACTGCATGGGCTGGAGTGGAGCCGGTCTTTGCGCCTGTTGTGCGCCTGGCGCTGTCCTTGGGCCAAAGTGACGCAGGGTGATATCTGGCGTGCGGACTGGTCGGGCTATCAGCTGGTCTACCTGTTCCAGCGACCTGAGAGCATGGCGCGCGCACTGGCCAAGGCGCGCGCCGAGCTGCGCCCAGGTGCCTGGTTGGTTAGCCTTGAGTTTCCGGTGGGCGGTGAGTCGCCCAGTGGCCGGCTTGACGGCGTGCAGGGTCGGCCGGTCTGGCTGTATCAGATGACGTAGTCGAAGGGATAGGGCTGCCCCCTCAACCCACGTTGTGCACTACCCCATCCACACGTGCCGCAGCCCGGGCCCTCACCAGGTCGTCCAGCAGCGCGTCGACCCAGCCTGAAAACTCCAGGCTGGCGAAGTGCTCTTGGTAGATACGGGCAAAGTAGGGCGTGGAGCGCGCCCAGTGGATCAAGGCGTCGCGGTCCATGGTCTGCAGCTCGAGCAGCTTGAACTTCAGCAACACCTTGACGCCATGGCGCAGATGATTGGCCGCGTTGTTCAGCAGCACGGCAATCGGGCCAAAGTGCAGGCGCACCGCGTCGATGTGCTGCGTGAGAAGCAACTGCTGTTACTGCTTTCAGCTGCGTCGTCAAAGACGGCGACTTGCTGCTGGTGGGCAAGTGCGCCGAATGCCACAGCGACGTGGCAAGGGTGATTGAGGCCCCGTAATTTAATCAGGCCTGCCGGCCAGACTCGTATTGCGACACAGAATCACCCACCGCCCAGTCGTGGCATCTTAGATTCCGGGAGTTGACGCAAATCAGCCGACGAAATTGGCGAGAATCGCGTTGAACTTGGTCGGGTTTTCAACAAACATGAAGTGCTGGCCGCCTTCTGACTCTTCGAAGATTTCGAGTTGCGAGCCCTTGGTTTGCCCGGATGCCCAAGCCACCGACTTCCATGGAATCATGCTGACACGGCCGCAGATGAACAGAGATGGTACGTTGATGCGAGCAAAAACATCACGCCAGTCTTGGTGGCAGTGGTTGTAAACCAACTCAGCGGCGAGTTTGCGAGGCATTTTGAGATTACAAGCAACAGTCCATTTCATGGTTTCTGTAGTCATTGCCTTGGTCACCATGCCGCCCAGGAAAGCTTCTGTGGTAGCGACGCCATCCGGGCCCGCCAACGCGTTGGCAGTACCTGTCACGGCCTCAGGTGAGAACAGTGCACCTGCGTTCTCTAGTTCTTCGGAGGACCAGGCTGGGTTGGATGTCAAAAGCGGTGGCTCATCGCAGAACACAAATTTGCCGATACGCTCAGCACCAAACAAGTCAAAGTAACACCACAAAACAGAACAGCCCATCGAATGTCCCAAGATCGTGACGTCCTTAAGGTCGAGTGCCTTAAGGACATCGGCAACGTCTTTGGCCAGTCGTTGAATGCGGTAGCCAAACACAGGTTTGTCAGAGTCTCCATGGCCGCGCAGATCAAGCGCGATCACATGGTAGCGGTCCGACAGGCCCTCCAACTGAAATTTGAATTGCTCAGCCGTTTGGGACCAACCTGGAATGAGAACCAGCGGTTTACCGGAGCCAGCTTCCAAGTAACTGAGCCTGACACCATCGCTGGTGGTAACGGAGTTTTTCGTGATCATGGTCGGGTACCTCATGCAACAGAAATAATGGGAGTTTCAGTGTCAATTGTTCGCTTGATTTCTGTCAAGTCCACGTTTACCCTGATGCCTGGAGGTAAGCACTCATTTGGCTAAAGATGCTCTGAATAACCCGCCCCCAAATCAGGTAGCGGCCAGCATGTGGACGGCGAAACAAACGGTCATTGTTGCAAGTTTAATTTTGCGGACCCTGATGAAAGACGCGCGCCGGGGGCTCCATTCGTTATTCGGGGATCAGCATGGTTTTCCATGACTGCTCCACATAGCCCTGGCGCGCGCGGTGCACGAACAGCCTTGATTGCTGTTCGATGCTCTTGACCGGCACGAAGCGCATGTTGGGGCTTGTCACCGCCTCACAGATCGCGGCGGCGGCGACTGCGTCGTTCTTGCTGCGCTTGCCGCTCATGCGGTAGGGAACCACAAACTTAGGCGCCTGAGCAGGCCTCCATGCCGATGAGGCAAGGCGGCAGGTTGGCGATAAGCCTCAACAACTTGGCGCGCGGTACCTCCGGGCGTACAAGCATCGGCTTGCCTGTTTTATCAACGCAATGCACCGCAAAGACGTTCTTTGCAAGGTCGATTCCAACGGTTACGATTGTCATGACTTCCCCTTCCAGTAAAAGTGAGTTGATGACCATGAAATTGCGGCGTGCCAAAAGATTTGCCTCTCCATCTTGGCACCTAGTTGCCCTAAACCGCAACCCTGACGGGGTGCGGCTCGCTTGGGACGGGGAGGTCCCTTTCATTCGTTAAACCTTTCAGGTGTTTCGCATGTTCAAGTTTGAATGGGACGATCAGAAAGCCGCAAGCAATTTTTCGAAACACCGTGTATCGTTCGACGAGGCGCTGAGTGTATTTGGCGATGGACAGGCGCTGACGTTTTCTGACACCGATCACAGTGAATTCGAAGATCGCAGCCGAACATACGGAATTTCTAACAACTCACGGCTCTTGGTGGTCGTCCACACAGAACGTCGAAACGGCATACGAATCATCAGCGCCAGAAAGGCAACACGATATGAAAAAAGAATCTACGAAAATGGCTGATCAAGACATTCCCGAATTGAAGCGCGATTTGCTCGGTAAGGGTGTGAGGGGCAAGTACCTGAAAAACTTTGCGCATGGGAGCAATGTGGTGGTGCTACAACCGGAAATTCAGAAGGCATTTCCTACTTCTGAGGCCGTCAACCAGGCATTGGCGAGCATGTTGGCATTTGCGCAGGAAACGCAAGTTTTAACAGGTCGCTCAGGTCGGACAACGCGCAAGCGCGTCGCCGCATAGCGCCAACTTTAACGTTCATTTTTGAACGACAGCTTTGGAGAAATGCGGCTGACGGCTCTCAGCCCATTGCGGTCCTGCGGCAAAATTAGGCACGTGACCACATCGCATCAAGCAAACCGGTGATACGCCACCGCCACCGGCCTGTACTCGGACCACGGGCGACTGTCTTGGTCAGCCACCGAACTCGAGATCCGCGACGCGTCCTTGCAGTTTGTGCGCAAGCTCAGCGGGTTCTCGGTGCCATCCCGGGCCAACGAAGTCGCCTTCGAGCAAGCGGTAGCAGAGGTGGCCGACGGGGCAGCAACCCGGCTTCAGCCCGCGTTGTGCACCACGGCTCCCACGCGAGACGCCGCACCGGCGCGGACCAGGTCGTCCAGCAGCGCGGCGACCCAGCTGGAAAACTCCAGACTGGCGAAGTGCTCTTGGTAGATGCGGGCAAAGTAGGGCGTGGTGCGGGCCCAGTGGATCAGGGCGTCGCTGTTTACGGTTTGCAATTCGAGCAGTTTGAACTTCAGCAAAACCTTGACGCCATGGCGCAGATGTCGGGCCGGGTTGGCCACAAAACTGTCAAGCCGTGACCGGGCGTAGGCCAGCGCGGCGGCCGGGTCTGCAAATACAGCGCCATGGCCCGGAATCACCACGGCTGGCTTCAGTGCCTCGATCACATCCAGTGTGCGGGCGACGGCGTCGAAGGCACGCTCGCCTTCGAGTTCAGGAAAAACCACGCCAAAACCACGCTCCCACAGGGCATCGGCTGACAGCAGCACGCGCGCCGCCGGCTCAAACAGCACCACGGACTGGGTGTCATGCCCGGGCGCGG
>CALPLW020000166.1 GCA_943324505.2 Comamonas sp. lk
GCATGACTTCCGGGCAACGATCTCGAAAGCAATGATCGACATTACTGCGCCGTGTGGACCCAGTTCTCCGCTTCCAGCGCAGGCACCCGCGCGAACTCCCCCACGTTGTTCGTCACCAGCACCAGGCCTTCGCTGCGCGCGTGCGCAGCAATATGCATGTCGTTCACACCGATAAGCTGGCCGAGTTTTTCCAAGGCGGCGCGAATGGCGCCGTAGTGCTGCGCGGCCTTGGGGCCGTAGGGCAGAACTTGTAGGCAATGACGATTTTGGTGTCCAGCAGGTAGCGCAGCATCAGAGCGCTTCCCGCTGCGACTGATGCTGGGTGGCGCGCTCGGGCAAGAAGTCGTCGCTCACTGTGGGGCCGCCCAAAAAGAAGCTGTCCCAAGTTTGGCCTAGGGGGGGGCGATGACGCGCTCCTTGCCTTTGGCGCGTATTTCGACCTTTTGGACACCCTCGGGTAGACGCACGTCCAAAGGGAGGCGGTCAATTGTGTGCTTTGCAAGGGCTCTGAATGCATTGCTGTCTCTGCTGGATACTGGACCGGGGTGGGCTGGGTAAATCCAAATCGCTGTGTCTTGTCGTTGACGGCTTCCGGCTCGGCTAACTCGCTGATCGCGGACTCCATGATGCCCTCAGCTGCCGTTGCCTTGCAAGCGCTGTAAGGCAAGTCAGGGCCAGAATCGGTCGGCAGTTGTCATTTCCGATAATTCTTGTTCGCCACTTCAGGAAAATTCACCATCCGAAGACGCCCCAAGTTCATCAACAGCATGCCCAGGATGGCCATGGCACCACCGACCAGCAGCGACACCGTCAAGGCCTCACCCAGCCACAGGCCGGAGAACGCCAGTCCAAACAGCGGCACCAATGACATGTAGGCAGCAGCAGATCCAGCCCCTAACACCTTCACCCCATTCAAGTACCAGGCATAAGCCAGGGCCGTGGCGCCTAGGGCCAGTGCCACAATGCTGAACCAGGCAGCCGTTGGCGCTGCAGTCAGGCTGCCCCATGCAGAAGGCCCTTCAAGTGTGAGGCTGGCGAGCAACAGCAATACCGCACCAATAGCGGCGGTCACCGTGGTGGTGGTGAGCGCATCGACCGTGGTCAGCACCCTACGGCCCAGCAAGGTGTAAGCTACCCAACAAGCCGAACAGCCCAGCAGCAGCACCGCGCCACTGCCAGAAGAACCCGGATGGAGTGCAAGCAGTGAGCCACCGCTCAGCGCATACAGCGCACCCGTCACGGCCAAAGCCATGCCAGCGCCCATGACCCAGTTCACGGCTTCTCGGAACAGCACCACCGCAAACAGCATGGTCAGCACGGGGTTGAGGGCCACGACCATCGCGGCCTTGCCTGCGGGTACGCTTTTGAGGGCCAAAAAAAAGAAGATGGAATAACCCAACACGCCCACAGCTGATGCACAGCTTAAGCCGGCCCATTGCCGTGCATTGAGCGTGTGCAAAGTGTCCTTGCGCCCACTGCGGTAAAGCCACAGCAATAGAACGGCGCTTGCCAAAAGAAAGCGCAGACTGGCAGCTGCAAGCGGTGGCATGGTTTGCGCAACAATGCGTCCCCATGGCCATGACGCGCCCCACAAAGCCGCCATACCCACCAGGCCCAAATGCGTGGAATATCGTGAAAAGTTCATAAGGCGGTACTATCCGCTTGAAACAATTAATTGTCGAATGAGTAAAAACTCATGACCTTCACCCAACTGGAAGTTTTCTCTGTGCTGGCCAAAGTCGGCAGCTTTTCCCGCGCAGCAGCCGCTTTGAGCATCACGCAAAGCGGTGTGAGCCACGCCATCAAGCAGTTGGAAACCGAGCTGGGTGTTAGCCTGCTAAGCCGCGAAGGCGGTGCACTGGCCTTGACCGATGTGGGCACCCGACTCCTCTCTCGAGCCAATGACATCTTGCAGCAGAAGGAAGCGCTGCAGCAGGAAGCCAGTCTAGAAAAGGGCATTGCGCGGGGAACATTGCGCATCGCGTCGTTTGGCGCAACCTCATCCCTGCGCATCTTGCCTGTGTTGATGGCGCAATTCCAGCGCGCCCACCCTTTGGTAGAAATGCAGATCGATGAAGTGGTGGATGAGGTGGTGGTGCAGTGGCTGTTGGAGCGCCGCGTAGAACTGGGTTTTGTGGTCTTACCCGATGAACGCTTTGATACCTTGCCCATGGTCGCAGACGAGTTGGTAGCCGTGCTCCCGGCTTCACACCCCCTTGCAGCCAAGAAAACAGTCAGCGCCAAGGATTTTCACAATCAGCCCTTCATTCGTACTTCGGCAGGCTCCGGCCCGCACATTGATCAATTCCTTGGGGCGCAGGGGGCCATCCCTAAAACGCTGTTTCGGTTTGAGCAATTGACCTCAATGATGGGCTTTGTGGCACAGGGCGATGCCATTGCCATTGCCGCCAGATTGGCATTGCCAGATGCGCCCGCTGGGCTTGTCTATCGCAGCCTTCAACCACGATGGCCACGAGAGATTGCATTGGCCGCATTAAGCTTTGACCGACTATCACCTGCCGCGCGAGCATTTATCCAAATCGCAACCAAACATCGGAAAAATCGGCGAGCTTGATCTATCGCTTTTGGCCCGTAGAAAACGACAGTTAAAGTAGTCATTGACTTAAGAAAATAGGGGATCCGGAATTGACTGTGTGTGGACGGCTAAACAGCCATTTTGTTCTCCGGATTTCTTTGTGGGCATAACTTCTGACCGGCCAGCTTCATGGGGCTACCCGCGTCCGGGGGCGATGCACACACTCTCTAAAACCGAGAATTAATCTCAGCGTTGGGCAATGGTCATGCTGTAACCAAAGGCACGGTAAGTCCCACCTTTACCCGATCCATCACGACGATGGTGCGAAAAGACTTAATGTTCTTGTTGTCGTAGAACATGTGACGAGCTAGGGCTTCGTATTCTGTCATGCTGTCCACCGTCATAACCAGCATGAAATCGGCCTCTCCAGTGACGTAGTAGCACTGTTGAACTTCAGGACCTGACAGGGATTTTTTCAGTTCATCCAGATCGGCTGTCTGGGTGCGTTCGGCTTGCACCTCCACCAGTAAAGTGATGACCTTGCCGACGCTGGGAGGGCTTACGACAGCGACGTTCGATGAAATCACCCCAGCTTCTTCCATGCGCCGTATGCGGCGCTGTACTGCTGCGGTGGAAAGATGAACCTTTTCGGCCAACAGGCGCAATGGCATCCGATTGTCCTGCTGTACTGCAAGCAACAGTTGTCGGTCAAAGTCGTCCAGAGTTACCGGCGATAAATGGGAAGTCATGAGAAATTTTCCCACCAAAGCTGCATATTTAGATTACCTTTTTCGGTGCACATTGAATAAATTATCGCTTTGATGAAACTCACTACTGGACTTCAATCATGCACTGGCGCTCCAAACTGGTTCAACCGCAAAGCCTAGCACCCAAAGGATTCAAGTCGCTCAGCACCCCGACGTACAGAGGCTCAACGGTCGTTTTTGATCGACAGGCTGACGTCAAGGATATCTGGCGACAAACCGACAATGCCTATACCTATGGTTTGTACGGTACTCCTACGGCGCTTGAGTTGGGAGCCCGAATTGCACAACTGGAAGGCGCTCACCATACGTTCGTGGTGCCGGGTGGGCAGGCGGCCATAGCCCTGATCTATCTTTCTTTTTGCAAAGCCGGCAGCCACGCTTTAGCGCCATTTAGCGCTTACGGCCCCAACAAGAGCCTGGCGTCGGGTTTGCTGCGCAACCTGAATATCGAAGTGGAAACCTATGACCCACTCATTGGTGGCGACATTGGCGCGCTAATTCGTACAAACACCGCCTTGGTGTGGGTGGAAAGTCCTGGTTCTGTCACGATGGAAGTGCAGGATGTACCGGCTATATGCTCCGCAGCTCATGCGCGTGAGGTACCCGTGGCCATGGATAACACTTACGCTGCTGGTGTGCTGTTCGATGCGTTCGGCCACGGCGTGGACATCAGCATGCATGCGCTTACCAAGTACGTGGGTGGGCACAGTGACTTGTTGCTTGGGACGGTGTCAGTTGCCTCAGAAGTGACTTGCGAACGTGTGGGAGCAACGTTCAAGCAATTGGGTCTGGCAGTGTCACCAGACGATTGCAGCTTGGCCCTGCGCGGACTGCAAACCTTGGGCGTGCGGCTAGCGCACTTGGAAAACTCCACACTGGAAATTGCGCACTGGCTCTCGCAGCGACCCGAAGTGGCAGCAGTGTTTCATCCTGCTTTTCCATCCTGTCCGGGCCATGTGAATTGGAGGCGTGATTTCACGGGTTCGGCAAGCGTTTTTTCCATCTTGTTCCACAATGACTTTAATGCTCGACAAGTAGTAACTTTTGTTGATGCTTTGCATCTCTTCAAGATCGGCATGAGCTGGGGCGGCCTCACAAGCCTGGCGCTGGTCTACCCGGATCTCGACCGTCCTGGCAAAGATTACGCTGGACGCTTGGTGCGCCTGAACATTGGTCTGGAGGATATTGATGACCTCAAGGCCGATTTGGATCAAGCGCTGTTGGCAATGAGGCAGTTCAGTGAGGCAGGACTGAACAATGCATAACATTCGCCTCTCCGCCATATATCGCTATCCGATCAAGGGATTTGGCGGCCAACCCCTTCCTGAGACCGAATTCATCGCAGGCAAAGGCATCGCTTTTGATCGGTTTTTGGGCGTTGCCAATGGGCACGCCAACATTGCTGACGAAGGTTGGTCGCCCTGCCAGGGCTTCGTGCGGATGACCAAAAACGAAGGTCTGCCACTGTTCAGGATTGATTTTGATGGCATCGGGTTGACCCTCTCGATGACTCCTCCCGACGGCGAGTCGGTATCTATCGATCTCATGCAACCCTATGACCTAGAAGCCGTTAACCATCGCATAGCCTCGTGGTTTCCTCAAGGCAGACTGTTTGCGCCGCAACTTGTGCGTCGTCACCAGGATCTCGGTTGGTGGGACGTCGACGACGCGCCGCTATCGATCATTAACCTGGTGACTGTCGCCAGCTTAGCTCGCAAGACAGGGCAGGACATAAACCCGATGCGGTTTCGAGGAAACCTTTATGTCGACCGACTGGCAGCGTGGCATGAGTTTGCTATGGTCGGCAAACGACTTCGCATCGGTGAGGCAGAAATCGAAGTGCTGCGCCCGATTGAGCGCTGCAAAGCAACCTCAATTGATCCCAAGAATGGCAAGTCGACGATGAATATGCCTGCAATGCTTTCAAGGCTGGAGGGACACCTCTACGTTGGTGTGCATGCGAAGGTCGTCAAGTCTGGAACCGTGAGGCCTGGTGACACCATTGAAATCCTTGGTGATGCTTCTTACGGGACACTCGCTGCCCTACGGAATCCCAATGCCCCTAAACCTGAAAATTGGCCACGTTTTGCAGCAGTAGTCCAACGTGTCAATGAAAGTGAGGATGTGGATAGTTTCTGGCTGCAGGATCCTTTGATGCGCCTGTGTGCGCAGGCGCATCCAGGACAGCACTTGCGTGTACATCTGCAAGCCGATGGCGACGTCCCCTTATGGCGCACCTACACGATCTCTGGTACCGATGGCGACCGCTTGCGACTCAGTATCAAAAATGAGGGTCCAACAGGCAAAGTGTCAAATCTGATGCACAAGCGCCTGGTACCAGGGGGGCAAGTGTGCATTACTGGGCCTTTTGGGAGTTTCCATTTGCGTGCGCCTAGCAGCCAACCGCTGTTTCTAATTAGCGCAGGCATAGGCATCACGCCGATGGTCGCTATTCTTCGAACTTTGGAACATCGTGAAGATCGTGCGCGTCCGGTGTATGTGTTGCATCGTGCACACAAACGCAGCAAGCTTGCGCTTTGGTCAGAGGTTCAGGCAATCTTGGACCGTTTGCCGTTCTCAAAATCACTTTTGTTTTTGAGCCAACTCGACGATGGAGAGAAGGCTAGCGGGGCGGTGCGACAAGGAGCCCCTGATGTAACCGTGTTCGACAGCATGCCTGTCCGGGATGCTGAGGCCTTTGTTTGTGGCCCCACGCCATTCATTGCCACCATGCGTCAGTGGTTGTGCGCTGCTGGCACCGCCCCAGAGTCGATTTACAGCGAGACCTTTGCATCGCCATCAGCGATTCGTGCTGAACCGAGGCCGGTACCGTTGCCAGGTCCATTCAAGGTGAAGTTCGCCAGGAACGAAACAACCGTTGACTGGCGCGGGGAAGATGGCAGCCTGCTGGATTTGGCCGACAACGCCGGCCTCAATCTGGCGGCCAACTGCCGCGCTGGTGTTTGCGGAGCCTGTCGGCAATCACTCAAGACCGGCACCGTAGCCCACCTCACCGAGCCACCTTTCCCGCTGGGTCCAAATGAGGTTCTGACTTGCTGTTCCGTTCCGACCAGCGATGTGGTGCTGGATGCCTGACGGCACCTGGGTGTCACCAACACATCAAGAATCATTGTGATCGAATAGGCAATAGCCCGAAAGGCAATGCCACTGTAATTAAGAATGGACACGTAAATGGACGCCGAGTTTTCCTGGAACAAAGAGGGCCTGCTAAGAGCAGTTGACCTGATGGGCGGAAACCATGTTGGTCATGGAATGAAAGATATTCCGACTCACATGCCCGAGGTGGGGATAGGTTCAATTGAGACCTTGGGGCTGCTCGCCGAAGTGGTGCTGGGTGGAGCAGCCCACTTGGACTCGCCAAGCGCCTTTGCACATATGGATCCGCCAACGCCATGGGTGACTTGGGCTGCGACGCTGTGGAATGCGTCGTTGAATCAAAATTTACTTCACCCAGCCACAGCACCAACTGCAAGAGAAATAGAAAGCCGAGTCATTGACTGGTTTGTCCCTGCTTTCGGGATGTCGGGAGGACACATGACCCCCGGGTGTTCTATTGCCAATTTAACCGCCCTTTGGGCAGCACGTGAATGTGCTGGTGTCACGCAGGTCATTGCGTCTGACAGCGCCCATTTGTCCATCGCAAAGGCAGCACACATTTTGGGGTTGAGGTTTGAAACTGTTCCCACGGATGCAACAGGTCGCCTGGATTCCGACATGCTTCCTGCTGATATGAGTCGCGCGGCGCTGGTGCTTACGGCAGGGACAACCAGCAGCGGAGCCATCGATCCGCTGGCACTTGCCGGACGAGCCGCGTGGACCCACGTCGATGCGGCTTGGGCCGGGCCTTTGCGATTGAGCACACATGCGGCATTGCTGGATGGGATTGAATTTGCTGACTCGGTTGCAATTTCTGCCCACAAATGGCTTTTTCAACCGAAGGAGTCCGCAATGATTCTCTTTCGCGATGTGGTCAAAGCGAACAAAGCCATTTCATTTGGTGGCGCCTATCTTGCCGTCCCCAATGTAGGCGTGCAAGGATCCCATGGTGCAGTGGCAACTCCATTGTTAGCAACAGTGCTCGCTTGGGGACGGCAAGGAATCGCCGAACGGATTGAAAAATGCATGGCGTTTGCGAACCGGTTTGCAGAATTTGTGCAAAAGCAGAAACAACTGCGCCTCTACGCCACTCCAGCGTCTGGAATCGTCGTTTGGCGCCCAGTTGATCCAGAAGTGTTTGACGCGATGTTGAGTCGACTTCCATCTGGATCAGTATCTACAACGACAATATCCGGTGAGCGATGGTTTCGCAACGTTGCCGCTAATCCGATGACCGATGTCGGCTTGCTCATCGATGGAGTAGAACAGTGCCTCGCGACGACTTCTAGTCGCTATGACGATTCCAAATAGTGCGGAATTCGATCAACCGTAAGCACCCAGCAAACCCCTCTTGACCCCACCGCCAGTGCTGTGGAGAGGGAGGCAGGGCGTCGACCCCTCTAAGCGAGGGGTAGCTGCCCTGTTTTCGGACAGCCAGTGTCAGCAGCGCTACTGGCAGGACCAGTTGGCAGCGTCGGTGCGGGCGCCGCTGCCCTTGTAGCTGGCGGTCTTGGGCCAGGCGCAGATTGGGCGGGTGAACTTGACCGGGTTTGTGCTGCGGCTGCTGGCCACGATGGCGTCCGGCGCCACGCCTTTTTCAACCCAGTTGACCAACGGCGACATCCAGTCGGCCACCGACAGGCCGCCGCGGTCAACAAAGTCGCAGTGGTCCATGCCGTTCACCAAAAACAGGCGCGCAAACTTGTCGGTGTTGGCCGCCCCCAGGCGGTCGCGTACGCTGGTCATGTAGTTCACCGTCGGCTGGTAGCCAATCAGGCCGTCACCCGTGCCGTGGTAGGCCAGCAGCTTGCCCCGGCGCATCCGGAATGCGGACAGATCCGGGTCGGTGGCGTTCAGGATGCGCGCC
>CALPLW020000167.1 GCA_943324505.2 Comamonas sp. lk
CCGTCCTGGTGAACGCCCAGGTCAACAAAGGCGCCAAAAGCCGCCACGTTGCTGACGGTGCCCTCCAGCACCATGCCCGGCTTGAGGTCTGCCAGGCTCTGCACCCCGTCAGTGAGCCGGGCCACCTTGAAATTGGGGCGCGGGTCGCGCCCCGGTTTTTCCAGCTCGCCCAAAATATCGCGCACGGTCACCACGCCGAACTGGGCGTTGGCAAACAATTCGGGCCTGAGCGTCTTGAGCATGTCGGCACGGCCCATCAGGTCGCCGACGCCCTGCCCTGTGTGGACCATGATCTGCTGCACCACGGGGTAGGTTTCCGGGTGGACACCCGTTTGGTCCAGCGGGTTGTCGCCGCCACGGATGCGTAAAAAACCGGCGCTCTGCTCAAAGGTCTTGTTGCCCAAGCCACTCACCTGAAGCAGTTGCTGGCGGTTGGCAAAAGCGCCGTGGGTGTCACGCCAGTGAACCACGGCACGGGCCACATGCCGCGACAGGCCCGAGACCCGCGACAGCAAGGGCTCGCTGGCGGTGTTCAGGTCCACGCCCACCGCGTTCACACAGTCTTCCACCACGGCATCCAGCGTGCGCGCCAGTTCGCTCTGGTTGACGTCGTGCTGGTACTGGCCCCCCCCAATGGCCTTGGGCTCTATCTTGACCAGCTCCGCCAGCGGGTCTTGCAGCCGGCGCGCAATGCTGGCGGCGCCACGCAGGCTCACATCGACGTCGGGCATTTCTTGTGAGGCAAATTCGCTGGCCGAATAGACCGACGCGCCGGCCTCGCTCACGACCACCTTGTCTATATGGCGGTTGGTGCGGCCGGCCAACTGCGCGATCAACTCACCAGCCAGTTTGTCGGTTTCGCGGCTGGCCGTGCCGTTGCCAATGGCGATCAGGGTCACGCCGTGGCGTTCGCACAGCCCCGCCAGCGCGTGCAGCGCGCCGTCCCAATCTCGCCGGGGTTCGTGCGGAAACACGGTCGCCGTGGCAACCAGCTTGCCAGTGGCGTCCACCACAGCCACTTTGACGCCGGTTCGGATGCCCGGGTCCAGCCCCATCACCACCCGCGGGCCGGCCGGTGCCGCCAGCAGCAGGTCACGCAGGTTGTGGGCAAACACCTTGATCGCCACCTGCTCGGCCTCTTCACGCAGGCGGGCCAGCAGGTCGCGTTCGATCGAGAGGCTGAGCTTGACTCGCCAGGTCCAGGCCACGCATTTGCGCAAAAAATCGTCGCCCGGGCGATTTTGATGACGCCAGCCCAGGTGCAGCGCGATCCGCGCCTCGGCCAGGGAAACCACAGGCGTCGCTCTCTTTTTTGTAGCTGTATCGCCTTGCTGGACGGGGGCTGGAGCCACTTCTGGCTCTGGAACCGCCAGCCGGGCGTCGAGCAATTCCAGGGCACGACCGCGCAACACGGCCAGCGCCCGGTGAGAGGGCACACGGCCGATCGGCTCGTCGTAGTCAAAATAATCGCGGAACTTGGCCACCTCGGCCTGGTTGGCGTCGCAGCCCTCACGCAGCCGGCTCTGAAAAATGCCCTCTTGCCACAGCCACTGGCGCAGTTCCTGCAGCAAGCTGGCCTGGTCAGCCCAGCGTTCACTCAGAATATCGCGCACCCCGTCCAGCACCGCCGCGACGCTGGTGAAGTCGTCGCCAGCCTCGTTTTTGTCGGGTTGGACAAAGGCCACGGCCTGGTCCTGGGGCGAGAGCATCGGGTCAGACCACAGCAGGTCAGCCAGTGGCTCAAGCCCGGCTTCGCGGGCAATCTGGCCTTTGGTGCGGCGCTTTTGCTTGAAGGGCAGGTACAGGTCTTCCAGCGCCTGCTTGGTTGCGGCCCCGTGCAGGGCTGCCAACAAACTTGGCGTCATCTTGCCCTGCTCTTCAATACTCTGCACCACGGCCTGCAGCCGGGCATGCAGTTCCCGCAGGTAGCTAAGCCGGGCTTCGAGCTCGCGCAGCTGAATGTCGTCCAGGCCGCCTGTGGCCTCCTTGCGGTAACGGGCAATGAAGGGGACGGTGGCGCCACCGTCGAGCAGGTCTACCGCCACCTGAACCTGGGTTGGGGTCACCCGAATTTCCTGCGCAATTTGCGCCACGATATGTTGCATGAGGGAGTGGTCTGGCGCACAAGCTGGCGCCTCTGGGAGAAAAAATTTGAGAGCGGGAAGTGTGCCATAGCGCATGGCTGGGCCCTGGGGCCGTGTGGCTTGGGCTCAGCAGTCAAACGCGGCAGTGGCTGCAGGATGACCGCGCTGTAAGAAAAAACCTGACACGCGGTTTAGTCGCCGGCTGACTGTGGATTTTGGAGGGTCTCAATAAAGTCAATCCAAGGCTGAAACGACAAGGCCGTATTGCCGGCCCAAACGTAACAACCCACTTAGAGAAAGCAAACCCGCCATGTTTGAATCAATGACCTCTGCCCCCGTTGTCACCCACGCGTATGGACGGATGCCGCCCATGCGACATAGCGAAGCACGGCACACCGGTATGACCGAGGAGGTGCTGCCCTTCACCCTGCGGCTGGTCCGCACCCCGGCGCAATTGGCAAAGGCCGTTCAGATTCGGCACAGTGCCTACGCCAGGCATTTGCCCGACTTTGCCCAAACCCTCAAAGAGCCCGAGTCGGCAGACGCTGAGGACGGTGTGGTGGTTCTGCTGGCTCAATCCAAGCTGGATGGCTCGGCCCTTGGGACCATGCGGATCCAGAGCAATGAATTTAAACCCCTGTGCCTGGAGCAGTCGGTTGACCTTCCCGCAGAGATGAGCTCGCGTCGCCTGGCTGAGGCGACCCGCCTCGCTGTGACCAGTGACAAGGTCGGCCGACTGGTAAAGGCGGTGCTGTTCAAGGCCTATTTCCTTCACTGCCAAAACACGGCAGTCGACTGGATGGTGATCGCTGGTCGCTCGCCGATCGACCGCCAATACGACCGCCTGCTGTTTGAAGATGTGTTTCCAGGCATGGGCTATATCCCGCTGCGCCATGCTGGCAACTTGCCGCACCGCGTGATGTCGTTTCACATCGACTCGGCCAAGCGGCGCTGGGCGGCCGTCAATCACCCCATGCTGGACTTCATGTGCCACACCCATCATCCCGACATCGAGCTTGACCTGGCGGATTTGTCTCGCAGCGGACAGGCACACCGGCTGTCGATGCTGGGCGGCGGCGGCTACTTGCAGAGCTAGACCAGCGGCACCCGTGCCACGCCTGACAGGGCGGATGAAATAACAGGTAGCACATCATGTTGTGCTGCCAACCCCATGATTTATATGTTGTTTTTAGCTGACGCGAACACCTAATTTTGCTTGTCAGCGCATCTTGAGGAGGTTATGTTCTAGGCATTGAGCAAACCTTTGGCGTCAAAAGAGCCTTGTCCAGCCAGCCTGCAATCAGGCGGGCTAGCGAATAGCCAGACGCCTAACAGATGAGCACCCGGGAGGGTGAAGACACAAAATGCCCCTGTCACTGGCACTGGTCCGGACCCGATTAGAACGTTACGGCCGCAAGAACGAAGCCCTGCTGTACTTTTTTTCGTGTTACGCCCTGCCCGTTTTCATTGGGCTGACGTCGCTGCTGGCTGTGTTTTTTTGGCAGTCGCAATTTTTGTCATCCGAGGCCCAGCGTGTTGACATCAAGGTGATCCGGCAAACGGCCGACACGACCGAGCCGCAACAGGCCCTGCCGCGACTGCAGGGCAAAGACTTCACCGCGTTTCATGACACCCAGCTCTCCGAACAGCCGTTTTGGCTTTACCTGCCAGTGCCTGCCAGCGCCCGGCAGATCGACCGAACCATCGAATTCCCGTCACGGCACACCATGGAAATCACGTGCTGGGACGCTGGCAACTACCGGCTGCTGGGCACTGGCAGCCGGACCGGCGAGACCGGTCTGGTGTCGGCTGTCAAGTCAGGCTTTGCCTTGCGCTTGGGGCCAGAGGTCAGCGGCAATGCTGTGCTGTGCCGCACCAACGCCATCGGGCCGGCGCGCATCACCGCCCTGAACTGGAAAACCACAGACTTGCAAACCTCGGTCCAGGAGTTTCAACGCAAAGCCGGCCTGCTGGATGGCGGCATTTTGGTGCTGGCCTTGTTTGTTCTTGTCACTGCCCTCATCAACCGCAATGGGCTGTACCTGCTGTTCGCCGCCTGGCTGGTCCTTAACCTGCGCATGGCCGCCTTGTCTGGCGGATGGGACACCCAGTGGCTGGGCTATGTCGTGCCGTACGAGTGGTTGGTCCAGGGCCGGCTGGTGACCATCACCCTGTTTTATATGCTGACCTTGACGCTGTTTACCTCGCTGTTCAAGGACGATCTGTTGGTCGTTGGGCACAAAGCGATGGTCCGGCTGGCTCAGTGGTCCTGCTTCCCGTTGCTGGCACTGTCGCTGGCCATGCCGTTTGCCGCCTTCCTGCCGATCATGTGGGGCGTCACCGGCATTGGCATTGGCATGCTGGTGTTTCTGATGGTGCGTGTGTTGCAAAAAACCAGATCGCAGGTCGCCATGTGGTACGCAGCAGCCATCACGGTCACGCTGATTTCCAGTTTTTACGAAGTGATTGCGGCGGCCCTGGGCATCAAGGGGCTGATTGGCTCGGTCAACAGCGTCACGGCGGCGCTGTCGTCAAGTCTGCTGACGGCCCTGGCCATTGCGCAACAGATGCGCCAGGAGCACGAGGAGCGTCTCGCCGTGCAGGCTGAGTTGGAGCACACCTTTGAGGCCATGCCCATCGGCCTGTTCACGCTGGACCTGGAGGGACGCTTTCTGAGCGCCAACCCGGCGCTGATGGGTATGTTGGGTCGCCGCGTGTTGACCGACGGCAGCAACAGTTGGCACCAGTATTTCGAGGCCGGGGCCTGGACCCAGTTGCACCAAATGGTGCATGCCAAGCGGGAGGCAGGGCAAGAGGCGACTGCGCCGGCAACACCGTCGGGCTTCGGAGCGTCCCAGCCGCCTCTGGCCTCCGGCGCCGCGGTGACCGAACTGGAGATTAAGGGCCGCAGTGCGTCTGGCGCGCTCAGCACCAAGCGCTTTCTGGTCAAGGCCACGCTGGCGCGCGACAAAATTGAAGGCTCGCTCCAGGATGTCACCGAGAAGTCAAAGGCCACAGAAGACCTGTATTTTCTGGCCAACCATGACTCCCTGACCAAAGTGCTGAACCGCCGTGGCATCGAGCGGGTGCTCAATGGCGCCATCCAGCAGTTGTCGGGCAAGCGGGCCATGGGGCTGGCTTACCTGGACCTGGACCGGTTCAAGCTGATCAACGACCTGTTTGGCCATGGCGTGGGCGATGAGGTCTTGCAGCAGGTTTGCAAACGCGTCACCGACATGTTGCCGAGCGACATCAAGTTTGGGCGGGTCGGCGGCGATGAGTTTGTGATTGTGTTTCGGGATACCCCAATTGCCATGGCCTCCCACATGTGCCAGGGCATTGTGGACAGCATAGGCACCCGGCCCTACCGGGTGGGCGGCAAGGCTTTTTATGTGCGCGGCTCGATCGGGCTGATCGAGGTCGACGCTGGCATGGCCTTCAAAGACGCCATTTCCACCGCCGACCGGGCCTGCCGCCAGGCCAAAGCGGCCAATAGCGGTGGCTTGGTCGTGTATGAAAAATATGCCTTGGCGTTCCAGCAGCATGAGGCCGAGCTCAAACTGATTTCCCAGCTGTCTACCAGTTCGGCCACAGCGGGGCTTTACCTGGAAATGCAGCCCATCATGTCTTTGACTGCGCCTTATGAATCCCTGAACTTTGAAGTCCTGCTGCGGATGAAAGACCCGGAGGGGAATGTGGTGCCCACCGAGCGCCTGATCACTGCAGCGGAGGCCAGTGGCCGCATGGCGGTGATCGATCGGTGGGTGCTCTCTTCGACGCTGGCCTGGCTGGACCAACACCAGGAACGGCTCAAAAAAACCCGCTTTGTTTGCATGAACCTGAGCGGTGCCTCGCTCAACGACGAAAAGTTCCTGCAGGACGTGTACGAACTGCTGGAGAAAAACCGGCACATCGTGGGCCTGCTCTGCCTGGAGATCACGGAAAGCGTGGCCCTGCACGACTTCGACAACACCCGCACCTTTGTCAACAAGATCAGGCGCATCGGGGCCCGGGTGGCGCTGGATGACTTTGGCGCGGGTTACACCTCTTTTTCTTACCTGAAGTTGATCACCGCTGACCTGCTCAAGATCGACGGCAGTTTCATCGTCAACATGAACCAGCATCCGGCCAACATCGCCATCGTCGAGGCCATCGTGAATCTGGCCAAGAACCTGGGCATGAAAGTGATCGCCGAATGGGCCGAGGACAGGGCGACGGTGCAAACCCTGATTGAGATTGGTGTGGACTATGTGCAGGGCTTTGTGGTGTCGCGCTCACAACACCCAGACAACATGCTGCTGGCCACGTCATCAGCCGGGTTCATCAAAGACGACGAGCTCACGCTGATGATGAACCAGATTGGCAAGGCCGAGCCGGCGCTGAATCAGGTTGACCTGTTTTCCGAGGCATCAGGCAGCCGCCTGCATTAAGGCTGCCACCCTGGGCTGCCCAGGCGGCGGCCGGCATCAGCCCGCGCGCAAGGCGCGCTTGAGTTCCAGCCCCAACTCTGGCTTGTGGGCAAACGGGTCGGTGGGGTTGCGGGCAAGCATGATGTCTTCCATGCGCACCTGCACCGAACCAATCGCTTTAGGGTGGCTGTAAATGTAGAACTGGCCGGCGGCGATCGCGTCAAACACCTTTTGCGCCACATCGGCCGCGCTGACGCGGCCGGAACCGACCGCCTTGTCACTCATGGCCTGGCCGATCAGCTGGCTGCGCGTGGGCTTGGCCGGCGCGGCATCGGCCGGGCGGTTGCGGTGGCTCTGGCTGATGCCGGTCGGCACAAAATAGGGGCACAGCACTGAGGCGCTGATCTGGTCGGTGACCAGGGCCAAGTCCTGGTACAGGGTCTCGCTCAGGGCCACCACCGCGTGCTTGCTGACGTTGTAGATGCCCATATTGGGCGCATTGAGCAGGCCGGCCATGCTGGCGGTGTTGACGATGTGGCCCTGCCAGGCCGGGTCTTGTGCGGCAGCGGCAAGCATCATGGGGGTGAAGACCCGCACGCCGTGGGCCACGCCCATCACGTTGACGCCCAGCACCCAGTCCCAGTCTTTGGCTGAGTTTTCCCAGATGAGGCCGCCGGAGCCGACGCCGGCGTTGTTGAACACAAAATGCGGCGCACCAAAGCGCGCCTGCACGGCCTGGCCTAGCGCGTCCATGGCGGCGGCGTTCGATACATCGACCCGCTGCGCCAGCACGGCAGCTCCGGCTGCTTGCAGCTCTTGCGCCGCGCGGTCCAGTGCGTCCTGTTGCACATCCACCAGCACCAGGTTCATGCCGAGCCGGGCGCCGATGCGGGCACATTCCAGGCCAAAGCCCGAGCCGGCGCCGGTGAGTACCGCCGTTTTGTTGTTGAAATCGGTGATCATCCAATTGCTCCTGGTTTGAGGGGGTGCCAGACCATCTCCAGATGGTCAATGCCGTCTTCGACATACGGGCGGTTCGCGTCGACAAAGCCGTGACTGGCATAAAAGGCCTCCAGCCGTGCCTGCGCGCCAATGCGCACAGGCTGAGCCCCCCACTGCTCGGCCACCGCCTGCAGCGCCCGGCGGATCAGCGCGTGGCCCAGCCCGGTGCCACGGTGTGCGGGATCTGTCACCACCCGGCCGATGCTGACCTCGGGGTACTTGATGCCAGCAGCAAAGCAGCGCGCATAGGCCAGCAATTGCCCGGCACGGCTGCCCAGCAGGTGCAGGGCCTGGGGGTCAGCGCCATCCACATCCTGAAACACACAGGTCTGCTCCACCACAAACACGGCGCTGCGCAGTTGCAGCAGGTCGTGCAGCTGGCGCGTGGTGAGAGCGTTGAAAGGCAAGAGCTGCCAGTCAAGAGCCGGCGCGAGGCTCATGCGGCCGGCACCGCCTTGAGGCTGAAGCCGATGCGAGGGAAATGCACATGCACCAGCCCTGCCCGCTCGTCGATGCGGCGCAGCGTGTAGCGGGTGCGGGTGGCGGCCACCAGCTCGCCTTCGGTCGGCTCCAGTCCAAAACTCTCGGCGGTGATCGTCACCCGGCTGCCAAGGGGAATACCGTGCTCATCTTGAAAATAAGTGTCAATTTGAGCTGCAGGCCCCGTGGATGCTGCACAGTTTGCTATCGCTTCAGTAGCAGAGAGTTTGTCGACGTGGCCATGGCCGATGGCCTCCATGCGGTCCATCCAGGCCAAC
>CALPLW020000168.1 GCA_943324505.2 Comamonas sp. lk
AATTAAAAATATTGATTTTAACTTTGTGAAAAAGAGTACCCGAGTCTTTGCTGTTAATATATCAAAAAATAGTGCCGCTACTGATTGAGCCACTACAGTCCCAATGGCTGCACCTAATATGCCATACTTTGGAATAAGTGCGAAATTTAGAGCTATATTTACAGATGCACCCAATAGTGTTCTGTAAAGTGCATAGCGTTGCAAATTCTCACTGACGAACCAACTTCCACTAGCTGCGCCTAACGCCACAAATATACCACCCCAAATATGAATCATCAGTACTTGGCCTGCCTGCTGATAATCTTGTCCATACAAAAATATAATCAACCAGTCGTATATAAATGCAGTTATTGCAGCAACCAAAATTCCAATCCAAACTAGAACTGAAAATAGCACTCTCAACCTAAATAAATATTTCGGACTATCTTTTTTCACATTTAATATGGCCGGAAATATAGAGTTTGTAATTAATATCGGCACAAAATACCAAATCTCACTTATTCGAGTTGCGGCCGAGTAAAGACCCACCTCTTTCTCGCCCAGCATTTCTTTTATCATGATTTGATCGGTTCTCATGTAGATCATGACTGCCAGTCCACTCAATACAAGCGGCCAACTATCAATCAATAATTTCTTAGCCACATGCCTATTAAAATGTTTGAAATACATACCTATTTTTTGATATCTATAGGCCAGATATAGAGTAGCGGCCAAGGTAATTTGATCTATCAAGCTAACTATCACAAACCAAAAAAGGCCGGAGTCAATATAAATTAAAAATATTTTTATCAGCGAAGATATTGTTAACTGAATCAATTTACAGATGGAGACAAACTTTGAAAGAACTTTTGACTGAAAATAGAAGTCAACTACTTCAAACGGTTGAAAGATAGCACCACTGGCAATAATAAAAATATACAGTCTGGTTGTGCTGTCACTGGTCGTGAGCTGCAGGGCGATGCCAATCACACCCAGCATAGCTAGAGAGCCGGCTAGTTTGAGCCAAAAGGCGGTTCCCATGTAAATGTCTCGCTGAGCAGGCTCACGCACTAGGTCTCGTACCATGATGCTGTCCAGCCCAAGCTTTGCAATACTACTGAACAAAGCAGCAAACGCCACAGCGTAACTAAACAGCCCGAATTGCGCGGGTCCTAAATAGCGAGCCACCCATATCCCCACCAGCAAACCCGCCAGCATACGCATCATTTGCTCCGCAAACATCCACGAAGTGTTTGACGCATAGCGCCGAAATCCAGCGTGCGATCTTGCGCTGCTGAGCAGCTGCGTAAGGCGGGATATCACTTAATCCAGCCCAAACAAATCGCGGCTATAGACCTTGCCCATTACATCGCTGATGTCATCTGTCATCCGGTTTGCTACGATGACATCAGACTCAGACTTGAACTGAGCCAGATCGTTCACGACACGGCTATTGAAAAACTTCTCTTCAATCAAAGCAGGTTCATACACGATAACTTCCACGCCCTTGGCTTTGATGCGCTTCATGATCCCCTGGATGCTGCTGGAACGGTAGTTGTCTGAGCCGGCTTTCATGACAAGGCGGTAGATACCAATGACTAGAGATTTGGATGGCTGGGCTTCCTTCGCAATGATTGAAAAGGCGGTGGTAATGATGTCTTCGGCAATGAAGTCTTTGCGTGTGGTGTTGGATTCGACGATAGCGCGCACCAATGTTTGCGGTACATCCTTGTAGTTGGCGAGAAGTTGTTTGGTGTCTTTGGGCAAGCAGTAGCCGCCGTAGCCAAAACTGGGATTGTTGTAGTGCTGGCCTATGCGCGGGTCCAGGCACACGCCATCAATGATGTGGCGCGTGTCTAAGCCGTGGGTGGCAGCGTAGGTGTCTAGCTCGTTAAAGTAGGCCACGCGCATGGCCAGATAGGTGTTGGCGAAGAGCTTGATGGCTTCGGCTTCGGTACTGTCGGTCAGCAGCACGTCAATGTTTTGCTTGATGGCGCCCTGCTGTAGTAAACCGGCAAAGGTGGCGGCTCTGGCTGATTTTTCGCCCACAACGATTCGGCTGGGGTGCAGGTTGTCGTAAAGGGCTTTGCCTTCGCGGAGGAATTCGGGGGAGAAGATGAGGTTGGGCTCGTTTTGCTTGGCTGTGTAGCCTACGGGCACTGTAGATTTGATGACCATCACCGCCTGCGGGCTGATAGCCAGCACGTCTTGTATGACAGCCTCTACCGATTGGGTGTTGAAGTAGTTATTCTTTGGGTCATAGTCAGTCGGGGTGGCGATGATGACGTAGTCTGCGCCGGCGTAGGCGTCTTGCTTGTTCAATGTGGCGCGCAGGTTTAACTGCCGGTGTTGCAGGTAGTCTTCAATTTCGGCATCTTCAATGGGGCTTTGCTTGCGGTTGAGCATGGCCACTTTGTCAGGGGCGATGTCGATCGCCACCACCTCGTTGTGCTGGGCTAGCAGTACGGCGTTTGACAGCCCGACGTAGCCAAGACCAGCGATGGCGATTTTCATGGACTACTCAACGCTCACATTGACGCTGTATCCGTTGGCTTTGAGCAATGCATGTTGTTTGGCCTGGGCCAAGTCGGCAGCGACCATTTCGGCGCACATTTGTTGGGCGGTGATTTCGGGGGTCCAACCCAGTTTTTGTTTGGCTTTGGTCGGGTCACCGAGCAAGGTTTCAACTTCAGTGGGCCGAAAGTAACGGGGGTCGATACGGACAATGACCTTCCCATCTGCGTAGCCGACCTCATTGACGCCCTCGCCTTCCCAGCGAAGATGCATGCCAAGCGCTGTGGCGGTCCACTCGATAAACTGGCGCACGCTGTATTGCTTACCGGTAGCGATGACGAAATCATCAGGCGTGTCTTGTTGCAACATCATCCATTGCATGCGCACGTAGTCTTTGGCATGGCCCCAGTCGCGCAGGGCGTCGATGTTGCCCATATACAGGCAGTCCTCCAGGCCTTGGCTGATGTTGGCCAAACCCCGTGTGATTTTGCGGGTGACGAAGGTTTCGCCCCTGCGTGGACTTTCGTGATTGAACAGAATGCCGTTGCAGGCGTAGATGCCGTAGGCCTCACGGTAGTTGACCGTGATCCAGTAGGCGTAGAGCTTGGCCACTGCGTAGGGACTTCGAGGGTAAAACGGGGTGGTTTCCTTTTGCGGCGTCTCTTGCACCTGACCGTAAAGTTCTGAGGTGCTGGCCTGGTAAAAGCGGGCTTTCTTCTCCAGCCCCAGTATGCGAATAGCTTCCAAAATACGCAGCGTACCCATTGCATCGACATCAGCCGTGTATTCGGGGCTTTCAAAGCTCACAGCCACGTGGGACTGGGCGCCCAGGTTGTAGATTTCGTCTGGCTGGGTTTCTTGAATAATGCGGGTCAAGTTGCTGCTGTCGCTCAGGTCGCCGTAGTGCAGCTTGAATCTTGCACTGCTTACGTGCGGGTCTTGGTAAATATGGTCTACACGCTGGGTGTTGAACGAGCTGGCCCGGCGCTTGATGCCGTGCACTGTGTAGCCTTTTTCTATTAGAAATTCGGCTAAGTAGGAGCCGTCTTGGCCGGTGACGCCCGTGATTAAGGCTACTTTCGAGTTTGTTGTCATGATGTTGCTTGGGCTATGAAATCTTGGTAGGCGGTGGCAAGACCTGAGACTAGGCTGACTTTGGCTTGCCAGCCGAGTGCATTCAACCGGCTGGTGTCCATCAGCTTGCGCGGAGAGCCATCGGGTTTGCTGGTGTCAAAGTCGATCGCACCTTGGTAACCAACGGTCTTGCCCACGGTCAATGCCAGCTCTTTGATGGTAATGTCGTCACCAAAGCCGACGTTAATGTGGCTTCCCATGGGCTGCGTGTGGGCGTCCAGAGTGGCTTTGGGCAGGTTCATCACAAAAACGCTCGCGGCGGCCATGTCGTTGACGTACAAAAATTCACGCCGTGGCGTCCCACTGCCCCAGATGGTGACGTTGGAGGTGTTATTGATCTTTGCTTCATGAAACCGGCGGATCAAAGCCGGGATGACGTGGCTGTTTTCTGGGTGGTAGTTGTCGCCGGGGCCGTAAAGGTTGGTGGGCATGACACTGCGGTAGTCAACGCTGTGGCTTTGGCCGTACTGGCGGTTATAGCTCTCACACAGCTTGATGCCGGCAATTTTGGCGATGGCGTAGGGCTCGTTGGTGGGCTCTAAGGTGCCGGTCAGCAAGGCGTCCTCTGCCATTGGCTGCGGGGCCAGCTTCGGATAAATACAGCTTGAGCCAAGGAACAAGAGCTTTTGAACGCCACTCCTGAAAGCCGCGTCAATCACGTTAGCCTGCACCATCAGGTTTTGATAGATGAACTCGGCAGGGTAGGTGTTGTTAGCGTGGATACCGCCTACTTTGGCCGCAGCCAGGTAGACCTGGGTGGGCTTTTCTATTTGAAAAAAAGCTTGTACGGCGGCTTGGTTGGTAAGGTCCAACTCGGCGTGGGTTCTTGTGACGAAGTTGCGCTGACCCTGCTGCTGCAGGATGCGCATAATGGCACTGCCAACCATGCCACGGTGGCCTGCTATGTAAATTTTATCCACGGCCATAGGTGTCCTCAAAGCGCACGATGTCGTCCTCACCCAAGTAACTCCCCGACTGCACCTCAATCAGCTCAAGGTCGGTCTTGCCGGGGTTTTCCAGCCGATGCTTAACGCCCAGCGGGATGTAGGTACTTTGATTTTCTGTGAGCAAAGTCTCTTCCTCGCCCTTGGTCACCAATGCTGTGCCTTTGACGACGATCCAGTGCTCAGCACGGTGGTGATGCATTTGCAGGCTGAGCTTGGCACCGGGGCGCACTGTGATGCGTTTGACTTGGTGCCGCTCACCCAAGTCCACGCTGTCATAAGTGCCCCAAGGTCTGGCAACTTTGCGGTGCTGGACGGATTGCGAGATGTTGTCTGCGTCTAGGCGAGCTACCACCTGCTTGACCTGCTCCACGTGGCTGCGGGCCGCGACCAGCAGGGCGTCTGGGGTGTCAATGATCAATAGGTCTTGCGTACCCAAGGCCACCACAGGGCGATGGGGGGCGTGGACAAAGGTGTTGTCTGCATACAAGGCAAAGCCCTGACCGTTAATGCGATTGCCTTGGCCGTCGGCATGAGTCAGTTCTGCCACAGCGTTCCAACTGCCGACGTCGCTCCAGGCGCTGGTGAAAGGGAGCACGACTACGTTGGCGTGGCGTTCCATAACGGCATAGTCGATGCTCTCAGACCGACAGGCTTCAAACGCTTGTGCCTGAGGACGCACAAAGCTGCCGTCTTGGGCAGCTAAGGCCATCGCCTGCTGGCAGGCTTTCAAGATGTCTGGCGCCTGCTGCTCCAAAGCGCTGAGCAGGGTCTGGGCTGAACACAAAAAGATACCGGCGTTCCAAAGCGCGCGACCTGAGAGCATCAAGGCCTCGGCCCTCTCTTGGGCAGGCTTTTCTGTAAAGCCATCCACCTTGAAAACGCCGTCTGCCCGGGCGCCGCCTTGGCGGATGTAGCCGTAGGCGGTACTAGGGAAGGTGGGAGCGATGCCGAAGGTCACAATCGCGCCGGATTGAGCAGCGGCAACGCCTTGCTGCACCACCATGGCAAATGCCGCGGCGTCGGGGATGTGGTGGTCTGAGGGGCAGAACAACAAGAGGTCTTCTGGATTAGCTGCAAAAGTGGCGATGGCCATGGCGGCGGCAGTGTTGCGGGCCACCGGCTCCAACAAAACGGTGCCCTGTACTTTGGCAGATTGGAGAGCATCGGCCACCAAGAAACGGTGTTCGTCCGAGGCGACGCAGATCACGTTTTTGCTAAGCATGGAGACACGCTCTAACGTGAGCTGGAGCAGGCTCTTGTTGTCGATAAGCGGAACGAACTGCTTGGGAAAACTCTTGCGGCTGAGCGGCCAAAGGCGCGTTCCAGACCCGCCGCACAGGACGACAGGGAGAATCGCAGAGAGGTTTTTCGTCATATGTTTTCAGGTTTTGCGTTGGCAGCGGTGCTGAGCTCTTCGGTCAAACCATCAATTTCAGCCCTGAGTGCGTCGTATTCTGCTTGCTTGCGCTTGAGGAATCTGCTGGTCAGGGTAATTTTCTCCAAAATGCCCTGAGGTGTCAGCACATAGATGTAACCAAACTTGTTTTTGGACTGACTGAAGTTCTGGACCTTGACCCACCCTTTTTCGATCAGGGCTTTAAGGCAGTAATTCATGCCACTGGCGCTCAACCCCAGCTTTTCTGCAATTTCGCGCTGGGTCATGTCTGGGTTTTCTTGCAGCATGCGCAAGACCCTGAACCGGGTGTCTTCTTGATGCTGGGATCGGCGATTAATCATCACGAGGTTGTTTAGCCACGCTACCGCCAAGTCGCCTCAGCCTAGGCTGCGGAGATCTGCCATTACAGCGTTTTGTCCAGTTTCGAACGATGATAGCGTGATTTGAATCGCAGTTTCCTCAGGCAAGCAAATAATTGCCGAGAAAATGAAACGCTGCGGAGGTCGGAGGCCCAATTTGCAGCGAACCACGCGCTGCCAAAACACTAAGCCTCACAAGGCGTTAATTCATCTTGCGTAGGCCGGTAGGCGCCAGGTACATCTTGACGGTTTTACTCAGGATGTTCAGCAGCACCATGACGCGGCTTTCGCCGTCGCTCAACTGGTAAATAGCCTCTAAACCCGCAAATGGCCCTTGGGTAATGACCACCTTCTGGCCGGGCTCAAACTGACGGCGCAGGCCAGCCGGGCCAGAGATTTGTGACCGGATAGCGTCCACCAACTCATCGTCCACCTTGGCGGGGACATTACCAAAGCTGACCAGTCGGCTGACCCCAGTCGTTGAACGGATGGGCGCCCAGTTCTGCCCCTCCAGACCACTGCCAAGGCGGATGAAGAGGTAGCGGGGGAAAAGGGGTTCATCCACGACAGCCAGCGCACCACATTGCAGTTTTTCTGCCTGCACACAAGGCAAATAACACTCAAAACCTTGCCGCTCCAGGTTCTGCAACGCGTGCCGCTCCTGTCGAATCTTGGTGTGGATCAGATACCAGTGGCTCATGTAAGGCCTTTTAAAAACTAAGTAGGCAGCTCTCTATCACTTCAATCTAAGGGCGAAACGTCACCGGGCAAGTTTATCGGCAGACCGCGGCTGATATGCCAACAAGACAGCAGGCGGGCTCAATTGGTTGCCGAACCCATGCTCTTCCCCCAACTAACTGACGCCACGCCGGTTAGTGCTTAGGAAGCCTCCCGAATCATTCTTTCGATCCCATGGTCCCAATTGGGCAAAGTCAGCTCAAAAACCGTTTGTAATTTTTGGGTATCCAGCCGCGAGTTGAGCGGCCGCCGGGCGGCGGTTAGGAATGCACTGGTGGCCACCGGCACCACCTCAGTCACTTTTATTTTGATAGCGCTATCGATCAGCCTGGCGAGGGCTAGCACCTCATTGGCATAGCCATGCCAGGTGGTCTCGCCGCGGGCGGCCAAGTGGTACAGGCCGGCATCGGTGGGCTGGCGCAGGCACTGCCGAATGGCGTGGGCGGTGACATCCGCAATCAATTCTGCGCCAGTGGGCGCGCCAAACTGGTCGTTGATGACCGTCAGACGTTCGCGCTCCTGCGCCAGGCGCAGCATGGTCTTGGCAAAGTTGCCGCCCCGCGCGGCGTAGACCCAGCTGGTACGAAAAATCAGGTGCTGCGGGCATGCCGCCTGGATCAGGCGTTCGCCTTCAAGCTTGGTCCGCCCATAGACGCTTAAAGGGGCAGGTGCATCGGTTTCGGTCCAGGGGCGGCTGCCGCTGCCATCAAAAACATAGTCGGTGCTGTAGTGCACCAGCCAGGCGCCCAGCTTGGCAGCCTCTTGCGCAAGCACACCGGGCGCCAGGGCATTGAGGGTGTGGGCCAGCTCGGGCTCGCTCTCGGCCCGGTCCACCGCCGTGTGCGCCGCGGCATTAACGATCACATCAGGCCGCACGGTTTGCACGGTGCGCGCCAGGCCCTCCAAATCGCTGAGGTCGCCGCACAGGTCAGGATCGTCCCGCCCAGGCGCCACCAGCTCGCCCAATGGCGCCAGACTGCGCTGCAGTTCCCAGCCAACCTGGCCGTTTTTACCAAAAAGCAAGATTTTCATGGCTATCCTGTCGACTGATTCAACCGGCAAGCCAAATAACCATGTCAAGGTCTGGCCCGGGTAGATGCTGGTCAGGTATCGGCACTATGGAGGGCGTGGTGTTGGTAGCGATCATGGG
>CALPLW020000169.1 GCA_943324505.2 Comamonas sp. lk
CAGCACCGATGCCATGGTGTGGTACCAGCTCGGGCGCTTTTCCAGTTCGTCCCAGTTGACGGCCCAACCGTAGTCGGCGGGGTAAATGTCGCTGGTCAGGCGTTCCTCGTAGCCGTGCAACTGGTCAGGGCCGCAAAAATGCATCTTGCCCGACAGGGCTGTGCGGTAGCCCAGACGGCGCAGGTAATGGGCATAGGTGGGCACATCAGCCGGGAAATCGGCGGCGTTGTCAAAAGCGCCGATTTTGGAGGGCAACTGCCCGCTGACTATGGAGAAGCGCGAGGGCGCGCACAAGGGGCTGTTGCAGTAAGCCGAGTCAAACACCACGCCCTGGGCCGCCAGCGCCTGCAGGTGTGGCATCCGGATGGGTGACGCCGGGTCATGCATGGGCAACATCGGCGCCGCCATCTGATCGGCCATGATGAACAGGATGTTGGGGGCCATGAGCTTGCGCTTGTGGCTTGCAGGCATCAAGGCGCCGTCGGACCGGTGGCGCCCAGCACCACAGTGGCCATGGTGGCTGGCTGAAGCTTGCGCTCAAACGCCGCCCGCACCTGGGCCACCGTCACCTGCTCGACCTGCTGAGTCCAGCTGTCAAGGTAGTCCAGCGGCAGCCGGTGCGCAGCAATATTGGCCACGTTGTCCAGCAGCTTACGGTTGGTGTCAATGCGAAGCGCAAAACCGCCCACCAGGTTGTCTTTGGCGGCACGCAGTTCGGCCTCGGTCGGGCCCTCAGTAACAAAGCGCGCCACCACGTCACGCGCCAATTGCAATGCAGCGGCGGCCTGGTCGGACCGGGTCTGCAGGCCCACTGTGAAGGCACCGGCGTGAATCCCAGGCGCGAAATAGCTGTAGACGCTGTAGGTCAGGCCACGCTTTTCGCGAACCTCGGTCGTCAGGCGCGACACAAAACCGCCACCGCCCAACACATAGTTGCCCACCGTCAGGGCGAAATAGTCAGGGTCGGCACGGGTCACACCGGGTTGACCGAACAGCACCTGGGCCTGGGCCGAATCAAATGCGATGATTTGCTCTGAAGGCTGGGTCAACGCTGCCACCTCAGGCAATGGGGCCAGCGGCGGGCAGGCGCCTGGTGGGCCGGGCGGCAGGCGGGCCAGCAGGGTGTGCACCAATTCGTCGGCCTGCGGCCGGGTCACAGCACCCACCAGCGTGACGCGGGCCCGACAGGGCAGCAGGGTGCGCTGCAGACCTTGCATATCGGCCACGCTGATCGCCGCAAGGGTGGCCTCGGTCATTGCCTGGCCATAGGGGTGGCTGCCGTAAACCGCACGGCTGAAGGCACGCGCGGCCAGGGTGGCCGGCCGGGTGTTGGCCTCGCGCAGTGAGGCCTTCAGGCGCTCGCGCTCATTCTGCCAAACGGCATCTGGAAAGGTGGGCTGCCCAAGTTGGCGTGCTGCCAGTGCCGCTGCGCGTGCCAACAGGTCGGGGTAGCTTAAGGTTCGCAAGGAAAAGCTCAATCGGTCGGCGCCAGCGCCGCCACCGAATGAGGCCCCCAGATCGGCCCAGGCCTCGCTCAAGGCGTTTTCATCCAGTGCGGGCTCCGTCGGGCCGGCGGCCAGCACGCCCTTGGCGCTCATGGCCGCCATGATGCCGGCCAAGCCAGCCTGCGCTGGCGGGTCACGCCGGCTGCCAGCGTCGAAATCGATTTGTACATCGAGCATGGGGATCGCCGGGCTGGGCACCAGATAAACCTCGGCCCCTGAGGCCTGTACCCAGCGTTCAATAGGGATGCCAGCCATGGCCGATCCCATGCAAAAAACCAGTCCGACCCACGCCAGCATTGGCTTTACAGCTATCTTTTTAGGAGTATTCATAGGTTCTCGCAGCAAGCCGGGTCAATGGCGCAGACCCGCCGCCGGCACTCTCGCCTTGCGGTTCGGGTCCGGCGGCTGCGGCCGCAACACGGCCACCGTGAGCTGGTCGTCACCAAAATAGCGGGCGGCCACCGCCTGCACTTGCGCTGCGCTGACGCCGCGCAAACGCTCAATCAGCCGGTCACCCGCATCCAGTGGCAATCCTTGCACCCACTGGCTGCCGATCTCGCGCGCCTGATTAAAGACCGAATCAAGCTTGTACACCTGGGCCGCCACCCATTGGGTCTTGACGCGGGTCAACTCGGCCTCGGTCACGCCTTCGCGGGCAATCCGTTCAACCTGCGCCCGAAGCGCTGCTTCCACATCAGCCACGGTCTTGCCCGGCGCCGGTGTGGCGCCCAGCGAGAACAGTTGCGGTCCCCGGCCCCACAGACCGTTGTAGGCCCAGGCGTTGTCGGCCAGGCGCTCTGCGCCCTGTGTCAGGCTGCGGTCCAGTCGGGCGCCACTGTAGCCATCCAAAACCGCCGACAACACGGTCAGCGCCAAGGCGTCATCAGCGGCGGCACCGGCGCTCGCGTCCAGCCCTGAGAGGCCGGGAACCTTGAAGGCCAAGGTGACCTGCGCCTGCTCAGCCGGCGCCTTGTGCTCCAGACGGCGCATACCAGTCTGAATGGGCTCGGTGCGGGGTTTACGCGCCGGCACTGCACGTGCCGGAATCGCACCGTAGTACTGCTCAGCCCACTGACGGACCTGTGACACATCCACATCGCCGGCCACCACCACCGCCGCATTGGCCGGCACATACCAGCGTTGGTAAAACTCACGCACGTCGGTGGCCGTCATGGCGTCAAGGTCGCTCATCCAGCCCACAATCGGCCGACGGTAGGGGGAGGCCAGGAACACCGACGCCGCAAGCGCCTCGCTCATCATGGCGCGCGGACTGTCCTCGGTGCGCAGGCGGCGCTCCTCCTTGACCACCTCAATCTCCTTGGCAAACTCGGCATCGGCCCACTGGTTATTGGCAAAACGGTCGGCCTCCAACCGCATCACGTCGGCCAGGCGGTTGGCCGGAATCTGCTGGTAGTAGCCTGTGTAGTCCTTGCCGGTAAAGGCGTTCTCGCGCCCGCCCAGCGCAGCCACACGGCGAGAGAACTCACCGGCCTTGAGCTCGGCCGAGCCTTTGAACATCATGTGCTCGAGCACATGGGCCACCCCGGAGCTGCCGTCCACCTCGTCCATGGAGCCCACCCGCAGCCACAGCATGTGCACCGCCGTCGGGGCACGTCGATCGGGTTTGACGATGACGGTGAGGCCATTGGCCAGTGTGAACTGTGTCGCTTGGACGACGGCCTGGGCTTGAACCGTGCCCATCAGCAGTGGGCAGCACAAGACACACGCCACCAGGGTACGGGCGCCTAGCAGGCGCAGGAAAAGGGGTTTCATAGAATGCTGTGATTCTAAGTAGCGCCCAATGTTCAGTTTTTTCAAAAAGAAATCTCCGCCACCGGTCGAGACTACCGCCCAGACCAGTGGCCCAAGCCCGCAACGGCAGGTCGCCGACGCACCTGTTGTCGATCTGGCCACGGCCAGCCCGGCTGTCCCAGCCGAACGCAGCTCCTGGTTGCGCAAGCTCAGCCTTGGCCTGCGCAAGACGGGCAGCGCCCTCGCCAGCGTCTTCACCGGCACCCGCATTGACGAGGCACTGTATGAAGACCTGGAGTCAGCGCTGTTGATGGCCGACACCGGCGTCAAGGCCACCGAGTTTTTGCTGAGTGACCTCAAGCGCCGGGTCAAAGAGGCGCGCGTCACCGAGCCGGCAGCCGTCAAGGCGCTGCTGGTGGAGTCACTCACGGCACTACTGGCGCCGCTTGAGAAGCGGCTGCTGATTGGTCAGCATAAACCCACCGTGATCATGGTTGCGGGTGTCAACGGCGCCGGCAAGACCACGTCCATCGGCAAACTGACCCACCACCTGGCGCAGGACGGTGCCAGCGTGCTGCTGGCTGCTGCCGACACCTTCCGCGCTGCCGCACGCGAGCAACTGGGGGCCTGGGCTGAGCGCAATACGGTGGAAATCATCAGCCAGCAGGGCGGCGACCCGGCAGCGGTGAGCTTTGATGCGGTCAGTGCCGGGCGGGCACGGGGCCGTGATGTGGTGCTGGTGGACACCGCCGGGCGGCTGCCCACCCAGTTGCACCTGATGGAAGAGCTGAAAAAGATCAAACGCGTGATCCAGAAGGCCGACGCCAGCGCACCGCACGAGGCGCTGCTGGTGATTGACGGCAACACCGGCCAGAACGCACTGGCGCAGGTGCGCGCCTTTGACGACGCGCTGCAACTGACCGGCTTGATCGTGACAAAACTGGATGGCACCGCCAAGGGTGGCGTGCTGGCTGCGATTGCGCGGGAGCGGCCGATCCCGGTTTACTTTATCGGCGTCGGCGAGCAGCTTGAAGACCTGGAAACCTTCAATGCCCGCGAATTTGCACAGGCCCTGCTGTCATGAACACCCCTCACCTCGGTCAAAACTCAATTAGCCTGGATTCCCGCGGAAGCGGGGATCCATGCCTGCCAACGCGCCGTGCCGCGCTAGCCCTCCTGGCTGCCATAGCGGCGGGCCTGAGCGCCCCGGCCTGGGCCCAAACAACTGCTGCCTGGGCGGCCATTGAAGCACAGGCGCGCGGGCAGACCGTTTACTTCAACGCCTGGGGTGGCTCGGAGGCGATCAACCGCTACATCCAGTGGGTGGCCGGCGAGGTGCAGCAGCGTTATGGGGTGCGGCTAGAGCACGTCAAGATCAGCGATGCCGCTGACATGGTCAAGCGGGTACGGGCCGAAAAAGCCGCCGGCAAGACCCGGGGCAGTGTGGACCTGGTGTGGATCAACGGTGAGAACTTCCTGACCATGAAGCGCGAGGGACTGCTGTTTGGCCCCTTTGCTGAAGGCCTGCCCGGCTATGCGCTGGTGGACGTGCAGGGCAAACCCACGACTCGCCTGGATTTCTCCGAGCCGGTGGACGGGCTGGAGGCGCCCTGGGGCATGGCGCAGCTGACCTTTATGGCGGACAGTCGGCGCACGCCCGAACCACCACGAAGTCTTGACGCGCTGCTGTCCTTTGCCAAGGCCAACCCCGGCCGCCTGACCTACCCGCGCCCGCCTAATTTTCATGGCACCACCTTTCTCAAACAGCTGCTGCTGGACCTGAACACTGAGCGCAGCGCCTTGTACCGCCCGGTCACGCCAGCGGCCTTTACGCAGGCCACGGCGCCACTGTGGCGCACCCTGGACGCGCTGCACCCACAGCTGTGGCGCGCCGGGCGCCAGTTCCCACTTAACGCTGAGGCCATGCGCCAGATGTTGGCCGATGGCGAACTGCTGCTGGCGCTGACCTTCAATCCCAATGATGCGGCCAACGAAATCGCCGCCAAGCGTCTGCCCGCAAGCATCGTCAGCTATCAATTTGAGAGCGGAACGATTGGCAACACACACTTCGTAGCGATTCCCGTGAACGCCAGCGCCAGCGAAGGTGCGCAGGTGGTGGCCAACTTTCTGCTCAGCCCCGAGGCGCAGGCGCGCAAAGCCGACATCGAGGTGTGGGGCGACCCCACCGTGCTGGCCTTGGAGCGTCTGAGCCCGGCCGACCGCGCGCGCTTTGCCGCCCAACCGCTGCCGGGCCAGGTGGCACGCAGCGCGCCAGCCTTGCCCGAGCCGCACGGCAGCTGGGTCGACCCGCTGGAGCGGGAATGGCTCAAACGCTATGGCCAATAACCCTAATCACTCACCATGACCTCTTTGTTGCCCTACGTTGAAATCGAATCCGCACCGCAGCCCACCGCAGCGGTGATTTGGTTGCACGGCCTGGGCGCCGATGGTCACGACTTCGCCAGCCTGGTGCCCGAACTTGACCTGTCAGGCTGCCCGCCCATCCGATTTATCTTTCCGCACGCGCCCAGCATGCCGGTCACGGTCAATGGCGGTTATGTGATGCCGGCGTGGTACGACATCCTGGGGCCGAACCTGATCAGCCAGCAGGATGCGGCAGGCATCCAGGCATCGGAACGTGCGATCGTTGCATTGATAGCGCATGAAGTTGCGCGCGGCATACCGGCTGAACACATCGTGCTGGCCGGTTTCAGCCAGGGCTGTGCCATGGCCCTGCACACGGGCCTGCGCCTGCCGCATCGATTGGCCGGCATCATGGCGCTCTCGGGCTATCTGCCGCTGGTCGACCGGCTCGCAGCGGAGCGCCACCCGGCCAACGCCCAAACACCCGTCTTCATGGCGCATGGCACTCAAGACCCCGTGGTGGTGCTTGCGCGCGGCGAAGCCTCGCGCGATGCGCTGGCCACGCTGGGCCAGCCGGTGCAATGGCACAGCTACCCGATGCCGCACAGCCTGCACCCGCGCGAGATTGCCGACATCTCGGCCTTCCTGGCCCAGGTGCTGGGGCCGGCCGCTTGAACCAGCTGCTGGAACGCCCGACGCACCACGCTGCCAGCACTGGCCGGCAGCCGGTGCTGGGCATCGACTTCGGCACCTCCAACTCGGCCGCAGCGCTGATCGGTGCCGGCGGCCGGCTACAGGTGGTGCCGCTGGGTGAGGGCCGGGCCGAGATGCCAACGGCCCTTTTTTTTGCCAGCGAGACGCAGACTGTGCTGTATGGCGGCGAGGCGATGCAGGCCTACCTGGCAGGCACCGAGGGTAGATTGCTGCGCTCGCTCAAAAGCCTGCTGGGCAGCCGGCTGATGGACGAGTACACCGCCGTCAATGGCCAGAGCCTGCGCTTCTACGACATCCTGGTGCTGTTTTTCAAGGAACTCAAGCGCCGCTGCGAAGCCTGCGCCGGCCAGCCGCTGACCCATGTCATGTTGGGCCGACCGGTGCACTTTGTCGACGACGATGCCCAACGTGACGCGCAGGCTCAGACCACACTGGAGAGCGCCGCCCGTGATGCCGGATTCAGCAGGATAGAGTGCCAGCTCGAACCGATTGCCGCCGCTCTTGACTACGAGCAACGCGTGAACGGCGAAACCACGGCGCTGGTGGTGGACATTGGCGGCGGCACCTCGGACTTCACCGTGATCCGGCTGAACCCGGCGCGCAGCCACCTGCGCGACCGGCGCGCCGACATCCTGGCCACCACCGGCGTCCACCTGGGCGGCACAGACTTTGACCGCCTGCTCGACCTGGCTGCGGTGATGCCGCTGCTGGGTTACCGGCACCAGGGCGCAGGCGGCCGGCCAGTGCCCAACAGCGTATTTTTTGACCTGGCCACCTGGCACTTGATCCACCAGGCCTACACCCGGCGCGCCATGAACTTTGCCCGCGAGTTGCGCCCCAGCTACGCCGACCCGGTGCTGCACCAGCGCCTTTTGCGGGTGTTGGACGGGCAACACGGCCACCGTCTGCTGTCAGCAGTGGAGAGCGCCAAAATTGCCTGCTCCGAGTCGGGCCAAATGGCGCAGATCCAGCTGGATTTTTTGGGGGCAGCGCTGGACGCCAGCATCGATGCCAGGAGACTTCATGATGCGCTTCAAGTGCCGGTGGCGCAGGTGGTGCAGTGCGCCCAAGCCTGTGTCCGCGCCGCCGGACAAACCAGCGTAGATGCGGTCTACCTGACCGGCGGGTCCTCTGCCCTGCGGCCGCTGGTCGACGCCCTGCGCCTGGCCATGCCACAGGCGACATTGGTCGAAGGTAACCGCTTTGGTGGGGTGGCGGCCGGGCTGGCCCATGCCGGGGCGGCCGTGGGCGGATGAACACGACACCCAGCGAAATGAACCCGGCCAACATCCTCCTGGTCAAGGCCCACAGCATGGGCATCGGCGACCTGCTGCGCAGCTCTGCAGCCTGGAGCGCGCTTAAGGCTCATTGGCCCGATGCCCGGCTGCACCTGCTGATGCTGAGCAAGCAGAGCGGCTGCGCCACGGAGGCCTTTATCCGCAGTCACCACCTGCTCGCCAGCGCCCACTTTGTCACGGTCAAGACGGGAGATCCGAACCGTGGCAGGCAAGCCAGCCTGCCACGTGCCCAGGTCTGGGCCGAGGTAGCGCAACGGTTAAAAGACCAGCCCATCGACCTGATCATCGACTGCGAATCCAGCGGCATGAAAACCTCATTGCTAACCTGGTGGCTGGGCCGGCTCAAAGGGGCGCAGCGGGTCGGCATCGCGCAGTTTCCGCTGCGCCGCCTGTGCTATGACCTGGCGGCGCCCAGCGTGCCACGCTATGCAGCCCGCCTGGGCCTGACCCGGCCCTTGGACTACACCGAGCGTGAGTTTGTGGCACTGGCCGCGCTCGGCGTCGCCCGCAATGGCACGCGCATCACGCTCAAGAGCGCTGCCGCCGGCCAAGCC
>CALPLW020000170.1 GCA_943324505.2 Comamonas sp. lk
ACGCCACCGTGGGTTTCATCAACATCAACCAGAACAAGATCATCAAGATTTTCTCGGTGGCCAGCGTAGCGCTGCTGCCACCCACCTTGATCGCCAGCCTCTACGGTATGAACTTTAAGTTCATGCCCGAACTGGACTGGTCGCTGGGCTACCCCTACGCGCTGGCGCTGATGGTGGCCAGCGCCTTGGTGCCGATGTGGTACTTCCGAAAACGCGGCTGGCTCAAGTAAAAAAGGCCTCTAGCCCTTGTCCTGCTTGGGTTTAAAGCTATTTTTTTGGTAGCAATTGCAGGAAAGCCGCCATGATGGCGAGCGCATAGGGGCTGGCCACCTCGCGCACAAAGCGGGGAAAGTCGACATGGGCCGCATCGTCCGCGCGATCCGAGATGGTGCGCACCGCAGCAAAAGGTATGCCGTAATCAAAACAGACCTGCGCCACCGCCGCCCCTTCCATTTCCACCGCCAGCGGCGCGTGCCCGCCACCCAGCAGCCGCTGCTGCAGGCCCTGCAACTCCGCCGCCCCCGACACAAAGCGGTCGCCACTGGCGATCAGCCCGGTGTGCACGGTCGAGCGCATCGGCCCAGAAATTTGGTCAAATTGGCCTGTAAGCCTTGTCGCAGCTGACTCTGATGCTCTTAAAAGCAGAGCAGTCAGGCCAGGGTCGCAGCCCAGTCGGCTGCGACCGTAGAGCGGAATCTCAAAGCGCGGGAACAGCGGCGAGGCGTCCAGGTCGTGCTGCACGAACTCAGTCGCCACCACCAAATCGCCTACCCGAACCCCTGCGCCGATGCCGCCAGCCACCCCGGTGAACACCACATGGGTGGCGCACAAACCTTCGATCAGAGCAGTGGTGGTGGTGGCTGCCGCCACCTTGCCTATGCGCGACAGGGCCAGAAGCACGTCCTGCCCCTGCCACTGGCCACGCCAGATCTCGCGCCCGGCCCGGCGCAGGCAGACCGGCTGTGACAGGCAGGCCAGCAGGCCCTGCTGCTCCTCGGCCAGCGCGCTCAGGATAGCCAGCGTTGCCACCAAGCCCTCCCCTGGCGGTGCGGCCGCTTACTCGATCGCCTTGCCCATGTCTTCAACCACTTTTTTGGCGTCGCCAAACACCATCATGGTCTTGTCCATGTAGAACAGCTCGTTGTCCAGGCCGGCATAACCAGCCGCCATGGAGCGCTTGTTGACGATCACGGTTTTGGCCTTGTAGGCCTCCAGAATCGGCATGCCGTAAATGGCGCTGCCCTTGACGTGGGCAGCAGGGTTGACCACATCATTGGCGCCCAGGATGATGGCCACGTCGACCTGGCCAAACTCGCCGTTGATGTCTTCCATCTCAAACACCTGGTCGTAGGGCACCTCGGCCTCGGCCAGCAGCACGTTCATGTGGCCCGGCATGCGCCCCGCCACCGGGTGGATGGCGTACTTGACGGTGATACCTTTTTCGGTGAGCTTGAGCGCCAGTTCCTTGACGGCGTGCTGGGCCCGCGCCACGGCCAGGCCGTAGCCGG
The DNA here is from genome assembly GCA_943324505.2 of Comamonas sp. lk. GTDB lineage: Bacteria > Pseudomonadota > Gammaproteobacteria > Burkholderiales > Burkholderiaceae_C > Rhodoferax. Next base: position 1,509 of record CALPLW020000170.1, read on the forward strand.
GCACGATGACCACGGTCTCGGCATTGCTCAGCACAAAGGCGGCGTCGTCAGCGCTGCCACTCTTGACTGCGCGCTGTACCGCCGCTCCTGCGGCGGCCGTGCCGGCCTCGCCGCCAAAGCCGCCCAGGATCACATTAAAGAACGATCGGTTCATGGCCTTGCACATGATGTAGCTCAGAATCGCGCCCGAGCTGCCCACCAGAGAGCCGGCCACGATCAGCATGGCGTTATTCAGGCTGAAGCCGATGCCGGCTGCTGCCCAGCCCGAGTAGCTGTTGAGCATGGACACCACCACCGGCATGTCGGCGCCGCCGATCGGGATGATGATCAGCACGCCCATCACAAAGGCCAGCGCCAGCATGGCAAAGAAGGCCGGCCAGCTCTCGGTGAACGCAAACACCAGGCCCAGGCCAAGCATCGCCAGCCCCAGCACCAGATTGAGCTTGTGCTGACCGGCAAACTGCACCGGCGCTCCCTGGACCAGGCGGAACTTGTACTTGCCCGACAGTTTGCCGAAAGCGATGACTGAGCCGCTGAAGGTGATGGCGCCGATGGCCGCACCCAAAAATAACTCGAGCCGGTTGCCAGCAGGAATGGCCGTGCCCTTGGCCACAATGCCGAAGGCCCAGGGCTCGGCCACTGCGGCTACTGCGATGAACACCGCCGCCAGGCCGATCATGCTGTGCATGAAGGCCACCAGCTCGGGCATCTTGGTCATCTCGACGCGTTGGGCCATCACGGTGCCGGCGGCGCCGCCCACCAACAGCGCGCCCAGCACCCAGGCCATGCCCATGGCGCCGCCCTGGCCGGTCTGCTCGGCAATCTTGACAATCAGCGCGGCAGTGGTCAGCACCGCCACCGCCATGCCAACCATGCCGAACAGGTTGCCGCGGATCGAGGTGGTGGGGTGGCTCAGGCCCTTGAGCGCCTGAATGAAGCAGACGCTGGCGAAGAGGTACAGCAGGGTGACGAGGTTCATGCTCATTTGGCGTCTCCCTTGGCGGCAGCGGGCCGCTCTTTCTTCTTGAACATTTCCAGCATGCGCCGGGTCACCATGAAGCCGCCAAACACATTGACTGCCGCCAGTGCCACCGCCAGCACACCCATGGTTTTGCCCAGCGGGGTTTCAGTGAGTGCCGCCGCCAGCATGGCGCCGACGATGACGATGGCCGAGATGGCGTTGGTTACCGCCATCAGCGGCGTGTGCAGTGCCGGTGTCACGGTCCAGACCACGTGGTAGCCCACGTAAATGGCCAGCACGAAGATGATCAGGTTGGTGATCGTGGGGGAAAGAATGTCCATGGTGAGCAGTCCTGTTGAGCTGTGTTACTTGCGTTTGACTTCGCCGCCCTGGGTCATCAGGCAGGCGGCGACGATGTCATCGGTCAGGTCGACCTGCAGGCCGCCGTCCTTGCCCAGCACCAGCTTGAGGAAATCGAGCACATTGCGCGCATAAAGCGCCGAGGCGTCAGCCGCCACCAGCGCGGGCAGGTTAGTGTCACCCACCAACGTCACGCCGTGCTTGACCACGGTGCGGTCAGTCTCGGTCAGCGGGCAGTTGCCCCCGCCGCCCGGCCCGCGCCCGGCTGCCAGGTCAACGATGACCGAACCCGGCTTCATCGAACGCACCATGTCTTCGGTGACCAGCACCGGGGCCGGCCGGCCCGGAATCAGCGCGGTGCTGATCACGATGTCGGCCTGCGCCACGCGCTTGGCGACTTCGACCTTCTGCCGGTCCAGCCAGCTCTGCGGCATCGGGCGGGCATAACCGCCCACGCCCACCGCTGCCTCTTTTTCTTCCGTTGTGTCGTAGGACACCTCAATGAACTTGGCCCCCAGAGACTCTACCTGCTCCTTGACGCTGGGGCGCACGTCGGACGCCTCGATCACCGCGCCCAGCCGCTTGGCGGTGGCAATGGCCTGCAGACCGGCCACGCCGACGCCCAAAATCACCACCCGCGCTGCCTTGACAGTGCCGGCTGCGGTCATCAGCATTGGGAAAAACCGCTGGTACTTGTCGGCCGCCATCATCACGGCCTTGTAGCCGGCGATGTTGGCCTGGCTCGACAGTACGTCCATGCTCTGGGCCCGGGTCGTGCGGGGGGCCGCTTCAAGCGCAAAGCTGGTCAGCCCGGCTCCGGCCAGGCCCTGCAGACCGGTGGCGTCAAAGGGGTTGAGCATGCCGACCAGGGCCGCGCCAGCCTTCATCTGAGCGGCCTCGTGGTCATTCGGGGTGCGGACCTTGAGCACCAGGTCGCAGCCCAGCGCACCGGCGGCATCGGTGATCTCCGCACCGGCGGCCACAAAGGCTTCATCGGTCACACTGGCGGCCACGCCGGCGCCACTCTGAATACGCAGGGTGTGGCCTTGGGCCTTGAGCTTTTTGGCTGTTTCAGGGGTGACGGCCACCCGGGTTTCGCCGGCGGTGGTTTCAGTGGGTACGCCAATCAGCATGGGCGAGTCCTCGTGTTGGGTTGGGTAGGAGACAAATCATTAACTTCTAAGAGTTTACATGGGGATAATCTTGGATGGACATCCGATGGAAACCCAGCGTCACCGTGGCCGCCGTGATTGAGCGGGACGGTCGCTTTTTATTGGTCGAGGAGCACACCCCTGAGGGCCTGCGCCTGAACAACCCGGCGGGCCACCTGGACCCAGGCGAATCTCCGGCAGAGGCCTGTGCCCGTGAAACTCTGGAAGAGACCGCCCATAGTTTCCGTCCGACGGCGCTGGTGGGGGTCTACCTGTCGCGCTTCCAGCGAGCTGACCCCCAGGCAGGCACGGTGCAAGACATCACTTACCTGCGATTCGCCTTTTGCGGTGAACTGGGCGAAGCCCAGGCGGGCCGCGCGCTGGACGCCGGTATCGTGCGAACGCTCTGGATGAGCCCCGACGAGATTCGCGCCAGCCGGGCACAGCACCGCAGCCCGCTGCTGCTGCAATGCATGGAGGACTATCTGGCGGGCCAGCGCCACACGCTAGACCTGATCTACACCGACGCCGCGGTCAACGGCCTGGGCCGCTGACAGGCGGGTCTCAATCAGGCAGGCCCAGGGCACTGGGAATGCGCTTCTCGACGGCGTAGCGAATCAGGGCTGCGGTTCTGAAAACCCCATGGGCGAACTTGCCATAGGGCAGCGTGGCAAACAGCGCCATCACCACACCCAGATGGACGGCCAGCAAGACCGGCAGGGCAGGCGTGCCCCGGGCCAGCCACAAGGCCAGGCCGGTGGCGCTGGTCAAGAACAACAGCGCCGTGAACCCCAGGTCCATCGGGCGTTGCGCCGCATCGCCATGTGCGGGGTGGCGTCTGAGGTTGAGGTGAAACAGGGCCGCCGTACCCAGTAACAAACTGACGCCACCGGCAGCGCCCAGCACCTTGGGCAGGCTGGGCAGGTCGTAGGGCGCCACCCAACCAAAGGCGTAGTGGTAGACCGTGGCCAGGCTGGTGGCCGCCAGGCACAGCATGAAGCCGTAAAAGGTCAAGTGGTGGGCGCGTCGGCGCATCGGGGTGGGGGCGTCGTCTTCGTTGTGGCAGCCTTCGCCGTGGCCACCGTCCAGGTAGCGAAGGGTCAGCGCGTTCTGGCTTGCCTCAAACATAGCCGGTCGGCTGGCGGGCTGGGCACCCGTGGCGGGCGTCACCTCACGCCAGAACCGCCGCAGCCCCAGCCCCAAGGCCAGCACGGCCCACAAAAACACCGGTCCAAACAGGCTCACCAGCAGATTGTGTGGAAACAAGGCGTAAAAATTGCCGCCAGGCTGGGCGCCCCATAAGGTGCCCTGGCGGGCCAGCGCCAACAGCAAAAAAAACGCCAGGCCGGCGGCCAGGGCCAGACTGAGCACCAGACCATTGCGCTGGTACAGCCGCCCCAGCGCGGGCGGCCAGGCGTAATCGGCGTAGGTTTGGACTCGCACCTGGGCCATGCTCTGGGGCACGTTCACGGCAAACGCATGGGGCGGCGCGTACTGGCAGGCGTGCAGGCAGGCACCACAGTTGTGGCACAGGTTAGCCAGATAGTGCAGGTCGGCCTTGCCAAATTCCAGCCGTCGCGTCATGGCCGGAAATACGGCGCAAAACCCTTCGCAGTAGCGGCAGGCATTGCAGATCTGCATCTGGCGCGCCAGCTCAGCTTCGGGCGCCGTCAGCGCCGGGGCACCGCTAGCCAGGGCGCGGGCCTCGCGGGTCAGGGCTTCAAGCTGCTGCATGAGCGGCTCCGTGTCCGGCTTTTGCCAGGGCGGCCAGGGCGGCCTGCGTCCCGGCAATCCGGCCAAAGGCCGTGCCGATCGACATGCCCACGCCGGCGGTATACCCCTGACCCAGCACATTACCGGCCATCATTTCTCCGGCCACAAACAGGTTGTCACTGGGCACGCCCTTGAATCGCACCGACGCCGTTTCATCCGTCTTGAGGCCCAGATAGGTGAAAGTAACGCCCGGTTTGAGGGCGTAACCGTAAAACGGGGCGGTATCAATGCGCCGGGCCCAATGGGTCTTGGCGGGCACCAGGCCCTGGGTGTGGCAGTTGTCGAGCGTCGTGTGGTCAAACTGGCCGGGCTGGCAGGCCGCGTTGTAGTCGGTCAGGGTTTGCATGAAAGCGGCCTCCTCCAGACCCAGTTTCTGGGCCAGTTCAGGCAGTGTTTCGGCCCGGACACCGGCGAACACCGGCGGCATAAAGCGGCCGATGGCCTTGGCGTCGATCACACAGTAAGCAATCTGACCAGGCTGCTGGGCGACCAAGCGGCCCCAGATGGCGTAGCGTTTGGGCCAGAAGTCTTCGCCCTCATCGTAGAAGCGATGACCTTCTCGATTGACCACAACCCCCAGGGACACGCAGTCGATCCGGGTGCAAATACCACCGTCATACAGCGGCGCGCGCGCGTCGATGGCCACCATGTGCGCCTGGGTCGGGTCACCGATCGCATCGGCGCCATGAACGTCGAGCAAGTGCCGCAGCAGCGTCCCCTGGTTGAAGCGGGTGCCGCGGATCAAGAAGTTATCGGACGGCCACTCCCCCCGATCATTTTGGCCCCAGGCCTCGCGCAGCCAGTCGCGGTTGGACTCAAAGCCCCCGGCGGCCAGTACGCAAGCTCTGGCCTGAATGCGCTGCCCCTGGACGTAGGCCGCGACAAAGCGCCCACCGACAAGTTCGATTCGGTCTACCGGCGCGTCATAACGCACCTGCACACCCAGGCGCTCGGCGCTGCGGAAATAGGCATTCATCAAGGCCTTGCCGCCGCCCATGAAAAAAGCGTTGGTCCGCGACAGACTCAGTGTGCCCGACAGGGAAGGCTGGAAATGCACGCCGTGGCGACGCATCCAGGGCCGGCAAGTGGCCGTGTGGCGGATCACCAGCCGGGCCAGGGATTCGGTGGTACGCCCGCCTGTGACCTTGAGCAGGTCTTGCCAGAACTCCTCCTCCGGGTAGGCCTCTTGCAGCACATCCTCTGGCGCATCGTGCATGCACCGCAGGTTGCGGGTGTGCGCCGAATTACCGCCACGCCAATCCCGCGGCGCCGCCTCCAGCAGCAACACGCTGGCGCCCGCCTCGCGCGCCATCAGCGCGGCGCACAAGGCAGCGTTACCACCGCCGATCACCAACACATCGACCTGCATATCCGCGCCCATGCCCACCTCCCCCGACACAACCCGACTCAATCGGGCTTGATGTTGGCCCGCTTGACGATATCGCTCCAGATCCGTTGCTGGTCTTTGACAAAGGCAGCGTATTCGGAGGACGGTCCGCCGCCGCCGATCGCATTGTCGGTGGCGAAACGTTCCGTGACCGAACTGGCCCGCAGTGCCTTGTAGCACTCCTCCTGCAAGCGCTTAACGAGCTCAGGTGGCGTGCCCGCCGGCGCATGAATGCCGTACCACTGCGAGGTCTCGAAGTCCTTGTACCCCTGTTCCGCCACGGTGGGCACGTCGGGCAATGCCGGAATCCGCTGCTGCGTACCGACCGCTATCGCGCGCAGTTTGCCAGCACGGATCTGCGCGCCGAGCGCGGGCATACCGGCCGAGGAGGCGTCGGTACGGCCAGCCAGCAGGTCGGTCAGCTGGGGTCCAGTACCTCGGTAAGGAATATGGGTAATCTGCATGCCGGTCGCGAGCTTGAGGTACTCCATGGCCAGGTGGCCCGCACTGGCATTGCCGGCAGACCCGTAATTGAGCTTGCCCGGATTCTTGCGCACGTAATCAACAAATTCCTTGAAATTGCGGGCTGGCACATCCGGATGGATCACAAAAACGTTGGGCACCTTGGCCAGCAGGGTCACGGGCACGAAGTCCTTGTCCACATCAAAAGGCTGGTTGGTGAGCATGTAGGGGTTCACGGCCATCGTGCCCACATGGGACAGGATGATGGTGTAGCCATCCGGCGTCGCCCTGGCCACTTCGGCCATGGCCGTCACGCCAGCGCCGCCCGGCTTGTTTTCCACGAAGACAGTCTGGCCCAGCTGCTTGGTCAATTCTGCAGCCACCGAGCGGGCCACGATTTCACTGGTGCCTCCGGGTGCGAATGGCACCACAAAGCGGATGGATTTGGCAGGCCAGGCCGGCTGCGCGTGGATGGCCGGGGCTCCCGCCAGGGCGGCGCCCGCCGCGCCAGCCAATACTTGTCGTCTATTCAATGTCATGTTCTGTCT
>CALPLW020000171.1 GCA_943324505.2 Comamonas sp. lk
ACATCCGGGATCTGGTAAACCAGTTGAATGCGTCGTTTGAGTTCCTTGTCACGCGCCTTGAGCGCCAGCGGCAAGGGTTTGCCCTGGAACAGGATCTCGCCACTGCGGGGGGGCAACAGTCCCGTGACAATCCTGGCCAGTGTTGACTTGCCAGATCCGGATTCACCCACAACGGCCACGGTTTCGCCACGCCGAACATCGAGCGACACCCCTTTGACCACATGAAAGTCACCGTAATAAGCGTGGCAGGCCTCGATCGACAACACAGTCTCGGGCGTCACCGTGGCCTTGGTCGCGCGTTCACTGGCAGCCGCCCCGCGCACAGCGACCAAACGGGCGGTGTAATCCTGCCTGGCATGGTGCAGGATCTGGTCGGTGAGCCCCTCTTCGACTTCCTTGCCGTGGCGCAACACTTTGATGCGGTCGGCCACCTGCGCCACCACCGCGAGGTCGTGGGTGATGTAGAGCGCCGCCGTGCGGTATTCCCGGATCAGTGACTTGAGCAGGATCAGAACTTCGATTTGTGTGGTCACATCCAGCGCGGTGGTGGGCTCGTCGAGCACCAGCACATCGGGGCGACAGGACATGGCCATGGCGGCCATGGCGCGCTGCAGTTGTCCGCCTGACACCTGGTGCGGGTAACGCGAACCAAAGTTTTCCGGGTCTGGTAAATCAAGCGATCGGAACAGCTGGCGGGCCCAGGCCTCGGCCTCAGGGCGGGTCATGATGTTGTGAATCAGCGGGGCTTCGCAGACCTGGTCCATCAGGGTGTGGGCGGGGTTAAAGGCTGCGGCGGCTGACTGGGCAATGTAGGCAATGCGCTTGCCGCGCACGTCCCGTCGGCCCTCCGCATCCAGGGCCCGGACATTGACACCACCGAGGATCACCTCGCCGCCGGCAATGTGCACGCCGGCCCGCGCGTAGCACATGGCCGCCAATCCAATGGTTGACTTGCCAGCGCCGCTTTCACCGATCAAGCCCAGAACCTCACCCTGATTCAGGCGAAGGTCCACCTTGTCAATGATGACCGCACCGGCCACGCTGCCAAGTTGCAGGCCTTTGATTTCCAAAATGATGTTGTCGCTCATACCATCACCATGTTCACAGCTCGGCCTGTGCGCCCGACGGGCGTGCGTCAATGGACAGCATCCAGTCCACCACCAGGTTGACCGACACTGTCAACAGGGCAATGGTCACGGCCGGGTAGATCGGTGCCATCATCCCAAAGTTGATCGCTGCGGCGTTTTCTCTCACCATGCCGCCCAAGTCGGCATAGGGCGGCTGAATGCCCAGCCCCAGAAACGACAGGCCTGCTATGAACAGAAAATTAAAGCAAAAGCGCAGGCCAAATTCGGACACCAGTGGCGCCCGGGCATTGGGCAATATTTCTCGGCTGATCACCCACCAGAGTCCCTCGCCACGCAGACGGGCGGCCTCCACATACTCCATCACCGACAGGTTCATGCCCAGGGCCCTTGCCAGACGGAACACGCGGGTTGAGTCGATCACGGCGATGGTCAGGATCAGCACTGGAATACTGGAGCCAAAAACCCCCAGAATAATGAGCGCGAAAATCAGACTGGGGATAGACAGCATGACATCGAGCAAGCGGGTAAAGAAAATGTCAACCCAACCACCCACCACAGCGCTGATGAAGCCCAGCACGATCCCGATGAAAAACGACAGAGAGGTGATGGCCAGTGCCACAGCGATGGTCATGCGCGAGCCGTACATGATCCGGGTGAGCATGTCCCGGCCGATCTGATCACCACCCAGCCAGGAGGTGGCCGACGGCTCGTCCCAGGTGCCGCCGACATTGGCAGACTCCTCGTAGGGCGCCAGCCAGGGCGTGAAAATTACCACAACCATAAAGATGGCCATGACCACCAAGCCAAACCAGGCTGAAGGCGTGGGCTTTTGTCCAAACACTTTCACTCGTTGCTCCTCTTTCCTGTCGCTTCTTACGACTTGTTGCGCAGCCGCGGGTTGACCAGGATCACCAAAACGTCCGCCAAGGTGTTGAGCACCACGAACACCGTGGCAAAGACCAGGCCACAGGCCTGGATCACAGGCACATCGCGCTTGGACACCGCGTCCACCATCAACTGGCCAAGCCCCGGGTACACAAACACGGCTTCAATGACCACCACGCCGACCACCAAGTAAGCCATGTTGAGTGCCACCACGGTGATGATGGGCGCTGCCGCATTGGGCAGGGCATGCCGAATGATCACGCGCCGACGCTTGGCGCCTTTCAGAAACGCCATTTCAATATAAGGCGTGGACATGATGGACAGCACCGAGCTTCGGGTCATGCGCAGCATATGGGCGGCCACCAGCAGGGTCAAAGTAATGGCTGGCAAGGTGGACTGGTACAGGCGTTCGCTCAGCGGCATGCCTTTGACGACTGTAGACAGCGAGGGGAACCAGTCGACATTAACCGCCATGGCGATGATCAGCAGGTAAGCAATGAAAAATTCCGGCATTGAAATGGCCACCAGCGTCAGGATGTTGGACAACTTGTCCGACAACTTGCCCTCGTTGATCGCCGAATAGATGCCGAGTCCCACGGCCAAGGGAATAGCGATCAGGGCCGCATAGCCGGCCAGGAAAAGGGTGTTGGCCAGGCGCGGCATGATTTCATCCACGATGACGCGCTTGTTGGTCAGGGCGACACCGAGATCGCCTTGGAGGGCGCCAAGCAACCAATTCCAGTACCGCAAATGGGGCGGCACATCAAAACCGAGCTCTTTGCGGAAGACGATCAGGGCTTCAGGCGTAGCGCCCTGCCCCAGGACGGCGGAGGCGACATCACCGGGAAGGATCTGCGTGCAGATGAAGATCAGCACAGAAACTGCGAACAAGGTCAAAACCCCTAGCAGCAGCCGGTTTACTATCAATCGCGTCATCGGCAGAGATTCCCAAGAAAAAGCGCGCTTTTTTACGCCGCGAACAGCGATGCAAAAAGCGCGCCAAGCAGTATCAAGTCTGACGTCAGCGGGCAAGCCCACTGACGCCCGGCTTCAGTCGATCAGGCGAACCAGCCTTTTTCGGCGATCCGACCGTCTGCCATGTCGTACCGGCCCGATGGGGTCAAGCCCATCAGTTTGGTCGTGTGGGCGTCCAGGTAATCTTGAACCGCAAAACAGACCATGCCAGAGTTCTGGCTGATCAGTTCCTGGCACTTGGCGTACATCGCTGCGCGCTTGGTCTGGTCCAGCTCAACACGTGCGTCGGTCAAGAGCTTGTCAAAGTCGGCGTTGACAAAGTGGGTGTCGTTCCAAGTGTTCTTCAAGCCGCCGCCAAAAGTGCTGCTGAGCTGGTTGTCGATGGTCGGACGGTTGCCCCAGTAGACAGCACAGAACGGTACTTTGAGCCAGACGTTGTCCCAGTAACCATCACCGGAGACGCGCTTCAGATCAATCTTGATGCCGGCCTTGGCAGCCGACTCTTGGAACACCTGGCCAGAATCGGTTGCACCGGAGAAGGCGCCTTCGGACACCTGCAACTCGATGGGCGCGCTGATGTTGGCCTTCTTGAAGTGGAACTTGGCCTTGTCCGGGTCATAAGCGATCTGCTTCTGCTTGGCATCGTAGTACTTCATGCGCGGCCCAACGGTGTGGTCGTTGCCGACTGTCGCGTAGCCAGAAAACACGTTTTTCACGATCTTGTTGCGATCGATACCGTACTTCAGTGCCAGCATCAGGTCTTTGTTGGTGTACGGATCCTTGTCGGTATGCGCCACAAAAGCGAAGCGGTTGCCCATGCCAGGCGTACGCGCCACTTTGAGGGCCTTGTTCTTGGCCAGCAAGGCTGCGGTCTTGGGATCGACACGGTTGATCAGGTCAACCTGACCCGTCACGAGCGCCTGGGTACGCGCAGCCGAATCGCCGATGTAGCGCAGCTCAACGCGGTCGAAATTACCGCGGTTAGGCTTCCAGTAGTCGCCCGCCTTACGTTTGAACACGTGGCGCACGCCGGGCTGAAACTCCTCAAGGGTGTAAGCGCCGGTGCCGTCTGGTTTGCTCCAGTCGGTGAAGCCATTGGGCACCACGATGATGTGGTAGTCGCTCAGGTTGTAGGGCAGGTCGATGTTGCCCTTGCTCATGGTGATCTGAATCTGTGTCGCCGACGTCTTCTTGATGTCGGTGATGTCAGCCAGCAGCGTCTTGGCCGGTGACTTGGTCTCACCGCGATGCAGGTTGAGTGAATAGATCACGTCATCAGCGTCGAGCGTCTTGCCCGAGGTGAAAGTGATGCCTTTGCGAATGTTGAACGTCCAGTCGGCGCCGCCGGGCTTGACTTCCCAGTTCTCGAACAGTTCGCCTGTGGCGTTACCGTTGTCAGCCACTTCAACCAAGTTGTTCCACAGCATCAGGCTGGTGGAAATCGGGATGGAGTCAGCGTAGGTCCGCGGATCCAGACTGTCGGAGGCAGAGCCGCCTTCAAGACCCAAGCGCAGCGTACCGCCTTTTTTGGGTTTGCTTTGGGCCATAGCCGGCGAGACACCAAAGGCGGTTGACAAGCCAAGTGCAGACGCACCGGCGATGAGCTGGCGCCGATCCAGGATGAGTCCTGATTCGGTTTGGATTTCGTTATTGTCCATTTATCAAAAACTCCTTCAGATCGCTAAACAAAAATCCTGCTAAACCACCAGGTTGGGCGGCTACCGGCAGGCGGTCAGGGGCAACACGCTTTTGCGCACCTCTTTCATCTTAACGGAATACCTGTGGCCTTTGGCATCCAGACATTCCCTAAGACGAGCGTGAAGCCAACGATATTTCAGGTCAATGAATGCAATTGTCTGGGTTTTCAGTCCGGCCTGGCGGGGATTGACCGCTGTGACAGCCACTCCCGCAGCACCCTGATCTTGGGCTGCTGTGCGCGGTCGGGTGGGTAGGCCAGGTAATAGGACAGGCCCTGCCCCACGGTGCGCTCGAATGGAGCCACCAAACCGCCATCGCGCAGGTTCTCGTGGATCAGATTCAAATCACCCATCGCCACACCCTGTCCGCGCGTCGCCGCTGTCAATGCCAGCTCCAGTGTGTCAAACGTCTGTCCCCGTCGCAGGTCTTTGGGCATGACCCCGGCAGCCTGTAGCCAGCGCGGCCAGGCATCCAGCGGGTTGCAGTGCAGCAGCGGCAGAACCAGCAGGTCTTCCGGCGCACTGATTTGGGCCGCCAACTGGGGTGAACACACCGGTGTGAGTGCTTCTGGCATCAGGGCCACTGACTCAACACCCACCCAATTGCCACGCCCCTGAACCACCGCCGCATCAACGTCAGAGCTTTCGAAATCAGGCTCCCAGGCCTCATAGGTGGTGATGCGCACATCCACATCCGGCATCAGAGCGCGCAACTCCGGCAAGATAGGCAAAAACCAGCGCACGGCAAAGGTAGGCGGCATGCGTAGCACCAGCACCTGGCCCATGTTTCGCAAGGCGTCGCAGGCACCTGCGAGGCGGCCCATGGCGTCCTCCACCACGGGCAACAGGGCGCGACCCTCGTCGGTCAGCCGCAGGCCGCGTTTGTGCCGGGTGAATAGCGTGCAGCCCAAATGGGTTTCCAACTGCTGAATCTGGCGGCTGACTGCACCCTGGGTGACAAACAGCAGTTCGGCCGCACGACTGAAACTGCCGGATGCTGCAGCAGCGGTAAAGACCGTCAGACTGTGCAGTGGCGGCAGTCGGCGTAGAAACAGATGCCGCTCCAATCCATGATTTTTATGAATAGATTTCATGATAATAATTGGTTTATATTCTTTGCATTGTCTTATTAAAATCAGCATTAGTCACCGCATAACCCATGTCTTTTATTCATTCTTAGTCCTATGCTGAACCCCACCAAGGCAAAGCAAGCAGGCCCGTCGATCGAGTGGCCCACCTGGCTGCTGATCGTCGCCGTCCATGGCGCCTGGCTGGCCCTGTTGTTGGGCTACAAGGCCCTGCCCGCTGGGCTTGGCCAGCTTGGGCTGGTTCTGGTGGCGGCCTGGCACTTGAGCCTGCAACACGAGTTGCTGCACGGCCACCCCACCCGCAATGCAAGCTTGAACCACCTGTTCGGCGTGTTTCCGATCAGCGTTTGGTACCCGTTTGCCGTTTACCGCGACAGCCACCTGATCCATCACCGCGACGCACAACTGACCAAACCAGGGGTAGACCCCGAAAGCAACTATGTCACCGCGACGGCACACCAGCAGCTTGCGCCCGTCTGGCGAGCCCTGCAATGGGCACAGCGCACGGCGATGGGCAGGTTCTTGATCGGGCCGCTGTTGGCCATATCGTCAGCTTGGTGGCAGTTGGCCACCACACCATGGCGGCGCGACTTCACCTACGTCGGCAACTGGCTGCTGCACCTGCTGCTGTTGCTGCCGATGTTGTGGTGGGCCAACGCCGTGGCTGGCCTCACGCCGCTGCACTACCTGCTGGGCATTGCCTACCCGGCGCTGGGGCTGGCCATGCTCCGCTCGTTTTACGAACACCGGCCGGCTGCTCTGCCCGCCCACCGTATCGTGATCAACGAGGCGGCTTGGCCCTGGCGACTGCTCTACCTGAACAACAATTACCACGCGGTTCACCACGCCCATCCGGGCCTGGCCTGGTACCGCATTCCAGCCGCCTACCGGGCCGACCGCGATGGCTACCTGCAGCGCAATGGTGGCTTCTTGGTGAAAGGTTATGGGCGCTTGCTGTGGCGCCATGCTTTGAGGCCGGTTGACTCGCCCATCCACCCGGGCTTCAAGCCTTGAGCCGCACAGGCAGCGCCAACACCATGCAAGCCACGGCATCGCTGCCCATGTACCTGGTGACGCCGGACCATGTTGAGGCCCTGTGGACCCACCTCCGGGCGCTGTTGGCAGCCCAGGGCTTAAGGCACCTACCCCTGCAAGTAAGCTGGCCGAGCGATCTCCCCAGCCATTGGCTCGAGCCGGGTCTGTTGCTCAGCCAGGCCTGTGGTTACCCGCTGATGACGCACCTGGCGGGCCGGGTGCGGCTGGTCGGCACCTTTTGCTACCAGGTCCCGGGCAGCATCGGCCACATCTGCCGCAGCCAACTGGTGGCGCGCGCCAAAAGCGGCAGCGAGTCACTAGCTGATTTTCGAGGCCGAACCGTCGCCTACAACAGCACAGACTCCCAATCTGGCTACAACAGCCTGCGCGCCATGGTGGCGCCCTTGGCCGAGGGCGGCCGCTTCTTTGCCCGGGCTGTGGCGTCTGGCAGCCACCGCCGCTCGCTGGAGATGGTGCGTGACGGGCTGGCCGATATCGCCAGCATTGACTGCGTGACCCTGGCTGGCTTGCGGGCTTACTTGCCCGACATCTGCGAGGGACTTTGCGTCGTCGGTGAGAGCGCGCCCTACCCGGGCCTACCGCTGATTACATCAATGAACACCAGCGATGCTGACATGGCCGCCCTTCGCACAGCACTGGGGCAAGCGGCGCAATCAGCTGCACTGGCTACTACCCTGGGGGCCTTGTTCATCAGTGGTTTTGAAGCCATCGATCTGGCGGCCTACCAGGTCTGTCTGGACATGCAAGACCAGGCCTTGGCGATGGGTTGTGATCGCTTGTAAGGGCGGGCAAGGCCATGATTAATGGTCAAATAAGGCTCTAAGCCCCGTATTCATTGACAGGTTAGCTATCATTTAAATAGCAACACTGTCAAACACCGCGCCATACCGGTTGTCGCTTCTCGGCAAAGGCCTGCGGCCCCTCCTGCGCGTCAGCCGAAGTCAGCATGGCCCGGTAGGCCGGCAGTACCCCATTGCGCAGCACCCGGTAGCCGTCTGCCACTGCCGCCGCCTCGGTGGCCCGCAAGACCTGCTTGACGGCAGCCAGGGCCAAGGGCGCAGCGGCCACCAGTTCCCGGGCCAGCGCCTGCGCGGCAGCGGCCAAATCGGCCAGCGGCACCACCCGATTCACCAGGCCCCAACTTTGCGCCTCCGCCGCACCCATGCGCCGACCGGTCAGCAGCATTTCAGCAGCGATCGCGCGTGGCAGGCGTTTGGGCAAACGCAGCACACCGCCAGAATCCGCCATCATGCCCAGCTTGACCTCGGGCAGCGCAAACTCGGCCGTGTCGGCGGCCACCATCAGGTCGGCA
>CALPLW020000172.1 GCA_943324505.2 Comamonas sp. lk
GGATGCCGCGCTGAACACGCTCGTCGGCCTGTCCGGCGCGGTAGCGGCGAACCAATTCCACCTGCAGGTGGTTCAGCGGGTCAATGTAGGGAAAGCGGTGCCGAATCGAGCGCTGCAGCGCGGTGTTGCTGGCCAGGCGCTGGCGCTCACCGGTGATCTGGCCCAAGGCCGTCACCGTGCGGTGCCATTCGGCCTCGATCATGCTGAAAATCTTTTTTCGCAGACGGGCGTCAGTCACCAGTTCGGCATAGCGCGAGGCCAAGGCCAGATCGCTCTTGGCGATCACCATGTCCATGTTGGACAGCAGGGTTTTGAAGAAAGGCCATTGCCGGAACATTTGCTGGAGCAGCGCCAAACGCTCTTTGTGCGGCTTGGTGCCGTCCGCACGCAAAAACTGCTCCACAGCCGAACCAAACCCGTACCAGCCTGGCAGCGTCAGCCGGCACTGGCCCCAGCTGAAGCCCCAGGGGATGGCCCTCAGGTCTTCGATTCGCTGGCTTGGCTTGCGCGAGGCGGGACGGGAACCGATGTTGAGCTCGGCAATTTCGCGGATCGGAGTGGAGTCGAAAAAATACTCGGTAAAGCCCGGAGTCTCGTAGACCAGCTTGCGGTAAGCCGCCATGCTGCTGGCGGAGAGCTCGGCGGCGGCCTTGAGGAAGGGCGCGCTCGCGGGTTTGGTCGGCTGCAGCAGGGTCGCCTCCAGGGTGGCTGCGACCAGGGTTTCCAGGTTGCGCCGCCCAATCTCGGGGTTGGCGTATTTGGAGCCAATCACCTCGCCCTGTTCGGTCAGCCGAATCTGACCTCTCACCGTGCCGGGGGGCTGGGCCAGGATGGCCTGGTAACTGGGGCCACCGCCGCGCCCGACCGTGCCGCCACGGCCGTGGAACATGCGCAGACGAATGCCGCCCTCGGTGGCGCCGACGTTGATCTCGTCAAACAGGGCCACCAAGGCGATTTCGGCGCGGTAAAGCTCCCAGTTGCTGGTGAAAATGCCGCCATCCTTGTTGCTGTCTGAGTAGCCCAACATGATGTCTTGCTCTGCGCCGCTGCGTCGCACCATGGCCTGCACGCCGGGCAGGTCGTAAAACTCGCGCATGATGGGCGCGGCATTGCGCAGGTCGTCAATGGTTTCAAACAGGGGCACCACAATCAGGTCGTTGGTGCCGCTGCCCTGGGCGCCGTCGGCCAGCAGGCCGCGCATCAGGCCCACCTCTTTTTGCAGTAGCAACACCTCGAGCAGGTCGCTCACCGTTTCGGTGTGGCTGATGATGTAGTGGCGGATCGCCTGGGCACCAAAGTCCTGGCGCAGTTGCCGGGCGGTCTCAAAAATGGCCAATTCACTCAGCGCATGCTCGGAATAGCTGGCCCCAGGTACCCGAAGTGGCCGTGCATCGCGCAATTGCTGGATCAGCAGGCTGCGTTTGGCAGCTTCATCGAGTTGGGCATAGCCGCTCTCCAATTGGGCTCGCGCCAGCAGTTCGGCCACCACCAGCTCATGCTTGTCCGAGCTCTGGCGCAGGTCGACCGTGGCCAGATGAAAGCCAAAGACCTCGACCGCCCGGATCAGCGGGCGCAGCCGTTGCGCCGTCAAGGCGGCGCCGTGGTGCGAATGCAGCGAGGCTTCTATGGTGCGCAAATCGGCCAGAAAATCGGCCGAACTGGCATAGGCGTTTTGGGGCGCCACCGCGTGGCGCGCCGCGTCGCCGCCGGTCAGCGCCTTGAGTGACGCGGCCAATCTGGCGTACATGCCCGTCAGTGCCCTGCGGTAAGGCTCATCCTGCCGATGGGCATTGGTATCGGGGGACCGCTCGGCCAGCGCCTGCATGGCAGGGTCGCACTGGACCAGCATGGCCGAGATCGAGAGTTCCCCACCCAGGTAATGCACCTCGGTCAGGTAGTGGCGCAGCGCCACCTCAGCCTGGCGGCGCAGCGCGTGCACCAGGGTCTGGGCATTGACATTGGGGTTGCCGTCACGGTCGCCGCCAATCCACTGGCCCATGCGCAAAAAACTGTGCACCGGCTGCTGTCCGAGTTCACGCTCCAGGTCAGCGTACAGGCGCGGGATCTCGCGCAAAAAGGTGGCTTCATAGTAGCTCAGAGCATTTTCCACCTCGTCGGCCACGGTGAGTTTTGTAAAGCGCAGCAAACGGGTTTGCCAGAGCTGCAGCACGCGGGCCCGCATCTGGGCCTCATTGGCGGCCAGTTCACGCGGGCTTAAGGCGTCCTTGCGGGCGTTGTTGGCGGCAGCCTTGGCCCGGATGTCGTCGCGCGCGCTCAGCAATTGAGCAATGTCTCGCTCGGCGTCCAAAATGCTCTTGCGCTGGACTTCGGTGGGGTGGGCGGTCAGCACCGGTGACACAAAGCTGGTGGCCAGCGTCTGGGCGATGGTCTTGGTCGAAATACCCGCCCAGCGCAGCCGTGCCAGGGCGACATCGATGCTGCCTTCCTGGGTGTCACCGGCACGCTCATGAATGGCGCGGCGACGAATATGGTGCCGGTCTTCAGCCAGGTTGGCCAGGTGGCTGAAATAAGTGAATGCACGGATTACGCTCACCGTCTGGTCGCCGCTCAGGCCCTTGAGCAGCTTTTTCAGGGCGCGGTCAGCGTCCTGGTCGGAATCGCGCCGGAACGCGACCGACAGCTTGCGAATCTGTTCAATCAGGTCAAACGCGGGCTCTCCCTCTTGCTCCCGGATCACGTCGCCCAAAATCCGCCCAAGCAGCCGGATGTCTTCGACCAGCGGTCTTTCGTTGTCCTTGCTCTTGGCAGATGGCGAGCGTTCGGGGGCGACAGGGGGGGCAGGTTTGTTCATGGCGGAGGCAAAGCAAGAGGCGGACCATGCTAGCATCGTCTGACCATTAAAGATTACACATCAGGTACGAATTTGGGCCACCAAGCATGAGCATTTTGACCATCGCAACAAGAGAAAGCCGATTGGCTTTATGGCAGGCCGAGCATGTGCGGGACCTGCTGATCGGGCTTGGCCACCAGGTCAGCCTGCTGGGCATGACCACCCGCGGCGACCAAATCCTTGACCGCTCCCTGAGCAAGGTCGGCGGAAAGGGCCTGTTCGTCAAAGAACTTGAGGTGGCGCTCGAAGAGGGACGAGCCAACTTGGCGGTGCATTCACTCAAAGACGTGCCTATGGAGTTGCCCGACGGTTTTCAGCTGGCCTGCGTCATGGCGCGAGAAGATCCCCACGATGCCTTGGTATCAAACCGTTATGCCAGCCTGGCTGAGCTGCCATCGGGTGCGGTAGTTGGCACCTCCAGCTTGCGTCGCATGGCGCTGCTGCGCGCCTTACGGCCTGATTTGCGGATTGAACCGCTGCGGGGCAACCTCGACACCCGTTTGCGCAAACTCGACGACGGTGGCTTTGATGCCATCGTGCTGGCGGCTGCCGGTCTCAAGCGCCTCGGGCTGGCCGAGCGCATTCGCGCCAGCTTTAATCCCGACGCCATGCTGCCCGCTGCTGGCCAGGGTGCGCTTGGGATCGAGGTGCGCAGTGATCGCCCCGATGTGGTCGCAGCGCTGGCCCCGCTGGCGCACGCCCGCACCTGGGCGGCGGTGACCGCCGAGCGCGCTGTCAGCCGCTGCATGGGCGGCAGTTGCTCCATGCCGCTGGCTGCCTTCGCTACCTTTGAGGGCGACCTGCTGGGCCTGCGCGCAGCATGGGGCGACCCGGAAGGGCACCTTCCTCTGGTCCAAGTGCGCGCACAAGCCACGGTACTTGACCTGGCTTCGGCCAATGCGCTGGGCGAGCAGGTTGCAGCCGAACTGCGTGCCGGCGTGTTGGCCCAGGGCGGTACGCTCGTGCTCGCCAGCGAGCGGCCTGACAACGCCTGAACGGCATGCGTGTGATCGTCACCCGGCCACAGCGCGAAGCGCAGCGCTGGGTCCAGGATTTGACGGCTCGGGGTCTGGGCGTGGTGGCACTGCCGCTGATTGAGGTGGCAGCGGTGACCGACGCAGCACCATTGCGGCAGGCTTGGCAGCGCCTGGGCGATTGGGCTGCCGTGATGTTTGTCAGTGCCAATGCCGTCGCCCCTTTTTTTGCATCAAAACCGCCTCTAGACCCCGTCCTTATTGGGTCTTCAGCTATAAAAACAAGAGCATGGGTGACCGGGCCCGGGACCCGGCGGGCCCTGCTGCAAGTCGGCGTTCCAGCGGCTTGCATCGACATGCCGTCAGCCGAGGCCGGTCAATTTGACTCCGAGTCTCTGTGGCGGGTGGTGGCCGGACAGCTGCAGACCGGCGACCGGGTGCTGATCGTGCGCGGCGATGATGTTGATGGCGACAGTGAGGCGCAGCCGCCGGGGGTGGTCGGCGGGTCTGACATTGGTGCCGAGCATCAGACGGGCCGTGGCCGCGACTGGTTGGCCGTGCAATTGGCGTCGCTTGGCGTGCAGACTCAGTTCTTGGTGGCTTACCAGCGCCGCGCACCCCACTGGGAGCGAGCCCAGATCGACCTGGCGCTTAAGGCGGCCGGCGATGGTTCTGTCTGGCTCTTCAGCAGTTCGCAAGCCATCGCAAATTTGGTGCAGTTGTTGCCAGGTCAAAGCTGGCAGCAAGCCCGTGCTGTGGCGACCCATCCGCGCATTGCGTTGGCGGCCCGGGTGGCTGGATTTGGCCAAGTGCACGAATCACGGCCCACCCTGCCAGACATCGTGGCCTCGATAGAATCGGTGGCATGACTGATACAGATGCGCCAACGCCGCAAGGGGAGGGCGTTAATGTCGTGGCCGCCGCCGCCGAGACCGCCGCTCGCCCATCCGTGACGCGTCGCGCCTGGGGCTGGCTGGCGGCGTGCGGTGCTTTGGCCCTGCTGGCGCTTCTGGCCAACCTGTTGCTTTGGCAAAAGCTCGATAACATTCAGCAGCAATTGGCGCGCCAAAGCGCCCAGACCGGCGAGCAAGCGCAAGATGCCCGTGTCAGTGCCCGCCAAGCTCAGGAGCTGTCGCGCGAGACGGCCGCCCGTGTCGCGGTATTTGAGGCCCGGCTGAGTGAGATTGCGCTGCAACGTACCCAGTTGCAGGAGCTGATGCAAAGCCTGTCGCGCTCCCGTGACGAAAACCTGGTGGTTGACATCGAATCGGCGATCCGCTTGGCCCAGCAGCAGGCGCAACTGACGGGCAGCGTTGAGCCTTTGTTGGCTGCGCTGAGATCCGCGGACCAACGGGTGCTGCGCGCCGCGCAGCCCAGGCTCACTGCCTTGCAGCGCGCTATCGTGCACGACATCGAACGCATCAAAGCAGCGGCTGTGAGCGATACGCCAAGTTTGCTGGTCAAGCTCGACGAGCTGGTGCGCCTGGCCGACGAACTGGTGCTTGCCAACGCAGTGCTGCCAGCAGCGGCCATCTTGTCCGCCAAACGGGCGCTGCCCGAAGCGCGGCCCAGCTGGTGGCAGCAGGCTCTGCAGCTGGTTTGGGATGAGGCTCGCGCGTTGGTGAGGCTGAGCCGTATCGAGGAACCCGAGGCTGCCCTGCTGTCGCCCGAACAATCTTTTTTCTTGCGCGAGAATTTCAAACTCAGGCTGCTCAATGCCCGCTTGGGACTGCTGGCACGGCAGATGGATTCGGCGCGCGCCGATCTGATTGCCGCCCGTTATGCCCTGGACAAGTACTTTGACCCGACTTCGCGCAAGACCCAATCTGCGGCTGCTCTGCTTTTGCAGGTTCAGCAGCAATTGCAGCTGTTGCAGTTGCCGCGCGTGGACGACACCTTGGCCGCGCTGGCCACGGCGGCGGCGGGTCGCTGACCATGCGCGTCGCCCTGTGGCTGTTGTCGCTGTTTGCCGTTGCCGTGGCTGTGGCTTCGTTTGCCGGCGACAACCAGGGCACGATCACGCTTTTTTGGCCGCCCTATCGCCTGGACTTGTCACTGAACCTGGTGCTGCTCTTGCTTGCCGTGCTGTTTGTTACTGTTCATGTGGCCCTGCGCTCTTTGGCCGCACTGTTTGCCATGCCGGGGCAAGCAAGACGCTGGCGGATTCAGCACCAAGAGCGCTCGTTGTACGCCGCGCTTCTCGATGCCTTGTCGCATTTGGTGGCTGGGCGCTTCATCCGGGCGCGCAAGGCTGCTGAAACGGTGCTGGCCCGGGAAGATGCGATGACACGCTTGGGTGAGAGCCTGAGCTATTCCGGTCGGCTGCGGGCCCTGGCGCATTTGCTGGCTGCCGAGAGTTCGCAAGCGCTGCAGGATCGGGGCGCCCGGACCCAGCATTTGCGGCTGGCGTTGGAGCAGTCCACAAGGCGGGACGCCCAAGAAATGCGGGAGGGCGTGCAATTTCGCGCGGCCCGCTGGGCGTTGGAGGACCGCGACGCCGACGCTGCACTGCAGGGCCTTGATGAATTGCCGCATGGTGCGGCCCGGCGCACGATTGCGCTGCGCTTGCGTCTGAAAGCCGCCCGTATGGCGCGGCAGACTCGATTGGCGCTGGATACAGCGCGCCTGCTGATCAAACACCGCGCATTCTCCGACTTGGCGGCGCAGGGCATTCTGCGGAGTCTCGCACTGGAACTGCTTCATAACGCGCATGACCCGGAGCAACTGCAGGGCGCCTGGCTGCAGCTCGACCTCGTCGAGCGCAATTTGCCCGACGTGGCGACTGAGGCAGCGCGCCGGCTTCTGCAACTCGATGGTGACGTTGAGTTGGCACGAAGCTGGCTGCTGCCGGTATGGGACGCTCTGATCGCCCAACCATCCTCCCTGGCGCCAGGGCAGCGTTTGAAGTTGGTTGATGCCTTGGAGCGCAGCTTTATGTTTGCCGCAGGTGCGCCAGAACCCGCTTGGCTGACGCGCATTGAGCAGGCTCAGATGCGTAATCCGGGCGATGCGCTTCTGCAGTACCTGGCGGGCGTGACCTGCATGCGCTTGCAGCTATGGGGCAAGGCCCAGCAATTGATCAAGCAGTCGCTGCCGCGCCTTCAGGACGCGAGCTTGCAGCGCAACGCCTGGCGCGCCCTGGCCGAGCTGGCCGAGCAGCGTGGAGATGCTGCCGCGGCCGCACAGGCTTGGCGGGAGGCCGCCAAACGCTGAGGCCCGCTCCCCCGCCTGATCAAGTCCCCGAGCTATTGGTCTCGAACGGCATGGTCACCTTACGCAGGTCGCGCTGCGTCTCCACCAGCACCAATGGGCCTTCGTCCAGCACCGGGGCAGCTGGCCGCTGACGCGGCACATGAACCGGTTTTGGCTCTGCCGCTATCGCAGCTTGTACTGCGGCAATTTTTGCGGCATCCGAGTTGACCCAGTTCAGGCCTGAGCTTTGCGCCACGGAGGCCAGCTCGTCCAAGGGTAAGACAAAGGCTTGTACTGAAGGCATATCGGCACTTTTGGCCGCTGCGGTTACGGCTGCCACCGGCGTGGGCATGGACTCGGGTACAGGCGCCGGCACGGGTGCTGCCGCAGAAACAATTGCTGGCGTTACCGCTACGGGTGTCGGCTCTTTGGCCGGCGATGGCGCCGCCTCAGGGACAACGGGTGCCACGCTTGCCACAGCGACAGCCACAGCCACTGGCGCCTCGGCGGGCATGGAAGCTGGACTGATGCGCTGATCAGTGCTCGGCGTGGCTCCGCCGGCTGTGAAGTAAGACTTGCGCGGCTCAGACGAAGACTCCTCGTTGGCTGCCGTGTCGTCGCGTCCTGCGGGTTCCGTGCGTTCCGTGCGTTCGCTGCGCTCGGGCCGTGGTCCACGGTCTCGGTCGCGGCCGCGTGGGCGCCGTTCGCGCGGCTCTTGAGAGCGAGCGCCGCCCTCAGCCTGCTGATCGCCGGACTCGACGCCGGGAGCCGCATCGGCACCAGGTGCCAAGGCGTCAACCCGTTGCCCTTCTGGCACACCATTGGCGTCGGGTCTGCCGGGCTCGTCTGGGCGACGGCTGCGATCGGGTCGACGCTCGCCACGGCTACGCTCGCCGCGGTCATTGCGCTCACCACGCTCCCCACGCTCCCCACGTTCGCCGTTGCGAGCTGGTCGGTCAGTGCGTGCCTCGGAGGCTGGTGCATCGGCAGCAGACACCGGGGACTCTGGCAGGTTCACGCCGTCA
>CALPLW020000173.1 GCA_943324505.2 Comamonas sp. lk
CGTGCTGTTTGGCTTGGGCGAATTGTCAGCGCCGCTGTCGCTGGCCGGACTGATCTTGCTGGGCCTGGGCTGTGCGCCCATCTACCCCTGCCTGATGCACGAGACCGCGCGTCGCTTTGACGCCGCCACCGCAGCCAAGGTGATCGCGCGCCAGGTCGGTTTCGCCTATGTGGGCGCGGCTGTGATCCCTGCCGGCCTGGGCTATCTGGCCGCCACCGCCGGCCTGGGCGCCATCATGCCGGCGGTGCTGGCGGCGCTGCTCCTGTTGTTGCTGATGTCTGAAGTGCTGAACCGGATCACTTGAGGCCAATGCCAGCGAAGGCTTGGGGCAGCGATTGGTGCACCGGTCAAGGCGGCGCCAGTCCAAGCGACTGCGCTCGTGTCCCCCAGACACAGGTGCCCGAAGGGCTCCTGTGTCTTCCTCCTTTACCTCGCTCCGCCGCTCGGCCCGGCGCCACCTTGACGACCCTCGCGCGCAGGCACTGGGACCCCAGCATTCAGGTATCCCGTCTAACCCGACAAAGGAGGGGCTGGCGTGCCTGCTGCAGCGGCATCAAGGCGGAGCCCGCAGGGCGGGGGACAGCCGCGGAAGCAGGCACGCCAGCCCCGCCATCGCCATGGCCAACCATCCGCTGGCCACGCACCAGACCATCAGGCCGCCACTGAACCCGCCATTTCACGCAACACCCAACCCCGAAACGCCTCCGCCGCCGCGTGCGGTGGTCCGCCCTGGGGCGCAATCAGGTAATAGCCTTCCTTCATCGGCAGGGCAAACGGCAGCGGACGCACCAGGCGCCCGGACCGGATCAGGTGATTGGCCACCGTATCGTGCGCCAAGGCTACGCCCAGACCCTCCAAGGCCCATTCCAGGCTGACGGCCCAGGTGCTGGCGCGATGGATCAAGACAGGCGCCGAGACGCCCTGGTCGGGCTGGGCGTCGAACCAGCTGTCCCAGCTTTGCAGCGTGCCTGACAAGTCGATCAAACGCTGGCTGCACAGGTCTTGCAGCGACGAAATACGGCTGGCCAGCGCCGGGCTGCACACAGGGAACACGTGGTCCTGCGTCAGCCGGGTGCCCAGGCGACTCTCCCACTTGCCCTGGCCAAACACGATCTCCACCTGGGCCGAGGCACTGGGCTTTTCCTCGGGCCAGATCGAGGTGGCCACATGAAGCTGGATCCACGGAAACTCAGCCAGAAAGCCCGCCAGACGCGGCGTCAGCCAGAACACTGCGAACGACAGGTTCACATGCAAGGCCAGCACATTCGGATCATTGCGCCCGGTCAACACGCTGGTGCCCTCCTCCAGCGTGGCAAAGGCCGCTTGCACGGTGGGCAGGTAGCCGCGCCCCTCGTTGGTCAGCTCAAGGCCCCGGACCCGCCGCACAAACAGGGAGCAGCCCAAAGCGTTTTCGAGGCTCTTGATTTGCTGGCTGACGGCGGACTGCGTCATGTTCAGCTCCAGCGCCGCGTTGGTGAAACTGAGCGCCCGGGCCGAGGCCTCAAAAGCGCGCAGCCAATGCAAGGGGGGAAGACGTGCCATCCAGACGTATTAGCAATACATTAGTAACGCTTATTCTATGCCGCTGTTTTCTTTGTTTGTCAGGGCTGCGGCCATACCTCACACTTCAGCTCTGTCACCCCCCATCAAGGCGCCCAACCCCGTGTTTGATATCCGAACTTCCGACCATCCCCCTTCGACGCAACTGGTGCTGCGGCGCCAGGGCAGCGAGACCGTGCTGCCACCGCTGTGGTTACGCTCTCGCAGCCCTGACCCCAGCCAGCGCGACCCGACCACCGGCCAACGGCTCTTCAACCCCCATCTGCTGCCCGACAACCTGACGCTGACCAGCGCCCGCTGGCAGGATGACCGTTTGCATCTGGCCTTCAGCGACGGCTTTGCCGGCGCGTTTGATCCGGCCGAGCTGCTGGCTGGCAGCGAATTGACCGAAGGCTGCCCGGCAACCCGGACCTGGCTCGCCGACCTGCCGACGCCGCCGGTGTACCGCTGGGCAGAGTTACAGCAGAACGGCACCCTGCTCCGCGCCCTGACCGACTTCCTAGAACTCGGCTTTTTGCTGATTCATGACACGCCCACGCAGGCTGACTCGGTGCTGACCATCGCACAGCGCTTCGGCTATGTGCGCACCACCAACTTCGGCCAGTTCTTCGAGGTCTATTCCCGCCCGGATTCGAACGATCTGGCCTACCGGCCCGTGGCACTGGGGCCGCACACCGACAATCCTTACCGCACGCCCGTGCCGGGCATACAACTGCTGCATTGCCTGCAAAACGAAACCTCGGGCGGTCTGTCGACGCTGGTGGACAGCCTGGCGGTGATCGCCCAGTTGAGGCAAGAAGACCCGCAGGGCTTTGAGCTGCTCTGCCAAGTGCCGGTGCGCTTTGAGTACCGGGATGCCGATACCCACCATGTCGCGGTCAAACCGATGATCGAGCTCGATGGCAGCGGTGCGGTCGCGGGCGTTCATTACAGCCCACGGCTGGACGACATACCACTGATGTCGAATGAAGACACCCAGCGCTACCACCGGGCCCGCAAACGCCTGGGTCTGCTGCTGGAAAGTCCGGCGTTCGAGCTGCGCTTCAAGCTCGAGGCCGGTCAGTTGATGATATTTGACAACAACCGTGTGCTGCACGGCCGCACCGCCTTCAATCCGGCTGAAGGCCACCGCCAGCTGCAAGGCTGTTACATTGACCGGGACGGCCCGCGCAGCCTGTACCGGGTGCTGCAGCGCCAGCTTGGTGACCATGCCGCCCCGGCGGCGCATTACGAGGAGCCCACACTTGAAAACCGTTGAATTCACGCAAATGAAGCATGGCAACCGCGCCGAATACGCGCTGCTGCACACCCTGGAGAGCGACTACATCCGCGCCCTGCCAGAGCGGCTGCTGCAAGCCCTGAGCCGGCTCGGCGACTCGCTGCAGGGCTACCAGGTGAGCCGCCTGGAGCACTCGCTACAAACCGCCAGCCGCGCCGAGGACGACGGTGCCGACATAGACACCATCGTGGCAGCCCTGTTGCACGACCTGGGCGATGAACTGGCACCAGAAAACCACTCGCAGGTGGCGGCAGCCATCATCCGTCCCTTTGTGCGGGCCGAAGTGACCTGGATCGTGGAGATGCATGGCCTGTTCCAGATGCAGTATTACGCCCACTACTACGACAAAAACCCGAACGGCCACCTGGCCTACCGCGACCACCCCTGGTTCGACGCCTGCCAGCGTTTTTGCGAACGCTACGACCAGGCCGCCTTCGACCCGGCCTACCCAAGCCGGCCGCTGAGCCATTTCGAACCCATGCTGCGGGCCGTGCTCAGCCGCACGCCGTTTGACCCGGCCGTGTTGCAGGAGCGCCCGCTGGCCGTGTCATGACAGCCAGTCGATCCCGCTGGGGGCTGAACCGGTGGGCTGCAAATACGAGCCAATGAGCACCGCAGATGGGTCTGCTGCGATCAAACTGCGCTGTGACGGCCCAAACCTTCAGAGATGTAGGCGGTCACCAACTGATTCAGGCTCACACCCTCGGCCTTGGCTTGGTGTTGAAGGCGTGAATGGATGCTGCGGGGGAGGCGCTGCACAAATTTGCCGGATGCATTGAGGATGCCAGGGGTTGGTACTGGACGACCATCTGCAATATGCGCGTCCATCCAACACTCAAAAGCTCCGCGGGCGTCGGCAATCGCTTCTTCAGGCGTTTCACCGTCTGCCATGCAGCCTGGCAGGTCCGGGAAAGTCGCGAGAAAACCCCCACCTTCTTCGGCGGTCAACGGGCGAATTTCTATGGGAAAGTCGTTGAAAGTCGGCTTCATTCTGGGCTCCAATCAATCAAGGCAAGCAACTGCAACACATACACAGCTTTGATCGGTTTACGTGCCGGCACACACACTTCGATCGGGCATCCATCACGTTGAATCACGACATGGCTGCCACCATTTTTACGAACTCGCAAGCCAGCGTGCGCTGCTACTGATTCAATTTGTTCAATACGCCAATCGCGCGGATTGTTGCGCATGGCGGCGATATTCTTATCTTGCTTGCCCATCAGCGAATAGTATCGCATGCAATACTAGAAATCAATTCATCGCGCCCCCGGCACTCTGCCCCGATGCCTACTCTGTTCGCGCCGAGTCCAAATTGACCCAGTGGGTCAGTTTTCGGTCGGCGTCAACAACTTGCATGCCCAAAGCCCTCTATTTTGATAAACAAAAAATAAGCTTATGGCAGCATCAGCGTACCTACAATTTTCAGGTCAAATCGGGTGCTAGCCCTTGTCTTGATTGGATATCTAGCTATTATTTACATAGCAGTTTCTGATTGGTCACGGCCAACGGCCTAGGTCGAACCGCTGCTCGGTACCGCTCTTATCTGATACGCCACATGAAATATTCTGCAAACAGTCTGGGCATCGCTCCCACGCTGGCCATGAAACCCAACGCTGATGCCATGCTGTCCGTCGTGGCCTTGGCGGTCCTGGGCGCAGCCGTTTGTTGTGCGGCCACTGGACTTGCCAGGGCTTCAAATGTCGCTGACAAGCGCTCAATCAAGGAAGACTTCTTTGAGCATGTCGGTGCAGTGCTGGATCGCTGTTACCACATGAGGGATGGACGCTGCCACTTCAGCTTCATGCCGGATCACCATCTCAGTGGTCAATATCAGCCGCTGAACTCTGTCACGCGGGTCTGCGACTTGGCATACCCTGGCAAAATCAAACAACCCTTGCCGGGCTGAAAAAAATTACTTCTGGCCGCATAAATCCAAGGCCAGCACGTCCTCAGGAATGTAGGCTGTGGTGTTGACCAGATCAAACGCCGGTGCCAGGCGACAGTCGCTGGTGGTGGGGTCGGTATAGAGCAGGCCAAAGTTTTTCAGATGCGCATCGCCATTGCCCACGATGCACGACAGCGCCACCATATCGAAAAGCGCCTGCAGAGACGGCCTGACGTGGGAGCCAGACGCAAACGCCTCAACCAGCTTGGCCACATGCGTGTAGCTGGTTTTGTATTTCTCGCGTGAAGACAATCCCGCCAAAACCGCCATGTCCTCAAACCCAATGGGCGTGCCATCCGGCGTTCTGTCAAACCGTTGCGTGACAAACAGCTCTTGGTTGTTGGACAAATGGAACTCCGGCACTGCCAAGCCTGACGCCTTGGCGATACTCACGCAGAGAAACTCGTTGGCTGCCAAACCTGGGTATTCCTGGCGGCCGCTTTTCACAATCAGGTCCGGCGTGCGCACCGTGGCCATGGAAGACGCCGGCTCCATCGCATGGGATAACGCCACCTGCGGCACCAGCAACTTAGGCTGTACGCCCGAAATGCCGGTACGGTAGATGTACTTGTCCACCAATTCGGCAAACAAACTCTCGGTGCCGTCCCAGGCCAAAATTTCACTCAAACGCTCGCCTTTGCCCTGTGCACTCGCTAAGGGGTTCACAAAATCGGATCGCACTGCCACGCGGCCAATGGGGGCTTGTCCGCTGGACAGGGCCAACAGCAACATGGGCTCCAGATTGACGATTTTGGCCAGGCGGTTTTGCAGCGCCTCCAGCAAAAAGCCCTCTGGCAAATTCATTTGAAAGATAGGGTGCAAGGAGGCATGGGCATATTGCGCCTTGCTCCTGCGTCAACTCTCCCGCATTGCCTTGGGGCGTGCTGACCTGCAGGTGCATGGCTGCCTTCATTGAAAATCTTTCAGCTCATCCAGCGTGGGCCGGGTACGGGGCGACAAGGTCAGTTCGGCACCCAGTGCGCCCGCCAGCCTGGCATAGCTCTCCATGGCCACCGAACTGCGCCCGGCCTCCATGGCGATCACCTTCAGGCGCGTCACGCCCGCCAAACCCGCCAGCGCTTCTTGGGTCAGGCCCCGGTTATTGCGCATGGCTTTGAAGGCTTTCCCTAGTTTTTGGAGGTGAAAGGACTTATCCATGTATCGATAATGATACTTTTATCGGTTGTTGATCCATAAACGATACTTTTTTTAGGCAACACACCACCAAACGCCATCCAGTTTCAATTCTCATCAAATCGGGCTCTAGCCCCTGTCCTACTTGGGTACGTAGCTATTTTTTATATAGCAAATGCTGATTGGGCGCAGCCAACAGTCGGGGCGCGCAGGGCCGCGTTCATGCAAGATTGCCATCGGCATATCTGGCCTACCAGCGCTTAGGTAAACGCCTTGAGGTGTGAAACACACGCAGAATGGTGACCAGATCGCCGTTGACGATGTAGGGCACGAGGTAGCGAGTTTTCAACACAACCAGCTCACGGGTGCCAGGTACGCGGCCCGGTCGGCCTAAACCGGGTTGTTGCGCAAGATGGGCCACTGCCTCCAGTACCCGTTCCAAAATCCGGCTGGCGGCGGCAGCATCGTCTTGCGCGATATAGGTGGCCTCGTCATCCAGGTTTTGGCGCGCCACGCGCAGCCATTTCACTTTAATGGGCACCGGCGTTCCACTTCAGCGCTAGGTCGGCCATGTCTTGATCGGTGGCGTAGTCCTGGGCCTCGGCTTCGGTGAGCGCGGCCTGAATTTCGCTGAGCTGCCACTCGTTGGTATCCACATAGGCCGCAATCGCCTCGGCGGCCAGAAAGGATTTACTGCGCTGGGTGACACTGGCGAGCTGGTCGAGCCGGTTTTTGACGCTGTCTTCCAGACGAATGGTCATGGTGCTGGACATACTGCCTCCTGGTGTGCTGGGTTGTGTACAGTGTAATCAGAACTGCACCGGGTTGGGGCAATATGCGCCCTGTCCATCGACACAGATTCTGGCGCGAACCGCTGCTCGGTCTCGCTGTTATCTAATACGCCACATGAAATATTCTGAAAATAGCCTGGGCATCGCCGCCATGCTGGCTGCCGTCGGCTCTTTTTCCTTGATGGACGCGGTCATGAAGTCCTTGACCGACAGCTACCCGCCAATGCAGGTCGCGGCACTGCGCGGCCTGTCGGCCATGCCGCTGGTCTGCGCCTATGTGCTGTGGCGGCGCGAGGTGCCCCAACTGCTGCAGGTACGCTGGCCGCTGCACCTGTTCCGCGGTGTGATCGGGGTCGCCATGCTGTACCTGTTCGCTTTTGGGGTGAAAAGGCTGAGCTTGACCGATGCCTACGCCATCTCTTTCATCGCGCCGCTCATCATCACCGTGCTGGCGGTCCCGTTCCTGAAAGAAGTGGTCCATACCCGCCACTGGGTCTGCCTGCTCGGCGGGCTGTTGGGGGTCATGGTGGCGATGAAACCCAGCGCTGATGCCATGCTGTCCATCGGGGCCTTGGCGGTCCTGGGTTCAGCCGTTTGTTACGCGGTCTCTGCTGTGGCCGGGCGCATCCTTAGCCGCACCGACACCAGCAGCAGTCTGGTGTTCTGGATTACCCTGCAACTCGGCGTGGGCGCGGGCGTTTTGGCTGCGCCGGACTGGGTTCCGATTGCCCGGGCCGACTGGCTGCTGATCGGTGCGCTGGCTGTGGCCGGCTTCTTGGGCCAGCTGACCATCACCCAGGCCTTTCGGCATGGTCAGGCCGCCGTGGTTGCGCCCCTGGAATACACCGCCCTGATCTGGGGCCTTGGTCTGGATTGGCTGATCTGGCGCACCCTGCCCGGCGCCAGCACGCTGCTGGGCGCGCTGATCATCATCGGCTGCGGCCTCTACCTGATCCGGCACTCGCGTAACCCGGCAGTGATGGTGGCGACGCCAACTTGAGGGGCCCTGGTCCGGGCCTAGGCCCGCAGGCGTGCATTGGTCGGGTCGTACAAAGGCTCGGCCTGCACTGTGGCGCTGCGGCGTTGCCCCAGCACGTTCACCTCAAGCCGGGTGCCCGGTTGCGCCAGATCAGCGCGCACATACGCCAGGGCCACGCTTTGCTTGAGCGTGTGGCTCCAGACGCCAGAGGTGGTCAGGCCCACGTTGTCGGCGCCATGGAACACCTGGGCACAGTAAGGGGCCTCAGCATCGCCCGGCTGGTCGAACACCAGCGGCACAAAGCGCTGGGCGGCGCCCCGGCTGTGCTCGGCCAGCAGGGCGTCC
>CALPLW020000174.1 GCA_943324505.2 Comamonas sp. lk
ATTATTCAAGTCATTGACGGTATTGCCTTCCAGACCAATATCCTGGCGCTCAATGCTGCGGTTGAGGCAGCACGCGCCGGCGAGCAAGGGCGCGGCTTTGCCGTGGTCGCGAGCGAAGTGCGGTCCCTGGCCGGTCGATCCGCTGAGGCCGCCAAGGAAATCAAGGCCCTGATCAATGCCAGCGTCGAACGTGTGGCCCATGGCACAGCGCTGGTCGATCAAGCGGGGGTCACCATGACGGAGGTGGTGGGCTCGATCCGGCGTGTGACAGACATCATGGGCGAAATCAGCGCTGCCAGCAAAGAGCAGAGCTTGGGCGTGGCACAGGTGGGCCAAGCCGTGACGCTGATGGACCAGGCGACACAGCAAAACGCAGCGCTGGTGGAGCAAATGGCGGCGGCGGCCAGCAGTTTGAAGTCGCAGGCTCAGGACCTGGTGCAGATGGTGGCCGTGTTCAAACTGACTGGACAAGACGAGCACTACGGCAGCCGGCCGCTAGAGGCAGCGGTCCGCTCAGCCTTGCCAAAAGCGGTCAATTACCAGGGCGACGAACGACGGGCCCGCGGCACCCCGCTCGGTGCGGCGGCGCGCGCGCCCTCAGCAAGCACCACTGCCACCCCGGCTAAATTAATGTCGCAGCGCCCAGCCAAGGCCAAGGAGCCTGTCACTGCCACCGGCAAAGACGACGGCGACTGGGAATCGTTTTAGAGCAGTGCTACTTGACCAGCTGATTGAGCTGGATGATGGGCAGCAGCACCGCCAGCACAATCAGCATCACCACTGCGCCCATGGCCACGATCAGCAGCGGCTCAAGCAAAGTGGCCAACTGCATGGCGCGGCGCTGCACTTCGGCACTGAGCTGCTTGGCTGCCCGCTGCAGCATCAGCGGCAATTGCCCAGTTTGCTCGCCCAGGCGGGCAAACATGGCCAGCAGGGCAGGAAAGCGTTTTTTTTGCGCCAATGCCGAGGCCAGCGGGGCGCCTTCGCGCACCAGCACCAGTGCCTCCAACGCGTCGCGCCGCATCGCCTGATTGGACAGGGTTTCAGCGGCAGCCTGCAGGGCTTTGAGAATCGGCACGCCAGCACCAGCCAGCATAGCCAGGGTATTGGCAAACCGCGCTGCGTTGTAGCCCAGCGACAGACGACCCAGCACCGGCAGGGTCAACCAGAAGGCGTCGAACTTTTCACGAACAACGGCGTTCGCCAGCGCCATCCGCGCACCTATTGCACCTAAAAATAGGGCAAGCAGCAGGATCCAACCCTGCTGCCTGGCCAGATCGCTGAGGCCGATCATCAGCACGGTCAGCAGTGGCAGGGCCCGCTTGCTGCCAGCAAACACCTGGGCCACCTGCGGTACGACATAGGTCACCAGGAACAGCACGATGAAGATGGCCACCAAGGTCACGATCGCCGGGTACAGGGCCGCGCCAATCAGCTTGGCCTTGAGCGCCTGCTGCTCCTCGAGGTCATCAGCCAGCCGCTCCAGCACCAGGCCCAGATTACCGCTTTGCTCGCCAGCGTCGATGACGGCGACGTAGATAGCAGAAAACTCGCGCGGGTGCTGCGCCAAGGCGCGGGCAAAGGTGGCGCCGCCGTTGACCTCGGCCCGCAAATTGGCCACCAGATAGCGCTGGGGGTCTTGTTCGGCCTCGTCCGCCAGTGAGGTCAGCGCCCGCTCCAAAGGCAGGCCCGACGACACCAGGCCAGCGAGTTGGCGGGTCCAGATCATCAAACCAAGTGGCCTGAACACCCGCCGGCCTCGAACCGACACGCCGGCTGTGCCTTGAGCCGTCGAACCAGCGTCCGGGGTACCAGCCAGATCGACTTTGAGCGGCACCAGCGCCTGCGCGCGTAACTGGGCGCGTGCCGAGCGGGCTGAGTCGGCTTCGATCACCCCTTTGCTGGACTGACCGTCCGCGCTCAGCGCTTCAAATGAGTAAACCGGCATGGCGTTTGTTGTGGCGGGGGCCAGCCGGGTTAGTCGCGCGTCACGCGCAGCAGCTCTTCACGGGAGGTCAGCCCAGCCGTGACCAGCCGCTCACCATCGTCGCGCATCAGGCACATGCCACTCCCCAACGCGGCGGTCCGGATGTCGGCTTCAGAGGCGCGGCTGTGGATCTGGGCGCGAATGGCCTCGTCGGTGACCAGCAGCTCAAAGACGCCGCTGCGCCCGGCATAGCCCGTTTGGGCACAGCTGGCGCAGCCGGCACCATGGCATGACCGGCACAGCTTGCGCACCAGCCGCTGTGCCAGCACCCCGAGCAGCGAGGAGCTCAGCAGAAATGGCTCGACCCCCATGTCCGTCAGGCGGGTGACCGCGCTGGTGGCGTCATTGGTGTGCAGGGTGGCCAGCACCAAATGCCCGGTGAGCGAGGCCTGAATCGCGATCTGGGCGGTCTCAAAATCACGAATCTCGCCGATCATGATCACGTCCGGGTCCTGCCGCAGGATGGCGCGCAGGGCCTTGGCAAAGGTCAGGTCGATGCGGGCGTTGACCTGGGTTTGCCCCACCCCGGGTAGTTCGTATTCGATCGGGTCTTCCACCGTCATGATGTTGCTGTGAGCTGCATCGAGCCGGCTGAGCGCTGCGTACAGGGTGGTGGTTTTGCCCGAGCCCGTCGGTCCGGTCACCAAAATAATGCCATGCGGTTGCGCCACCAGGCGCGTGAAGCGTGACAGCACATCACCCTGCATGCCCAGCGCCTCCAGGCTCAAACGCCCCTCGGACTTGTCCAGCAGACGCAGCACCGCGCGCTCGCCATGGGCGCTGGGCAGGGTACTGACCCGCACATCAACGGCACGGGTGCCGATGCGCAGCGAGATCCGGCCGTCCTGCGGCATGCGCCGCTCTGCAATATCAAGCTCGGCCATGATCTTCAGCCGGGAAATCAGGGCCGCATGCAGGGCGCGGTTGGGCTGCACCACCTCGCGCAGCGTGCCGTCAACCCGAAAGCGCACGCTGGAGTGGCGCTCATAGGGCTCGATGTGGATGTCGCTGGCGCCGTCGCGTGCCGCCTGGGTCAGCAAGGCATTGAGCATGCGGATGATGGGCGCATCGTCCGAGGTTTCCAGCAGGTCCTCAATGGCGGGCAGGTCTTGCATCATGCGCGACAGGTCGGCCTCGCTTTCGACCTCGCT
Source organism: Comamonas sp. lk (assembly GCA_943324505.2). Taxonomy (GTDB): domain Bacteria; phylum Pseudomonadota; class Gammaproteobacteria; order Burkholderiales; family Burkholderiaceae_C; genus Rhodoferax. Next base: position 3,139 of record CALPLW020000174.1, read on the forward strand.
CACCACCGCCGCCGCGCTGGACTCACCTTGGGCATAGGCGGCGCTGATGCGCTGCACCAGGACCTCGGCCGCCTGCGACTCCACCTGATGCACCGGGTACTTTCGCATGACTTCACTCACACCACCGGGCAGCGAGGCCGGATGCACACACAGTGTGAACTCACCCGACCGCTCCTCCAGCAGGACCTGCTGGGTGCGTGCAAAGGCGTATGGCAGGGGGTAACGCATGATAGGCGTGGGCCAGACCCGGCTCAGGGCTTGGCTGGGACCGGAGTCGCACGCGCCGGCAAGGCCGGCAACTGCACCGCGTCATTGATGGGCAGCACCTCGCTGGGCACCGGTTGTGCCTCTTTCAGGCCAGAACGCATCGCATCGTAACGATCCAGCGACAAGCGCTCAGTGGCCGCCGCATCACGCACCACCACCGGGCGCAGAAACACCATCAGATTGGTCTTTTTGCGGGTGCGGGTTTCACTCTTGAACAGGTTGCCGAGAAAAGACAAGTCGCCCAGGCCAGGCACCTTCTCCTGGTTGCCCGAGTACTCGTCCTGCAAAAGCCCCCCAAGCACCACCACAGCACCGTCTTCCACCAGAACGTTGGATTCAATTGTGCGCTTGTTGGTGGTCGGGCCATTGGTGGCGTTGGCCGTAGAGGCCAGCACGCTCGACACCTCCTGGTAGATCGTCAGCTTGACTGTGCCGTTCTCGCTGATTTGCGGCTTGACCTTGAGCGTCAGGCCGACGTCCTTGCGCTCAATGGTCTGGAACGGGTTCACCGTGTTGCCGCTGCCCGTGTTGGTGAACTGGCCAGTGACAAAGGGCACGTTTTGACCAATGACGATCTTGGCCTCTTCGTTGTCCAGGGTCAGCAGATTTGGCGTGGAGAGCACATTGCCACTGCCCGACTCTTCCAGAAAGCGGCCCAGAAAGCCCAGCACATAGACGCCATTGGTCTGATTTGCCAGGCCTAAATTGACACCGCGCGCCACCGCAGGCGCGCCGCTGGCTGCGGCAGTAGACAACTTGATGATGTTGCTTATACCCGCGCCAAAGTTGGTGCCCAGCAAACCGATGTTGGGGCTGCCCGCGCTGCCCAAGGCGCCTTGCCACTGAATGCCAAACTCAGCCGCCCGGTCGGCGCTGACCTCGGCGATCAGGCTTTCCACAAAGACCTGGGCACGCCGGGCATCCAGTCGGTCGATCACAGCACGCAATTGGCGGTATTGGGGCTCAGGCGCGGTGATGATGAGAGAGTTGGTGGCAGGGTCAGCCTGCACCTGGCCGCCAGAGGTTACAACCGCGCTGCTGCTGGCCGGGGCGCCGCCGCCTGGGGCCACCGTTGCTGTGGCGGCGCGCGCCTCACCGCTGATGGCCGCACGCAGGGTCGCAGCAAGCTTGGTTGCATCGGCATTTTTCAGATAGACCACACGGATATTGCCGCCCGGGTCGCCGGTCGAACCGGCATCGGGCTGATCCAATTTAGTAACCAGCGACTTGACCAAGGCCAAGCGGGCAGCATTGGCTGCGCGCAGGATCAGCGAATTGCTGCGCGGCTCAGCCACCAGAATGGTCCTGAACGAGGTGTCGGACTGTCCAGCCGCCGCCGGTGCTCCCGTGGATTCAATCAGCCTGAGCACCAGTGGCGCCAGGTCCGATGCAATGGCGTGCTTGAGAGGCAAAACCTCGACATCGGTCGCATTGGCGACGTCCATGGTGGCGATGATGACGGCAATTCGGCGAAGGTTATCTGCGTAGTCGGTGATCACCAGCGAATTGTTGCCGGGGTTGACATTGATGGTGTTGTTGGGGCTAATCAAGGGCCGCAACACGGGTACCAGGTTGTTGGCTGACTCATAGTTGAGACGAAAAATCTGGGTGATGACCTGGTTGCCCACTGCAGCGGCCGGCGCGGCCTCACCAACCGCAACCGTCCCACTTTGCAGCTTGGCATCAGCCTCTGGCACCACGCGGTACAGGTTGCCCGACTCGACCATGGTGAAACCCTGCAGACGCAAAGCCGCCGTGAACTGGTTGATGGCCACCGCCCGACTGACCGGCTTCTCGGTGAACAGGGTCATGGTGCCCTTGACCCGCGGATCCACCACCAGGTTGACGCCCATGATGGTGGCCATGGTTCGCGCCACGGCCTCGATCTCGGCATTCACAAAACTCAGCGTGATCGGCGCGACGCGGGAGATCGGCGGCTTGGCGACTGACTGAGCCTGAACTTCTGGGGCAAAAAGGCCCGAAGTCCCCGCCAGCAAAGCACCTATAGCTATTGAAAGAATAGCAGCGACGGTTGACCGAAAAGTGGATGATGTCATGCGGATTCAACCCAATTTGATGATGGAGCGTGCGCCATCGCGTTGGCCAAGGATGTTCAGAAGGTTTGCCAGCGCGTCGAGCCGCTCGGGAGGGGCGCTGGCCACGCCCTCGAAGCGCAACCTGTCACCCACCCACTGGCCGGACCCAGTTAATTGTAGGCTGCCTTCCAACGTTTCAAGGGAAAAAGCGACGCCCGACCCGCCCTGCACCGACAGCCGATAACTACCCATCGGCTTGAGCGTGGACAGCCGCGACGACATGTGCAGGGCGTCGACCTGGGCACGACCGCTCAGGCTCAGGCGACCCGCCGCCCACACCAAGCCCAGGCCCTGGGTTGACAAGACCAGCTGACCCTGAGGCTGCACCGTGTTCCAGGGTGTGCCAAGACCACTTAGGACCTCCGCCGGCCATTGGCCGCTGCCGTCAGCGACCATCACGCGCACACTACCCCAGCCGGGTGACACAGTGACTCGCCAGGGCTGCTGGGTACAACAATCGGCCAGCAGCTCCGCCTGTAGGGCCCAGCCGGTCAGGCTCAAGCGCCAAGCCAGTCGACCCGGCAAACGGGCGGAATCCTGGCTGCCGCCACCACCGGCGAGAGCCAGCTGCGCCGAGCCCTGCCAGACGCTGCCACGCACTTCTTGAAACTGCAAACGACCCTGCGCTGCCTGCTGCACCGCGGCTGTCAGCCAGCGCGCTGGCGCGCCCAGCAGCAATGCCGCGAGCAGGCCAGCCAGCCCGCCCCACAGCGCCCATCCCCAGGGGGCAGTCGTCGATGGCGAAGCAAAGCGGCTCGGCATAAGCGCGTTGGGCAATGCTTGCGCGAACAAGTGGCGCGCCGGCTCAGGGCGCAGCCAGATTCAGCACCAAGGTGCCGTCCCAGCTACCCGCAGCGCTTCGGCGTAGCCGCGCCTCGGCGGGCAGCACGCGCACGTTCAACCGAACCTGCGCCAGCCATTGCGCCAGGGCATCGGCCGGCATGCCCTTGAGCGTGACGGTGACACGGTCGCCTGCCAAGGCCAATTGCAGACTGGGCGCCAAGGGTTTGACCGATGCCTCCAGCAGACGCCGTGCTTCATCCGGCGCTAATCGGGGTTGGGCTTGCAGGGCTTTGGCCTGAGCCTGCAGGCTCTGCATCTGCTGCAATTGCGCTTCCAGGGCGCGGCGCTGCGGCTCGGCGCCGCGCAAGATGGTGAGCGCCGGCGCCAGGGCCAGCAGCCACAGCATCGCCAGCGTCAACAGCGTCGCACCGCCCAGCAGGGCCAGCTGCTCGCGCCGGCTTGCCTGCTGCCAACGAGCGCGTAGGGGTGCCAGCCAGCTCATCGCTCACCGCCTGACCGCATCAGTACCGTGCCACTCTCGGCAGCAGCAACATAACCCTGCGGCTTAAGACGCAAGGACAGGGCTGACACCTCGTCGGTCGTCAGCTTGAGGCCTTTTAGCCGCAGCTCACCGGCAGCAAAATCTAGGGCATCGGGCACAGCATTGGCCGGGGCCTGGGCACCAAAGGCACTCAGCATGGCCTCCAGGTCACGCCCGGAGGCCTGGCCGCTGGCGCGTTGCAGTGCCGCCAGCTCACGGCCCATTTGCAAGGGCGCATCGACCACCACCTGGACCTGAGGGAAGGTGCCGGTGAGGATGTCACGAATATTCTGGCGCTGCGTCTGCAGGGCAGTCTGCTCGCGCCAGGCCCAGGCATTCAGACCCGCCAGGTTGATCACAACCAGTGCCAAGAGTGCCAGGCGCACAGCGCGCCAGCGCGGCGACCAGGCAAGCCGCAATGCAGCGTCTGCCACGCGCTTCCAGCTTCTGGCGCCACTTGAATTGAGCAGCTCGAACTGCGCCAGATCCCAGGCCGATTGCGCGGACTGCACGCGGCGAAGCGCGACCGATTGCACGGTGACGGCGTGCTGCAGCAACGCCTCAGCCTGGGCCACCACGGCGGGCTCGGCCACCACGGGCTGGTACTCGGGCCAATCGAGCAGCGCCAGCCCGACGGCCGACAGCGGCCACACCTCCACGCCAGTTGATTTAACGGCCACACAACGAGCCTCGCCCGGCGTGCCCAGGACATACAGCAGGTCGCGGCTGGCATCAGGGGCAAACTCAGGCACGATGCGGCTGACCGGGCGGCCAGACCGCTCCAATGTCTCAACGGCGGTTTTCAGCCAGCCCCGGTCACAGACCGCCACCCAGACCGGCGCATCATCACTGGTTGCTGGCTCCAGTGCGAAATGCAGTTCGGCGGTGTCGTCGAGCACCCGGTCTTCCAGCACCCCATCCAGCACCGCGCGCAGTCGCGCTGGCCCGCCGTCACGGAAGATGCCTCGGCCCAGGCTACCCTTTGGCAATTTAACCTGATGCCAGGACAACTTATGCACTGGCACCAGCGCCACCAACTCACTGGCCGCAGGCAGCAGGGCCAGCGCTGCGAGGCCGCTGTCGCCCACGCTCAGCCCGTCCGGCGTCAAAACATAGTGGTAACCGTCTGCCGCATCAGCGGTTGCATTGGGCAGGGTCAGGATCAGGGTGCTCATGGTGAAT
>CALPLW020000175.1 GCA_943324505.2 Comamonas sp. lk
ACCTGATGCAGCGCAAGCGCGACGGCCTGCTCAAGACCGAGTTCAACACGCCGCTGGGCAATGTCAGCTACCAGATTCCCTGCCACGGCCGGGTGCAGAACATCGGTAAAAAGACTGAAGAAATGCTCAAGATGATCCCGGGCACGACCATTAACACGGTAGAACGCTGCTCCGGCCACGCCGGTACCTTTGGCGTGAAAAAGGCCTTTCACCAGCAAGCCATGAAGATCGGCAAGCCGGTATTCAAGGCCATGGCCACCATGAAGGACGGCAGCAAGCCCGATTTCATCAGCTCCGACTGCCCCTTGGGTGGTCACCACATTGCCCAGGGCTTTGAAGTCAACGGCCTGGGCGCGCCTGAACTGCAACACCCCCTGTCGCTGGTGCGCCAGGCTTACGGATTGAAATGAGGACACTATGCAACTGACCGGACACATCACCCCCGACAGCCTGATGTCGCTGGAGGCTTACACCAAGTACCGCAAGGCCAACAAGCCCGCCATCATCGCCCACCGCAAACTGCGCAGCGTGACCCTGGGTGAGCACATCAACCTGCAGTTTGAGAGCGAAACCACCATCCGCTACCAGATTCAGGAGATGCTGCGCATCGAAAAGGTGTTTGAAGAAGAGGGCATCCTGCAGGAGATTGAGGCCTACGCTCCGCTGGTGCCGGAAGGCAGCAACTGGAAAGCCACCATGATGATCGAGTACCCCGACGTGAATGAGCGCAAGCGCGAGCTGGCGCGACTGATTGGGGTGGAAGACCACATGTTTGTCGAGGTGGAGGGCCAGCCGCGCGTCTACGCTATCGCCGACGAAGACCTGGACCGGGAAAACGACGAAAAGACCTCGGCGGTGCACTTTGTGCGCTTTGAGCTGACGCCGGCCATGTGCGCGGCAGTGAAGGCGGGCGCGGCGGTCAAACTGGGCTGCGACCACACCAATTACCCGGCGCATATCGTTATCGCGCCAGAGACGCTGGCCTCTTTGGCGGGTGATTTGCGCTAAGCAAGCTGCCCCCGGCTCGATAATGAAGGCTTCGCAAGAAGCCTTCTCTTTTTTGGAAACGTCCATGCTGTTTCTACTGTCCCCCGCCAAGTCGCTCGATTACGAGACGCCGCTGCGCGAGCTGCCGCACACGCCGCCGCTGTTTGTGCCGCAATCGGCCGAGCTGATAGCCCAGCTGCGCCAGCAGTCGCCGCAGCAAATCGCCGAGCTGATGAGCCTGAGCGACAGCTTGGCCGGGCTCAATGTGGCGCGCTACCAGGCCTGGCGCCGCAAGCCCACCGACAAAAATGCCCGGCAAGCAGTGCTGGCCTTCAATGGCGACGTGTACGAGGGGCTGGACGCCCGCAGCCTGGGCGACGAGGACCTGGCCTGGCTGCAGGACCACCTGTGCATCCTGAGCGGCCTCTACGGCGTGCTGCGGCCGCTGGACTTGATGCAGCCCTACCGGCTGGAGATGGGCACCCGGCTGGCCAATGCCCGTGGCAAAGACCTGTACCAGTTCTGGCAGGCCGAGGTGGCGGCTTACCTGAACCGTCGCCTCAAGGCTGAAGCGACGCCGGTGGTGGTGAACCTGGCCTCGCAAGAGTATTTCAAGGCGGTGAACCTGAAAGCGCTCAAGGCCCCGGTGGTGGAGTGCGTGTTTGAGGAGTACAGAGGCGGGCAGTACAAGATCATCAGCTTCATGGCCAAGCGGGCGCGTGGCCTGATGGTGCGCTATGCCGTCAGCCAGCGGCTGATGACACCGGTCGGCTTGCAGGGTTTCGCTGCCGAGGGCTATGCCTTTGACGCGGGTGCTTCAGAGCCTCAGCGGTTGGTGTTTCGGCGTGGCCGGGACGGCTTGTCAGCTTAAGGATCAAATTGGCCTCAAGCCCCCGTCCTGTATAAGGTTATAGCTATGAAAATAGTAGCAAACGGTTTGCAGATCGAGGTCGAGGACAGTGGCCCCGGTGCCGCCGGTGAACGGCGCCCAGCGGTGCTGCTGATCATGGGCCTGGGCATGCAGCTGGTGGCCTGGCCGCCCGACATGGTGCAGGCCCTGGTGAATGCCGGCTACCGAGTGATCCGGCATGACAACCGCGACGTGGGCTTAAGCCAGCGCATGGAGAGCCTGGGCAAGCCCAACCTGATCTGGGCCGGCCTGCAACACAAGCTGGGTTTTGCGCCACGCCCGCCCTACACCCTGGCCGACATGGCCGCCGACGCCCTGGGCGTGCTGGACGCGCTGGGGGTGAAACAAGCGCACGTGGTGGGTATGAGCATGGGCGGCATGATTGCGCAACGGCTGGCGTTGGCGGCACCAAACCGGGTGCTGAGCCTGACCAGCGTTATGAGCAGCAGCAGCGCCCCCGGCTTGCCGCAGGCCCGCCCTGAGGTGATAGCGGCTTTGATGCGTCGCCCCTCAGGGCTTGACCGGCAGGCGGTGGTGGACCACTATGTGCGGCTGTTCCGGGTCATTGGCAGCCCGGGTTTTGCGACCCCTGAGGCCGAACTGCGCCAGCGCATCGCGCAATCCGCCGACCGAGGCTTCTACCCGGTCGGTACCTTGCGACAGATGCTGGCCGTGATGGCCGACAGCTCGCGTGCAGCCCAGTTGGGGCAGATCAGCGCGCCGACCCTGGTGTTTCACGGCCATGACGACCCGCTGCTGCCTTACGCCTGCGGCGAAGACACGGCGCGGCGAATTCCCGGCGCCCGCCTGGTCGGCGTGGCCGGCATGGGCCACGATTTGCCCGGGCCGGTCGTGGACCGCTTGTTGGCCGCGCTGCTGCCCCACTTCAAGACCCCATGAACACCGCCCAGGATTCCCAATTAGGCAAGGCCTCAGCCTATGCAGATCAGTACGCCCCAGAGTTGCTCTACCCGATCCCGCGCTCTGCCAAGCGTCTTGAGCTGGGCCTGACCGATACCCTGCCTTTTCTTGGCGCGGACATGTGGACCGCCTTTGAGCTGAGCTGGTTGGGGCCGCGCGGCAAGCCACAGCTGGCGCTGGCGCACATCACCGTGCCCTGTGAGTCCAGCCACATCATCGAGAGCAAGTCGCTCAAGCTCTACCTCAACAGCTACAACAACACCGTGTTTGCCGATGCCGCTGCTGTGCTGACGCGCCTGCGTGCCGATCTGTCTGAGGCGGCCTGGCGCGGCGCTGTGGTGCAGTCGTCCGTGGGGGTGCGGCTGCTCGTTCCAGAGCTGTTTGACCGCGAGCCGGTGCAGGAGCTTGACGGTCTGAGTCTGGACCGGCTTGACGTGGAGTGCCGCCAGTACACCCCTGCACCCGATTTGCTGCGGACGTTGGCCGACGAGCCGCCGGTAACCGAAGTGCTGACCAGCCGCCTGCTCAAAAGCAATTGCCTGGTGACCGGGCAGCCCGACTGGGGTAGCGTGCAGATCAGCTACAGCGGCGCTCCCATCGATCAGGAAGGCTTGCTTCAGTACCTGGTGAGTTTTCGCAACCACCATGAGTTTCACGAGCAGTGCGTGGAACGCATTTTCATGGACATCTGGCAGCGCTGCCAACCGACAAAGCTGGCGGTCTATGCCCGCTACACCCGCCGCGGTGGTCTGGACATCAACCCGTTTCGCACCAGTTACGCGCGGGCGCTGCCGCCCAACGTCCGAACCGCGCGGCAGTAATTCAGGCGCTTCTGGCGAGTTGCCCGCGGTTTAGGGCAGGTGAAACACCTGGACTGCTCGCGCCAGCGTGACGGCGCTGCCGCTCAGATCTTCGGCCGAGGCGGCCGACTGCTCCACCAGTGCGGCATTTTGCTGGGTGACAGTGTCAAGCTGGGTCACGGCTTCATTGACCTGGGCAATGCCGATCGCCTGCTCGTGCGTGGCGTTGGTGATCTGCCGGATCAGGGTGCCGACATCCCGCACTGAGCGCACCACTTCGTCGATGGTCTCACCTGCGTGTTTCATCTGCTGTGTTCCCTCAGTGATTTGTTCGGCCGATTGGGCGATCAAGTCCCTGATCTCCTTGGCAGCCACACCGCTGCGCTGGGCCAGTGCCCGTACCTCGGCGGCCACCACGGCAAAGCCGCGCCCCTGTTCGCCCGCACGCGCGGCCTCCACTGCCGCATTGAGCGCCAAAATATTGGTCTGGAAGGCAATGCCCTCGATCACGCCGATGATGTCGCGAACCTTGGACGACGACTGGTCTATGGCGTGCATGGCCTTGCCCACCTTGTGCACGGCGTCGCCGCCTCGGGTCACCACATTGGTGCTGACGTCGCTTTGTGTGGCCACTTGGGCCGCGGTTGTCGCCGTCTGTTTGACCGTGCTGGACAGTTCTTCCATGGAGGCGGCGGTTTCCTGGAGGCTGCTGGCCTGTGCTTCAGTTCGTGCCGACAGGTCCAGTCCCCCAGCAGCAATTTCTGCGGCAGACTGTGTGAATGTTTCAATTTCGCCCCGCACGTCGCCGACCACGGCCCGAAGGTTGATTTGAATCTGACGCAAACTGCGTATCAGGGAGTCCATCGGCGGCGCAAAGCCGGTCGCCACTGAGGTGGTGAGGTTGCAGCCTGCCAGATCGTCTGCAAAGTGCTCGGCAGCTTTGATGGCCTGGCCAAAGCTTTGGTTGAACCAAGCCAGGAGCAGCACAGCCCCAAGCACCAGACTGGCGAGTTGCAGGCCAAGCTGCTGCGTGCCGTGCAGGTGAAAGCCCAAGACCTCAAGCAACTGCGGCACCATGCCCAGCAAGACCATACCCACCAGGCCCATGCCCAGGCGGGCGGTGATCGTGATGCGACGCAGCCAGCCAGACAGACCGCGCAAGCCGGTGTAGCGCACTTCGCCGGAACGAAGCACAAAAGCGGGGCGTTTTTGACCCGATTCCCGGGCGGCGCGCATCTGCGCATACAAAGTCTCTGCCCCCTGGACCTGCTCCCGGTTCGGCTTGATGCGCACGGACATATAGCCTTTGGGTTTGCCCTTATCCAAAATCGGGGTGACATTGGCCTGAACCCAGTAGTGGTCACCATTTTTACGTCGGTTTTTGATCATGCCCGTCCAGGGCCGGCCTCGGCCTATGGTCTGCCACATGTCCTTATACGCCTCGGGCGGCATGTCAGGGTGGCGCACCAGGTTATGGCTTTGCCCGATCAACTCCTCGTAAGTGAAACCGCTGACGGCCACGAATGCGTGATTGCAGTGCGCAATGTTGCCCTTGGTGTCTGTGGTGGACACCAGCATCTGGTCTGAAGGGTAGTCAAAGTCCTGTTGCGTCACAGGAAGATTCATGCGCATGGGACGTCCTTCTTAAAATTCCGATAGCAGCCAAAGGGGCCATCTTAAGTAAGGGGCAGGCTCTCATGCGGATCAAAGTAGGGCCAATTTGACCCCCTGATCTCGGCCAACGGCGCTTTAAGCCAGGTCGCGAAAGCCCTGCAAGGGTGCCAGGGCGGGGAAGTCCGCCGGTTTTTTGGTCTTCATGGACGCCACGGCGCCTCGCACATGGGCGTTACTCCAGATCGCCCCCTGCAGCCAGCCCATTTGCCGCAGCGAGTCTTCGACAGAGTGATCTCGGGCGTAATGCACGGCCTGCTTGGTGCCCCAAATCGCGACCGGCGGCTTGGCCGCAATTTCGTGTGCGCACTGCAGCGCAGCGGCCAGCGTGGCCTCGGGCGTGTCAAACACCTCGTTCACCAGACCGTAGCCCTGCGCCCGCGCCGCCCCCAGTCGCCGCCCGGTGTAGGCCAGTTCCTTGACCACAGCCATCGGCATCAGCTTGGGCAGGCGTTGCAAAGTGCCTACATCAGCCACCATGCCGATGTTGATCTCCTGAATGCAAAAAAATGCGTCGGCCGTGGCGTAGCGTATGCAGCAGGCCGTCACCATGTCCACCGCGCCACCAATGCAGCCGCCCTGGATGGCCACGATCACCGGCATGCGCAGGTTTTCTAACTTGCTGAAGGTGGCCTGCATGTCGGTCAGCGCATCAAAGATGGCAGCGCGTCCCTCTGGGCTTTGGTCGTCCATGCTGATCGCACCGGCAAAAGTCTCCAGCGCCATGCCAGCGCTGAAGTGCCGGCCGGTGCTGCTGATCACCAGCGCCCGCGCCGTGCCCTCTTGGTGCAACTGAGACAGCACGGCATCGAGCTCGCGCCAGAACAGCGGGTGCATGGTGTTGAGCTCGGCTGGCCGGTTCAGCACCAGGTGAGCCACGTGGTGCTCGGTAGCGAGTGTGAAGCAATGCAAGGTGTGATTCATGGGTGAGACTGTAGTTCAAATGCGTTGCGTGTTACGCCGGCATTGACCGGACAGGATTCATGCTGCATGATTGCATGAAATACTTTTGGAGATCCTATGCTCAAGGAAGTCGGGGCCAGCGGTCAAATCTCGCTTGGCAAGAAATACGCAGGCCGCTTGTTTGAGATGCAGGTGGCTGAAGACGGCTGCGTCACCCTTAGCCCTGTCCGAGTGGTTCCGCTGGTACAAGAAGAACTTGCACTGTATGGTGTTAACGTGGCGACGGCTGGCCGTCGGCTGCGCCCGTCCGGCCCGCGTCCTGAGCGTGATCCAGTGGCTGCCCATGCGCAATGGGAGGCCGACAACCGGGATGCCATTCAGGCCATGGACCAGCGCCTGGCCACTATCGGATCAATGGCACAGCGGGTACAGGCGTGGCGCAAGCGCCAGGGCGTTTGATGGCGCAGTTCGACGTGTACCTTAATCCGCTGGAAGACCTGCGGCAAAGCCACCCCTTCGTGATCGAAATCCAGAGCAATTTGCTCAAGCGGCCTGTGGCCCTGATTGTGATCCCCCTGGCGCGCCTCGCGCAGGGCAGCGAAGCGGTCACCTTGTTGAATCCAAGTCTCGCCGTTGGTGATGAGTCCCTGGTTCTCGAAACACTGGCCATCGCCTCGTTCCAGCCCGGTGAGCTGCGCGGTCCAGTCGCCAACCTCAGTCAGCACGCATCGGTCATTTGGGATGCACTTGATTTCGCCTTGCACGGCTACTGAGACTGGTCAAAACAATTGCCCCGTCCAAGGGTCATCTGCTTCTGTATTTGTAGCAATAACTCCAGTATTGACGGGGCCTAGGGGCTGATTTGGCTCTAAATTTGCGGCCTTCTCCAGCCGCTGCAAGGCACCCACGCGCACGCCCAGCAGCCGGAATCGGCGTGCCAGCGGCGCGCGTTTGAGGCACTGGCCTGCAGCACGGCGGATGGCCTGGGCGTCGGCGGTGGGCGTGGGCAGGGTCAGGTCGCGGGTCAGGCTCTTGAAGTCGGCAAAGCGCAGCTTGATGCCAATGGTGCGGCCCACGTAGCCCTTGCGCTGCAGGTCGTCGGCCACCTGAGCGCACAGCCGGGTAAAGATGGCCCCCAGCTCGGCGCGGTCGTGCACGGCGTGCAGGTCGCGCTCGAAGGTGGTTTCGCGGCTCATGGACACCGGGTCGCTTTCGGTCACCACTGGCCGTTCGTCGCGGCCGTGGGCTGCGTCATGCAGCCAGGTGCTGGTGCGTGGACCGAAGTGGCTGGTCAGCCAGCCCATGTCCTTTTCGGCGAGTTGGCCGATGGTCTCGATGCCCAGCCCTTTGAGCTTTTCGTCCGCTTTTGGGCCGATGCCGTTGATCTTGCGGCAGGCCAGTGGCCAGATCATGTCGGCCAGGTCGGCCTCGTGCACGATGGAAATCCCCTTGGGCTTGTTGAACTCACTGGCCATTTTGGCCAGCAGCTTGTTGGGCGCCACGCCGACCGAACAGGTCAGACCGGTTTGGTCGAAGATGGCTTTCTGGATCAGGCGCGCGAGCACGCGCCCGCCTTCGCGTTGGCCGCCAGGCACGTGGGTAAAGTCGATATAGACCTCGTCCACACCCCGGTCTTCCATCACCGGCGCGATCTCGGTCACGATGGCCTTGAAAGCGCGGGAGTACTTTCGGTACTCGGCAAAGTCCACCGGCAACAAAATGGCCTGAGGGCACAGCCGG
>CALPLW020000176.1 GCA_943324505.2 Comamonas sp. lk
AAGAACTGTGTGCTGCACTTGATGCAGGATCGCCAGCCGACATATCTAACTGATCCTCGCATTTCGCCAGACTTGATCCAAACAATGGTGCCGCCCTGGTCGTAGCGCGCCAACTTGCTCCAAGCGGGAGCTCCAATACATCCTGTTGCGCAAAAGTCTGAGAGTCAGGCTGCTGCAACCTTGCTTGCCCGAACGTCCCCTCAAATGCTCCTGTATTTATAACGATAATCATAGGCGCCACAATGGGTTTTGGCCGATTTCGCCTGTAATTTCATGGGTATTGGCGGGCCGCTTGCATCACGGCCAAGGCGGTTACGGTGGTTTCAGTTTGTTGAAGCAGCACGATGTAGTTCGGGTGAGCAACCAGCTCCATCGTGCCAGCTACGCGTCCGAGTCGCCGGGGAAAGTTGTGATCGGCCAGTTGTTCAAGGTCTAGATGAAACTGCTCGGTTTTGACGACAGGCAGCTTTCCCATTTATGCGCCTGCTTTGGTCTCCAGGGCCAATACTTGGGCGCGCAATGCCGCGCGTCGAGCGTTCACTTCCTCATCGCTGAGAATCCGATTCGTCCCGTCCGCTAGGCCCTGTAGCGCTGCACTTGCCTTGGCGCGAAACCAGCGGTCGTAGACAGCTGCCTCGTGCGCAGCTTTGAGGGCGGCACTGCGGTCGGGGCGTGTTGTTTTCTCCAGAGCGCTGTCTTCCGGCCGCCACTGGTTGGCGTCCACATGGCATTGGTTCCAGCCAGTGCTGCGAAGCACTTGCAAGGCCTTGCGCGGATCGGCAAAGCGACGCGGCTGTTTGCGCGAGGTGACCAAAATGGCCTCGTCGCGCAGGGTTTGCACGCTGACCACAAAGGCCGCGCCGTCACCACGCAGGGTGATGCCGGTCACACCGCCGGCCAGTGTGGTGGCTTTGAGTTGCTCAAGGTTCAGGGTGTGCATGATGGGCCTTTGCGGGTGAAAGTGGGAACGGAGCGATAAAAAACGGCATTTATTGCATCTTAACAATTAAGAGCTATGCAAACAACAGTTGTTTGACGCTATTTAACGCCTAGGCCTCTTGGCTCAGCATGGCTTCCAGCGCTTTCATGCCGCTGGCAATCTCGGCCTTGGGTACGCAAAAGCTGGCTGCGCTGTAGCTCGCCGCTGTAGCGATGGCCCCAACGCGCCAGAACATCAGGCAGCACGGTGCCAGACCACGACGGCGGATAGATTTTCATCACTTGCAATTATTGATATTTGCATCAATAATTAGCCCGTTAATACATCTTGTTGATATATAAATCAAATGCAAACTCTTCAAGAACTCGGTGAAGCCGTCGCCGCGCGGCGCAAGCTGCTGGGCTTGAAGCAGGGCGATGTTGCGGCCAAGGCTGGCGTGACGGCCGAATCCCTGTCGCGCTTTGAGCGGGGAAGGGCGGCCGAGTTTGGATCGCGCAAGTTGCTGGCGGTGCTGGCTGTGCTGGGCGCGGAGCTGGATGTGATGGCTCAGGGACAGGGGGGCCATTTGGATGCGCTACGGCGCGAACGGGCGGCATCCACCTGGGGCCCAAGCGGCCCGGAAAGCCGCTGATGCAACTGGCTGTGTACGTGCTGGGCCGCGAGGTGGCCGCGCTGGAACAGGCGGGCGACTTCAAGAGCGTGCTCAGCTACCGCGCCGATGTGGCGGCAGAAGATTTTGTGTCGCTGACCATGCCGGTTCGTACCGAGAGCTATGTGTGGGACGACCAGTTGCCACCGGTGTTGCAGATGAACCTGCCCGAAGGGTATTTGCTGCAAGTGCTGCAAGAGCAGTTTGGTCCGCAGATTGGTGCGAGCCCAATGGCATTGCTGTCTGTGATTGGACGCAATATGGTGGGTCGCCTGCAAGTGGCGGCCAAGGGGGCCGACCTGACGCAGCCTGCCAAGCCGTTTGAAGTGGCCGCGCTGTTGAAGGGTGACAACTCGGAAGCAGCATTTGCCGCCTTGGTGCGTGAACACGCCACCAGCGGTGTCTCTGGGGTGGTGCCCAAGTTTTTGGATGCACAGGCCCGGGATGGCTCGCCACTGGCGCCGCATCAAAAAGCCAGTCTGGTGACGCGCCGCCACATCATCAAGGGCGCCAGCGCGCAGCTGCCTTTTGTGGCCCTGAATGAGCACCTGTGCATGCAGGTGGCCGGGAGGGTGATGCCCACCGCCAAAACCGAGGTGTCTGACGACGGCCAAGCCCTGGTGGTGGACCGCTTTGACGTCGATGAACAGGGCCAGGCCTGCTGGGGAATGGAAGATTTTTGCAGTTTGTTGGGCCTGCGCCCCGCTGCCAAGTACGACACCACCTGGGAACGCATCGCCAGAGCCGTGCGAGACCACGTGCCGGGTACGCAGCGGCTGGAGACCTACCGCCGGCTTGCCACCACGCTGCTGCTGACCTACGCGCTGCGCAACGCAGATTGCCACGCCAAGAACCTGGCTCTGCGCTACACCAGCCGGGCCGATGTGCACCTGTCGCCCGCTTACGACATGCTCACCACAGGTGTGTATGCGGGCTTTCAGCACAACCCGCCGGCGATCGAGTTCATGGGCAAGAAAACTTGGCTTCCCGGCAAAAACCTGCAAAAGTTCATGGCTGCCACGTTCGGGATTCAACCCAAGGAGCAGCAGCAGATGGTGCAAGCCATCAGCGACGCGGTGGCCGAGGTCGGTCTACTTGTGCGCCATGCCATGGCGCAACACCCTGGCTTTGAGGATATCGGCAAACGTATGCTGTTGGCCTGGGCGGACGGGGTGCGGGGCTTGCGCGACCAGCGTGTGTACGCCATGCCCGACTGGACCGGGCGTACAGCGTTTGAAGATTTTTCACCGCCGCCCAAACTGATGACTTCTCAAGAAAAGATTGGGCGTTCACCGCTGTTGGGCAAGCGCTGACGCACAAGCTGCACGCCTGACTGCCCTCAAGGCACATGCACCGACAAAGGCCGCAGCGGCGCTACCGGGTGCGATTGCATCTCTTGCGTGATGCGGCTCACCATGTCGCACAGGCCCGGGCCCAGCTGCTTGTGCAGGGCGTTGCGGTCCAGCTGGCTGGCGGGGCCGGCGCAGTTAAACACAAACAGGCCGGCCTGGTGCGGCACGCGGGTGGCCACGGCTACTGCGCTCACGTCGCGCCCCCAGGATTTTTGTGAGCTGACAAAGCCCAGGCGCGCAAATTCGTCGTGCGCTACGGCGATGCGCTGGCGCACCTCGGGCCAATCCTGCGGGTGGCGTTTGCGCAGGCTCTCCAGCAGGCGACCCTGCTCGCCCACTGGCGCAGCGGCCAGATAGGCCAGGCCGATGGCGGTGGATTCGATGGGCAGCACGGTGCCGGCGTCCGAGTTGATGACCAGCCGGTTGTCGCGCGGGCGTTCCAGCTCCAGCAGGGTGATGCCCAGGCGGTCGCGCACGCCTACCGACACCGTCATGTTGGTGTGCATCGCCAGCGCCGCCATGAAGGGCCGTGCCACGCGCAGCAAGCCGATGTTGCGCTGCACGCTGGCGCCCATGCCCATCAGCCGTGTGCCGATGGCAAAGCCCCGGCTCTGGTCGTCGCGGCGCAGGTAGCCCAGGGCGCTGAGGGTGCTGGTCAGCCGCGAGACCGTGGCCTTGGGGTAACCGGTGCGACGGGCCAGCTCCTGGTTGCCCAGCACTTCGGCATTGGCAAAGGCGCCCAGCAGGGTCAGCCCCTTGATGAGTGACTGCACCTGCTCATTGCGGCCGGCCGGGGCTGCGCGGGGTGGCGGGGGTGCGTGGGGGGTGTCGCTGCCGGTGCTCATGCCGGCATTATTCCGCATGCCGGAACTTGGCATGAATTGGGTGGTGGCTGCTGGCGGCGCCATCCAGAATCAGCGCCATGTTCAACCCCTGTCAAACAGCCTGAAGACCATGACGCCTTATCTGTTCCCCGATTACCAGGTGGCCGGCGCCGGCGACACCACGGTGTTTTTGCTGCATGGCGCCTACGGCGGCAAAGACTATTTCCGGCACGAGATCGAGGCGCTGGTGCAGCAGGGTCTGCGCGTGGTGGCCTGGGATGCACCCGGCTATGGCATTAGCCCCTTGCCCGAGCATTTGACGATTGATGGCCTGGCCGAGGCAGCGGCCCGGCTGATCCAGGCGCAGGGCACGGCCACCAACATTCTGGTGGGGCACAGCATGGGCGGCATCGTGGCGCCGGCGGTGTGCGGGCGTATTCCGGCGCTGGTGCACGGGCTGGTCATTTCGGCCACGGTGGCGTCGTTCTCGCAAAAAACCGAGGCCGAAAAAGCCATCTTTCTGGAGGAGCGCATTGCGCCCCTGAACCGGGGCCAGTCTTTCCGCGAGACGGCCGGGGCGGTGGTGGCGTCAATGTTTGCGCCCGGCTCACAGGGGCCCAAGGTGGAGCTGGTGAGAGAGGTGGCGTTGTCCACCCGCAAGGAAACCTTTGTGGCCGCCATTTCGGCCATCGTCCACTACGAGGGCGTGCCGGCCCTGCGCGCCATTCATTGCCCCACGCTGCTGGTGGCGGGCGCCCATGACAAGGTGGGCAAGCCCGAGGCCATGGCCAGGATGGTCGAGTTTGTGCCCCATGCCAACTATGTGCAGGTTGACCATGCCGGCCACTACGCCTTTGCCGAACAGCAAGACGTGTTTAACCAGCACCTGCTGGCCTTCATTGGCGAGGTCCAGGCCAAGCAGCGGGCAGCCCAGCCCTGAACCCGGAGCACAGCCATGCAACACATCATCAAGACCTGGGCGTCCAGCATTGCCAGCGACAACGACCACCCGTTTTTGCACGGCCCGTTCACCCCGGCCATGGACGAGTACGTGGCTGATACCGACAGCATGCAGGTGATTGGCGAGATACCGCCCGACCTGCATGGCGCCTATGTGCGCAATACGCACAACCAAGTGCATGAGTCGATGGGCATGTACCACCCGTTTGATGGCGACGGCATGCTGCACGCCATGCATTTTGAGAACGGGCGCGCCACCTACCGCAACCGTTTTGTGCAAACCACCGGCTTTCTGGCTGAGCAGTCGGCGGGCCGCTCGCTGTGGCCGGGTCTGTTGTCGCCGCAGCTGGGCAGCCGGCGGGGTTGGGGTGCCATCGGCGCCATGAAAGACAACGCCGGCACCGATGTGAAGTGCCATGCCGGCAAGCTGCTGGCGTCGATGTCGCAGGGCAGCGAGCCCTGGCGGCTGGACCCGGTCACGCTGGAGACGCTAGGCCCCGACGCGGACTGGTCGCGCCAAGTGCCCGATGGGGTGGCCTCGCACTACAAGATTGACCCGGCCACGGGCGAGATGATGTTCTTCAACTACCCCGAAACCTGGCCCTACATGAACTACGGTGTGGTGGACCGACACAACCGGCTGGTGCACTATGTGCCGATCGAGCTGCCGGGCGCGCGCTGGCCGCATGACCTGGGCATCACCAAAAACTACACGGTGGTGCACGACCTGCCGTTCCACTTCAACAACGCCTTGCTGGCCAAGGGCGAGCGCAAGCTGGAGTTCAACCGCGAGCAGCCAGCGCGCTTTGGCGTGCTGCCGCGCCATGGCGACAGCGCCTCGGTGCGCTGGTTTGAGGGCACGCCCTGCCACATCCTGCACTTGGCCAACTGCTACGAGGATGGCGACGAGGTGGTGATGGATGGCTGCATCATGCCCGACCCGCACAAGCCCGCCGTGGGCCAGTCCAGCGAAGGCGGCAAGCAGGCCGCCTACGACAAGATCCGCGCCCACCTGGACAAGTACAACAACCCGACCCTGATGTACCGTTGGCGCTTCAACCTCAAGACCGGCGCCACCCACGAGGAGCAGATTGACGACGAGATCACTGAGTTTCCGATCGTCAGCAACGACTACGTGGGGCTGCCCTACCGCTACAGCTTCAATGTGCTCTATGAGCGCGGCGAGTGGCTGTTTCGCGGCCTCAAACGCTATGACCTGCACAGCCGCCAGACCCAGTCCATGGAATTTGGCAAGGGCTGCTACGGCAGCGAGCCCCAGGTGGCCAGGCGCCTGGGCGCCACCGCCGAGGACGACGGCTATGTGCTGACCTTTGTGAACAACATGCCGGACAACCGGTCCGAGTGCTGGGTGATTCCGGCCCAGGACCTCACCCGCGGCCCGCTGGCACGCATCATCCTGCCGCACCGCATCTCGGCCGGCACGCACGCCTGCTGGGTGGAAGGTGACCGCATGGGCGGCGAGCACCGCGACGCCCGCTACATCCCGGCCTGAGCCATGGCGCACCTCGTTCTATTGCCCGGGCTCAACAACACGTCCGCCGTCTTCCAAAAGGTGGTGGTTGCCCTGCCGCCTGACATCCAGGCCCATTGCCCCGACCTGCCGGCCCTGACCACGGTGGAGCTGCTGGCCGAACAGGTGTTGGCTCAGGCGCCGGCCACCTTCTGGCTGGGCGGCTTTTCATTCGGGGGCTATGTGGCCATGGCTGTGCTGGCGCTGGCGCCCGAGCGTGTGCAAGGCATTGCCTTGATCTGCTCCTCAGCGCTGGCCGACACGCCGGTGCAGCGGGCACGCAGGCTGGACGCGATCCGCCTGGCGGAGCAGGGCGGCCATGAGGCCAGCGCCTCGGCCTCCACCTTGCCCTTTCACCCCGACAGCCTGAACAAACCCGAGCTGATCGCCCTGCGTCGCGACATCGTCTACGCCTACGGTGCGCAGCGCTACATCGCCCACTGCCAGGCCTGCATGGCCCGGCCCGACCGCTCGGCGCTGTTGGACGGCCGCCGCCCCACCTTGCTGGTCACCGCCTCGCATGACGTGGTGGTGCCGGTGGCTGGCGTGCGCGAGCTGGCCGAGCGTGTGCCGGGCAGCCGGTTTGAACTGGTTGACGGCGCCGGCCACCTGCTGCCGCTGGAGCAGCCGCAGGCCCTGGCCGAGGTGCTGACCGGCTGGATCAGACGCGGCTGAGCGGTCAACGCCCACGCTGGCAGCGCTGCGGCGATTCGGTAGCCAGGTTTTCCAGCGGTGCGGCCTTGATGGGGTGGCTGGTGGCCAGCTGGTCGAAGGCCACTTTTTGCAGGGCTTTCACTTCGGGCACCGACAGGCCCAGCTCATAGCCCGAGCACTCGTTGCCGCCCAGTGAGCGTGGGTCTTGCAGGGTGAGGGCGCCAAACACCACCAGGCCTTTGAGGTAGTAGCCGGCGGTGCTGGCGTGGTAGTTGTCAAAGGTCCACAGGTTGAGCTTGCCGGCGTCCACGCCGTCCATGGGGTTTTTGTCGGCCACGCCGGTGTCCATGGCGCGGACCCAGGCTTCGCCCACCGGGATCACGCCCTTGATCACAGGGCTGGTCTTGGCGGCCAGGTCGTAGCCGGCGCGGATGTCGTTGGCCATGTCGCCGATGGTCTTGCCAAACCAGGCGCCCTTGGGGCCATATGTCAGGTCGGCCCGGGGGAAGGTGGCCTCCAGCCGCAGGTCGGCCTTGGGGTTGCGCGCTTGCAGGGCGGTGGCGAGTTGTTTGGCGGTCTCAACCAGCTTGGTGGCATCGCCGGGTTTTTGGGCATCGAGCGTGCTGAAGCCGTGCGCCACCACGATGTCCCAGGGCTGCTGGTTGATGACGCTGAGCCGGTTGGCCAGGTGCCAGTCAATGCCGGTGCCGCCACGGGTTTCAATGGCGACGTCGTAGTCCAGCCCGACCTGCTGGGTGAAGGATTTGAACAGGGCTGGCACGCCGCCTTGTCCCTCCAGGTTCAGGTCGCGGATGGTGTCGGCCCGGTAAAAACGCATGGCCGAGCCGTAGCCAAAGGTGAAGCTGTTGCCGATGAACAGCACGCTGGTGCCGGCCTGGGCAACCACCGGAGTGAGCGTCAGGGGCAAGGCAAGGGCCAGGGCGG
>CALPLW020000177.1 GCA_943324505.2 Comamonas sp. lk
ACCAAAAGTGACAAAGCGATCAAGGCACAGCAGTCGGTGATGGAGTTTCTGCTGATCAACCATCCGCTGGATTGCCCGATCTGCGACCAAGGTGGCGAGTGCCAGTTGCAAGACCTGGCGGTAGGCTACGGCGGGTCGTCATCCCGCTATGAAGAAGACAAGCGGGTGGTGGCGGTCAAGGATGTGGGGCCGTTGATTTCCATGCAGGAGATGAGCCGCTGCATCCACTGCACGCGCTGCGTGCGCTTTGGCCAGGAAGTGGCCGGCGTAATGGAATTGGGCATGTCGCACCGCGGCGAGCATGCCGAGATTGAAACCTTTGTTGGGCAATCGGTCGATTCAGAGCTCTCGGGCAACATGATTGACATTTGCCCGGTCGGTGCCTTGACCAGCAAGCCCTTCCGTTACAGCGCCCGCACCTGGGAGTTGTCGCGCCGCAAGTCGGTCAGCCCGCATGATTCCACCGGAGCCAATCTGGTGGTGCAGGTGAAAAACAACCGGGTGATGCGCGTGGTGCCTCTGGAGAACGAGGCTGTCAACGAATGCTGGATAGCGGACCGTGACCGTTTTTCTTATGAGGCGCTGAACAGCGATGAGCGCTTGACCAGCCCCATGATCAAGCAGGGGGGCGTATGGCAGGCAGTGGACTGGCAGACGGCTCTTGAGTATGTGGCTAACGGGTTGACGCAAATCAAAGCCGAGCATGGCGCGAGCAGCCTGGGGGCCTTGTTGAGCCCACACAGCACGCTTGAAGAACTGATGCTGGCCGGGGCGCTGATGCGCGGGCTGGGCAGTCACAACATTGACCATCGCCTGCGTCACGCTGAGTTTGTCCCGGCCGAAGGCGTGCGCCACCTCGGCCTGCCGATTGCTGCCCTGTCTGACTTGCAGCGAGTGCTGGTGGTCGGCTCTAACTTGCGCAAAGACCATCCTCTGTTTGCACAGCGGATTCGTCAAGCCGTGCGCAAGGGTGCCACGGTCAGTGTGCTGACTGATCAGATGCAGGACTGGGCGATGCCCATCGCCCATTCACTGGTGCAACCGGCCAGCCATTGGGCTCAGGCATTGGCCGATGTTGCCGCTGCCCTGGCCGCCGAAAAGGGCGTCAACCCGCCGCTGGGGTCTGGCCAAATCACTAAGGCGGCCCGAGCCATCGCGTTGTCGCTGTTGGGTGGCGATCGCAAGGCGGTGCTGCTTGGCAATGCGGCTGCCCATCACGCCAAGGCGGCTAGCCTGCTGGCGTTGGCCAACTGGATCGCCGACCACAGCGGCGCTACGGTGGGTTATCTTACTGAAGCGGCCAACACGGTGGGGGCTCAGTTTGCCTGTGCCCTGCCTGGCCCCGAAGGACTGAACGCCGGACAAATGCTTGCCGGCGGTCTGAAAGGTGTGCTGCTGCTGAACACCGAGCCTGAATTTGACTCTGGCGCTGGTTCAGCCGCCGCCGCAAGCTTGGGACAGGCCCGCATGGTGGTCACGCTGAGCCCGTTCAAGGCCAATATGGCTTTCAGTGACGTGTTGCTGCCCATTGCGCCATTCACCGAAACCTCGGGCACCTTCGTCAATGCCGAGGGGCGGGTGCAGGGCTTCCATGCGGTGGTCAAGCCGCTTGGCGAAACTCGGCCAGCTTGGAAGGTCTTGCGAGTGCTGGCCAATGTGCTGGGCCTGCCAGACTTTGACTTTGACTCCTCGCAAGACGTGTTAAGGCTGGCCCCTGCATTGAGTAAGCCAGGTGTGACACACATCCCTGTTGATTTGATGAGCAATGCTACCCAAGCAGCGATGGACACCACGCCGGTACAGCACGTGCCGGTCGTGGCCGGCATTTATGCCTTGGACGGCCTTGTGCGCCGAGCCAGCAGCCTGCAAATGACCGCCGATGCCCGGAGTGAAACAGCGGCTCAGGAGATCGCAGCATGATCGATGCCTTGTTCAATTTTGGTCAGGGCTTGATCTCGGCGCCCTGGTGGGCGCTGGCCGGCTGGCCGGTGGTCTGGACCCTCATGAAAATCGTGGCTGTGGTGCTGCCGCTGATGGGTGCCGTGGCCTACCTGACTTTGTGGGAGCGCAAGTTCCTCGGCTGGATGCAGGTGCGCGTGGGCCCTAACCGGGTTGGGCCGCTGGGCCTGCTGCAGCCGATCGCCGACGCGCTGAAACTGCTGGCCAAGGAAATCCTGGTGCCCACCGCCGCCAGCAAGGGTTTGTTCTTCATTGGCCCTATATTGACCATCATGCCCGCCCTGGCCGCCTGGGTGGTGATTCCTTTTGGACCAGATGTCGCATTGGCAAACATCAACGCAGGGCTACTGTTTGTGATGGCCATTACCTCGATGGAAGTTTATGGCGTTGTCATCGCCGGCTGGGCCTCCAATTCCAAGTACTCTTTCCTTGGCGCCTTGCGCGCCTCGGCGCAGATGGTTAGCTATGAAATCGCCATGGGGTTTTGCCTGGTGGTGGTGCTGATGGTGTCAGCCAGCATGAACCTGACCGATATCGTCACCGGCCAAGGAAAAGGCTATTTTGCCCATATGGGGCTGAATTTTCTGTCCTGGAACTGGTTGCCCCTGCTTCCCATTTTTGTGGTGTACGTGATATCGGGTCTGGCTGAGACCAATCGACACCCCTTCGACGTGGTGGAGGGCGAGGCTGAGATTGTGGCCGGGCATATGGTGGAGTACTCTGGCATGTCGTACGCCATGTTCTACCTGGCTGAGTACGCCAACATGTGGCTGGTGTCGATCCTGGCTGCCATCATGTTCCTGGGTGGCTGGATCGCGCCAGTCGACAGTGCGCTGTTCAATTGGATACCCGGCTGGGTCTGGCTCGGCATCAAGACCTGTGTGGTGGTGAGTTTGTTCATTTGGGTGCGCGCCACGTTTCCGAGGTTCCGCTACGACCAGATCATGCGTCTGGGCTGGAAAATCTTCATACCAGTGACACTGGTTTGGTTGGTGGTGGTTGGCGCATGGATGCAGACCTCTTTCAACATTTGGCAGTAAGAGGATTCACCCATGTCGACCATTGCTCCAGCGCGTCCGGCCTCCGCCTTCTCGCTCAAAGATTTTTTATCCAGCTTTTTGCTGCTGGAGCTCTTCAAGGGCATGGCCCTGACCGGGCGCTACCTGTTCAAGCGCAAGGTCACGGTGCAGTTCCCCGAAGAGAAAACGCCCTTGTCGCCGCGGTTTAGAGGTCTACACGCCTTGCGACGCTACGAAAACGGTGAGGAACGCTGCATCGCCTGCAAGCTCTGTGAGGCAGTGTGTCCGGCTATGGCGATCACGATTGAGTCCGAGGTCCGCGCAGATGGGTCACGTCGCACCAGCCGGTACGACATTGACCTGACCAAGTGTATTTTTTGTGGCTTCTGCGAAGAGAGCTGCCCTGTGGACTCGATTGTTGAAACCCATATTCTGGAATACCACGGTGAAAAGAGAGGCGACTTGTACTTCACCAAGGAGATGCTGCTGGCCGTAGGTGACCGCTACGAAGGCGAGATTGCAGCAGCCAAGGCGGCCGACGCCAAGTACCGCTGATCGGCTGTACGAAAGAAAACCAAGCCATGGATGTCAAAACAGCTTTCTTTTATGCGTTCTCGGCAGTGCTGCTGTTTGCAGCATTCCGGGTGATCACCGCCCGTAACCCTGTGCACGCGGCCCTTTTTCTGGTTCTGTCGTTTTTCCAGGCAGCGATGATCTGGATGCTGCTTAAAGCGGAATTTTTGGCCATTACCCTGGTGCTGGTGTATGTCGGCGCGGTCATGGTGCTGTTCTTGTTCGTGGTGATGATGATGGACATCAATGGCGAGAGCATTCGCCAAGGCTTCTGGAAGCATTTCCCCCTGGCGGCCGTGGTGGGCGTGTTGATTGCCCTTGAAATGGCCGCTGTGCTGATGGGCGGTTTTCGAGTCAGCGAGGAGCCCCAAGTGGCCGCGGTGCCGGGTCAAGCCGTAGCGCAACTGTCCAATACCCGCGAGTTGGGCAAGGTGCTCTACACCGAATACGTGTACCCGCTTGAAATTGCCGCCGCGATTTTGCTGGTGGCCATGATTGCGGCCATCGCGCTCACGCTGCGCCAGCGTAAGGACAGTAAGTTTGTCAGCCCCTCAGACCAAGTGCGGGTTAAGTCCCGTGACCGCCTTACCGTGCTGAGTATGCAGGCCACGCAGGCTGCACTGCCACAAACCGATGACATTACTCCCACATCGGAGAGCAAATCATGAGCCTGACCCTCGGACACTTCCTGTCGCTTGGCGCGATTCTTTTTGCCCTGTCTGTGATCGGCATTTTCTTGAACCGAAAAAACCTGATCGTTCTGCTGATGGCGATTGAACTGATGCTGCTGGCGGTCAACACCAACTTTGTCGCCTTTTCCCATTACCTGGGTGATATGCACGGTCAGATTTTCGTGTTCTTCATCTTGACGGTGGCAGCGGCTGAGTCGGCCATCGGCCTGGCTATTTTGGTGCTGCTGTTCCGTAATAAGTCCAGCATCAATGTGGACGAACTCAACACGCTCAAGGGTTAACAACAATGAGTCAAACCCTGAATGCTTCAACCTTACTGGCGGTCCCAATGGCGCCGCTGGTGGGCGCTATCCTGGCCGGCATCCTTGGAACCCAATTCGGAGGTAACTGGATCGGTCGGCGCATGTCGCATTCGCTGACCATTCTGGGGGTGTTGTTGTCCTTTGTTTTGTCTGCCATGACGCTGGTCAGCGTGGCATTTGACGGCGCGCGATTCAATGAGACGCTCTACACCTGGATGGTGGTCGGTGGGCTGAAGATGGAAATCGGCTTCCTGGTCGATGGACTCACCGCCATGATGATGTGCGTGGTCACCTTTGTTTCGCTGATGGTGCACCTGTACACCGTGGGATACATGGAAGAGGACGAGGGCTACAACCGCTTTTTTGCCTATATCTCCCTGTTTACTTTTGCCATGCTGATGCTGGTGATGAGCAACAACCTGTTGCAGCTGTTCTTTGGGTGGGAAGCGGTCGGCTTGGTCTCTTATCTATTGATTGGTTTCTGGTTCAACAAGCCGACGGCCATCTTTGCCAATATGAAGGCCTTTCTGGTGAACCGGGTCGGTGATTTTGGCTTTATTCTTGGCATTGGCCTGATCGTGGCCTACGCCGGCTCACTGAATTACGCGGAAGTGTTCGCCAAATCCGGTGAGTTGGCCAAGATCGGCTTTCCGGGTACTGACTGGCTGCTGGTGACGGTAATTTGCATTTGCCTTTTCATTGGCGCCATGGGCAAGTCAGCACAGTTCCCCTTGCATGTTTGGTTGCCGGACTCCATGGAGGGCCCGACTCCCATCTCGGCCCTGATTCATGCGGCCACCATGGTCACAGCGGGTATCTTCATGGTGGCCCGTATGTCACCGCTGTTTGAGCTTAGTGACACGGCCTTGAACTTCGTCATGGTGATTGGTGCCATCACCGCCTTGTTCATGGGCTTCCTGGGCATCATCCAGAATGACATCAAGCGCGTCGTGGCTTATTCCACCCTGTCTCAACTGGGCTACATGACGGTGGCACTCGGCGCATCGGCCTATTCAGTGGCGGTGTTTCACCTCATGACGCACGCCTTCTTCAAGGCGCTGTTGTTTCTGGCGGCTGGCTCGGTCATCATGGGTGTGCACCATAACCAGGACATCCGCTGGATGGGCGGGCTGCGCAGGTACATGCCCATCACATGGATCACGGCTCTGCTAGGCTCGCTGGCCCTGATAGGAACGCCTTTGTTTTCGGGCTTTTACTCCAAAGACGAGATCATCATGGCGGTTCACGCCAGTACTTTGCCAGGCGCCGGGTTCGCTTATTTCGCAGTGCTCGCGGGTGTGTTCATCACAGCCTTTTACTCGTTTCGCATGTATTTCCTGGTGTTCCATGGCAAGCCACGTTTTGACCAGAATCCCGATGCGCATCAGCATGCCCATGACGCAGGCCACCATGATGACGGACACGCACACGGGCACCATGCTGCGGACCCCCATGCGCCGCACGAGTCGCCCTGGGTTGTTACCTTGCCGCTGGTTTTGTTGGCTATTCCCTCAGTGCTGATCGGTTTCATCACGATCCAGCCCATGTTGTTTGGCGATTTTTTCAAGGATGCGATTTTTGTCAATCTGGAGTTGCATAAGGCGATGGATGCATTGCGCGAAGAGTTTCATGGCCCGCTGCAAATGGCATTGCATGGCCTTAGTGCTGCGCCATTCTGGCTGGCGCTGGCTGGTGTTGCCAGTGCCTATTACCTGTACATGGTTAACCCAGCTTTGCCGGCTGCGATGAAGGTGCGGGTGCAACCCCTGTATACCTTGCTTGAAAACAAGTACTACATGGACTGGTTCAATGAGAATGTTCTGGCGCGGGGCGCACGCGCCCTGGGCACGGGTCTGTGGAAGGGCGGGGACCAGGCGGTGATTGACGGTGTGTTGGTCAATGGTGCTTGGAAACTGGTCGCCTGGGTCGCTGGCGTGGCGCGACGGGCGCAGACGGGTTACCTCTACCACTACGCCCTGGCCATGATTCTTGGTGTTTTTGTGCTCATGACGTACTTCGTCTGGCTCAAGTAGGAGAACAATAAAAATGGGTTTGCTGAGCCTGGCTATCTGGACGCCAATTGTTTTTGGCGTGGTGCTGCTTGCACTTGGCCGCGACGAGCAGGCACCCATGGTGCGCTGGGTTGCGCTGGCTGGCGCGCTGGTCAGTTTCCTTGTCACCCTGCCCCTGTACGAGGGCTTCAAACTGGGCACAGCTGCGATGCAGTTTGTGGAGCATGCGCCTTGGATCGCCCGCTTCAATGTCAACTACCACCTTGGGCTTGATGGGATTTCGCTTTGGTTTGTGTTGCTCACGGCATTCATCAACCTGGTGGTGGTGATTGCGGGTTGGGAGGTGATCACCCGCCGTGTCAACCAGTACATGGGTGCTTTCCTGATTCTCAGCGGGTTGATGATTGGTGTTTTTTGTGCCCTGGATGGGCTGTTGTTCTACGTCTTTTTTGAAGCAACCCTGATCCCGATGTACCTGATCATCGGCATTTGGGGTGGTCCCAACAAAATTTACGCGGCTTTCAAGTTCTTCTTGTACACCTTGCTCGGCTCGCTGCTGATGCTGATCGCCTTGATTTACCTGTACACGCAGTCCGGAGGCAGTTTTGATATCGCCTTCTGGCACAAACTGCCTTTGGGCGGCAGCGTGCAAACCCTGTTGTTCTTTGCCTTTTTTGCGGCTTTCGCGGTCAAGGTACCGATGTGGCCGGTACACACCTGGCTGCCGGACGTTCACGTTGAGGCGCCCACAGGCGGCTCAGCAGTGCTGGCTGCCATCATGCTGAAACTGGGCGCCTATGGCTTCCTGCGCTTTGCGATGCCCATTGCACCCGACGCTGCACGGGAGTGGGCCTGGTTTATGGTCGCGCTGTCGCTGATCGCGGTGGTCTATGTCGGTTTGGTGGCGATGGTGCAGCAGGACATGAAAAAGCTGGTGGCTTACTCCTCAGTGGCACACATGGGCTTTGTCACACTGGGTTTCTTCATATTTAACAATCTGGGCGTCTCTGGCGCGATTGTTCAAATGATTGCCCACGGCTTTGTATCAGCGGCCATGTTCCTGTCGATCGGGGTGCTGTATGACCGCGTGCATTCACGCGAAATCGCAAGCTACGGCGGCGTGGTCAACACCATGCCGCGCTTTACCGCCTTTGCACTGCTATTTGCCATGGCCAACTGTGGGCTCCCGGGTACCGCTGGCTTCGTGGGCGAGTGGATGGTCATCCTGGGTGCTGTCAAGGCCAATTTCTGGCTGGGTGC
>CALPLW020000178.1 GCA_943324505.2 Comamonas sp. lk
GCTATCTTTTTTGCGGCAGTCGTGGGGCGCGGCGGGAACTTGCTTGGGGCAAACTCGAAGTTCACCTTGCCCGCCTCGGCGTCCCAGGCCAGCATGGCCTTGAAGGCGCGGCGCGTGCGCATGCTGACAAACTTGTCCAGCAGGTCGGTTTTGCCGGTCGCCAGCAGCTTTGTCATTTGGTCCCGCTGGATGGGTTGTTGCAGGATGATTTGGCCGCTCTTGAAGTCACAACTCGGGCTGGCCTGTTCCAGGGTGGACACTGATTTTTCGCAGACGTAGCTCTTGCCGTGCTCAAACACGGCGCCACTGCATTTGGGGCAGGCCCCCAGGCTTTGCTGGTCTGAAAAGTCGATCAGCTCGCCAGTTTCCTCGCCCTTTTTGTCGTCGCCAAAGTCAAACTCGAGTTTGTGGTTTTTAGTCTCTTCGTCAAATTTGATCACCATGTCAGCGGTGAAGGGCCAGCCGGCCTTGGAGCGGAAACCGTCCAGCGGACCGATCTTGCGCTCGCGCAGGAACTGCTCCACTTCAACCAGCTCAAAGGTGCGCCCGGCGGGCGACTTGCCAAACGAGAAGCCGCAACCGTCCTCTGCGCCGGTCTTGCCCGTGCAGGTGTAGCGGCGGTAGTTTTCCTTGACCACGCCGCCGCAATTGGGGCAGGGCGCCTGCAGGGTGGCGTAATCCCCGGGGATGGTGTCGCGGTCGTACTCCTTGGCTTTTTTGACCATGCGCTCGGTCATGGCCGCTATCTCGGCCATGAAGCTGCTGCGGCTGAGTTGGCCGAGTTCCATCTGCGCGAGCTTGTATTCCCACTCGCCTGTCAGCTCGGCTTTGGACAGTTCTTCCACGCCCAGGCCGCGCAACAGCGTCATCAGCTGGAAGGCCTTGGCGGTCGGAATCAGCTCGCGGCCTTCGCGCAGCATGTACTTTTCGGCGATCAGCCCCTCGATGATGGCCGAGCGGGTGGCGGGCGTGCCCAGGCCTTTCTCTTGCATGGCCTCGCGCAGTTCGTCGTCTTCCACGGTTTTGCCGGCACCTTCCATGGCACCCAGCAGGGTCGCCTCAGAGTAGCGTGCGGGTGGCCGGGTCTTTAATCCCTTGGGCTCGATGGCGGCTGTGCGTACCTTCTCCCCGGGCTGCACCGGCACCAGGTTCTGGCCCTTGTCGCCGTCCTTGGCGTCAGCCACCTCCAATGCCGCCTCCTTGCCGTAAATCGCCAGCCAGCCGGGTTTGACCAGCACCTTGCCCTCAGTCTTGAAGCTGTGCCCGGCGGCGGTGCTGATGCGGGTGGTCACCTGGTACTCGGCGCTCGGGAAAAACACCGCCATGAAGCGGCGCACCACCAGGTCATAGATTTTTTGCTCAGCCTCGCTCAGCCCGCTTGGCGCCTGGAGCGTTGGGATGATCGCAAAGTGGTCGCTCACCTTGGTGTTGTCAAATACCCGTTTGGTCGGTTTGACGTAATTGCCGTTCAGCGCAGTCAGCGCATGGGGCGCCAGGTGCCGCATGCCGGAGTCAGCCAGCATCTCAAAGGTTTGCTTGACCACGGGCACGTAGTCCTCTGGCAGCGCCCGCGAGTCGGTACGAGGGTAGGTCAGCGCCTTGTGGCGTTCGTACAGGCTTTGCGCGATCGACAGCGTGGTCTTGGCCGAGTAACCGAACTTGCCATTGGCCTCGCGCTGAAGGCTGGTCAAGTCAAACAGTGGCGGTGCAGCCTGGGTGGTGGGCTTGCTGTCTTCTGTGACGCTGGCGCTCTGGCCGCGCACCGCATCGGCAATGGCCTGCGCCTCACCTTGGCTCCAGACCCGGTCGGCTTTCTTCTCGGCGTCCTCAGCGTCCTTTTTGTGTTTGGGATCGAACCATTTGGCGGCGTACTCGCCGGCCTGGGCGGCAAAGCTGGCGTGAATTTCCCAGTAGTCGCGGCTGATGAACTTGCGGATTTGCTCTTCCCGCTCGACCACCACCGACAGCGTGGGCGTCTGCACCCGCCCGACGGTCGTCAGGAAAAACCCGCCGTCACGCGAGTTGAACGCGGTCATGGCACGCGTGCCGTTGATGCCGACCAGCCAGTCGGCCTCGCTGCGGCAGCGCGCGGCATCGGCCAGCGGCTGCATTTGCGCATTGCTGCGCAGGGCGCCAAAGCCATCTCGGATCGCCTGTGGCGTCATGCTTTGCAACCACAAGCGGCTCACGGGCTTGCCCAACGGTTTGGTGCCGCCGGCGTACTGTTCGATCAGCCGGAAGATCAGTTCGCCCTCGCGGCCAGCGTCGCAGGCGTTGATTATCTTGTCGACATCCTTGCGCTTGGCCAGCCGAACTACGGCGTTCAGGCGTGTCTTGGTCTTGTCCACTGGCTTCAGGTCAAAGTGCGGCGGAATCACCGGCAGGTGGGCAAAGCTCCATTTGCCGCGCTTGACATCGAATGCCTCGGGCGCCTGGATCTCGACCAGGTGGCCGACCGCGCTGGAGACCACATAGCGTTCGTTCTCGAAGTACTCGTCGTGCTTTTCGAACTTGCCCGCCAGGGGCGTGAGTGCGCGCACGATGTCTTGGGCCACAGAGGGTTTTTCGGCAATGACTAAGGTTTTCATCTGACTACAATCCAGTCTCTCGCGTGCGCGCAGGCGCCCGCACATGCACATGTGAGCGCGCACCCACGCGCCCATCCGTGTCCACCATACCAAAATTTTCCACAGTGTCCAAGTCAGTCCCCCCTGTCGACCCACGTCGAATTCAAATCCGCCGCTCCGGCGTGCATGGCAAGGGCGTATTCGCGCTTCAGGATCTTGCTGAAGGTGAGCAGCTGGTTGAGTACATTGGCGAAGTCATCAGTTGGGCCGAGGCCGAGAGGCGTCATCCGCATGACCCGCAGAACCCCAACCACACGTTTTATTTTCACATCGATGAAGACCATGTCATTGATGGACTTCATGGTGGCAATGCCTCGCGCTGGATCAACCACTCCTGCGCGCCTAACTGCGAAGCCGATCAGCAGGGCAACCGTGTCTTCATCCGTGCCCTTCGCGCTATTGCCGCCGGCGAAGAGCTGAGTTTTGATTACGGGCTGATCATCGATGAGCGTTACACGGCCAAGCTGAAGGCAGAGTACGCCTGCTGGTGCGGCGCCGACGAATGTCGCGGCACCATGCTGGCGCCCAAGCGGCGACGGCGCTGACGGACCGGCGTATGTCGGCAGACTACCAGCCGGTCGCCCAGGCCCTGGCGAAGCACTGGCCGGGCGTTAGCCTGGAGGTCTGCGACAGCCTTGACTCCACCAACTCTGAGCTTATGCGCCGGGCCCGGGCCGGGCAGGTGCAGCCAACCTTGCTGGTGGCCAGACAGCAAACCGCGGGGCGAGGCCGTTTGGGTCGGCAGTGGCTCAGCGGCACGGGCCACACTGATTCCGATGTCTATGGCGAAGGCGCGTCTCTGACTTTTTCGCTGGGCCTGCCTTTGGCGCCGGCCAGCTGGTCTGGCCTGTCGCTGGCAGTGGGCGTCAGCATAGCCGCAAGCCTGCACGCAGAGTTGCGACTGAAATGGCCCAATGACCTCTGGCTGCATCAGCGCAAGCTCGGCGGCATTCTGATCGAGACCACCGCATTGGATGGGAGGCGGTATGCGATTGTCGGCGTGGGTATCAACCTGGGTGCGCGTGACGACAACGGTCTGGCCCGGGCACCAGCCTGGCTGGGGGAGCTTTTGCCCGGCATGGATGCACCACAGACGCTGTTGCGGATTGCGGCGCCCCTGCTGCAGGCGATCCGCAACTTTGAACTGCGGGGCTTCGCGCCGTTTCAGCCCGGTTTTGCCCAACGCGACGCCCTCATGGGTGAACCGCTGACCTTGAGTGATGGCACCTGCGGCACCGCCCATGGCGTCAATGCTGACGGGGCCCTGCTGCTGCGTACGCCAGATGGATTGAAGGCCATTACCAGCTCAGAGCTTAGCCTGCGCGCAGTGCTGGCACCACAGTCCGGGAATACGACGTGATGAGCCTCCTGACCCGGCGCCTGCGCTTGGCGGTGCTGCTGCTGCTGCTGTTCAACTTGTCTTACTACCTTTGGTCAGAAGACCTTTTGCGTGGCGCCGGTTTAGGGCCAACAGTGCAGGCCGAGCCGCAACGGCTGGCCCGGCAAATCAAGCCTGATGCCGTGCAGCTGCGCAAACCCGATGCGGGCATGCCTGATTCCGCCAAGTCAGCACCGTCAACGTCGAATGCGCCGCAGCCAGGGGATTGCCTGGAAGCAGGCCCCTTCGACGAGTCGCAGGGTGTGGCCATATGGCGCGCGGCCAGCGCCGCTTTGCCAGCGTCAGCCTGGACGCTTGTGCCCACGCTGACACCGGCGCGTTGGATTGTCTATGTCGGACAGTACAGCAGCCCGGCCACGATTGAAAGCAAGCGGGCCGAGTTGACGGCCTTGAAAATCAGCGTCGAGCCACTGATCAACCCGGAGCTGGAGTTGGGCTTGTCGCTGGGCCACTTTGAAACGCGGGCGGCCGCAGCGGCGGCGCTGGAGGCATTGAAAAAACGGGGCTTGCGCAAGGCACTGGTGGTGCAAGAGCAGCCCGAGTTGTCAGGCGCGGTGCTGCGCGTGCGCATGAGTAAGGACCTTGATCGGGCCCAGCTCAATGGGCTCGCGTCGGCATTGGCTGGCAAAGACTGGGTGTCCTGCCGCTGAGTTTCAGACGCGCGTGCCAGACAAAAAACGCACGGTGAACCGGGCGCCAGGGGCGGCTTGGCCGGGGCGGGTTTCATCCAGGTCGACGGTGGCGTTGTGCTGCTGGGCGATTTCCAGCACGATGGGAAGGCCCAGACCGGATCCATCGGCCTCGGTGCCCAAGGCCCGGTAGAACGGCTGAAACACCAGCTCGCGCTCGGCCAGGGGCACGCCCGGGCCAGAATCCTCCACCTGCAGCACCAGCCTGCCTTGGGTTGGGTCGCTCAGCACCCGGGCCGTGATCACCGCCGGTTGCCGGGCGCTGGAGGGGGTGTAGTTGATGGCGTTGTCAAGCAGATTGCGCACCAATTCCTTCAGCAGGGTGGGGTTGCCCTCGATCTGGCCGCCGGGTGCTCCCGGTTCAGTGCCTTCATAGCCGAGGTCAATCTGTTTTTCGATGGCGCGGGGCACACAATCCCGCACCACCGACATGGTCAGTTCGGCCAAATCACAGGTCTGGCGTGGCATCGCCGAGCCACTGCTCTCGGCCCGCGCCAGCGCCAGCAACTGGTTCACGGTATGGGTGGCGCGAACGCTGGAGCGGCCAATCTGGCGCAACGATTGTTTGAGTTCGTCGGCATCAGCACCTTCGCGCTGCGCCAGATCGGCCTGCATGCGCAAGCCTGCCAGCGGGGTTTTGAGCTGGTGCGCCGCATCGGCCAGAAAGCGCTTTTGTGTGGCAATCGAGTCCTTCAGGCGAAGCAGCAAATCGTTCACCGAGTCCACCAGCGGTGCCACCTCAAGGGGCGCGGCCTGCGCATCGATCGGGCTGAGGTCGTCGGGTTTACGGGCCCGGATGCGTTCCTCCAGCATGTTCAGGGGCTTGATCGCCTGCACCAGCGCCAGCCAGACCAGCAGCACCGCGATGGGCAAAATCACAAATTGCGGGAGCATCACCCCCTTGACGATCTCGGTGGCCAGCACTGAGCGCTTCTCCAGCGTCTCGGCCACCTGGACCAGCGCCGGGCGCGCACCTGGCAGCGCCACCTTGACCCAGGTGTAGGCGACCTTGATCGCCACGCCGCGGATCTCGTCATCGCGGAGGCGAACCTCGCCGGGCACCGCTT
Source organism: Comamonas sp. lk (assembly GCA_943324505.2). Lineage (GTDB taxonomy): Bacteria > Pseudomonadota > Gammaproteobacteria > Burkholderiales > Burkholderiaceae_C > Rhodoferax. The sequence continues at coordinate 5,783 of CALPLW020000178.1, forward strand.
TTTCATTATCCGGAGGCAGTGGCAGCGCCCGCTCGCCACTCAGATGTTCACCGTTGGCGCCCAGCACCTGGTAATAGACTGTGTCCGAGTCGTCGGCCCGCAGCAGCTCGCGCGCTGGCAGCGGCAGACTGAACTGCACCTTGTTGTTATTGACGCTGACCAGCTGCGCCAGTGCGCCCGCGTTGTATTCCAGCGCTCTGTCAAAGGGTTTGCCGGCGATGCCCTGGGCGACCAACCACGTCAAGACCAGACTGATCGGCCACAGCAGTAACAGGGGCGTGAGCATCCAGTCCAGGATTTCCCCGAACAAGGAGCGTTGTTCGCGCCGAAAGATGCTCACGCGCGACCCGCGGCGTGCTTAGCCAGGAATCTTCTCCAGGCAGTAACCCAGCCCGCGCACTGTGGCGATACGGATCGGCCCTTTTTCGATTTTCTTGCGCAGCCGGTGGATGTAGACCTCGATGGCGTTGTTGCTGACCTCTTCGCCCCATTCACACAGGCGCTCCACCAGTTGATCCTTGCTCACCAGGCGTCCCGCGCGCTGAAGCAAGACTTCGAGCAAGCCCAGCTCCCGTGCGGAGAGTTCGACCATGACCCCGTCGATGGTGGCCACCCGGCCGGACTGGTCGTAAATCAGCGGGCCATGTTTGATGGTGCTGCTGGCGGTGCCCATGCCGCGCCGGCTCAGGGCCCGGACCCGAGCTTCGAGCTCTTGCAGGCTGAACGGCTTGGCCATGTAATCGTCAGCACCGTAGTCGAGCCCGCGTACGCGCTCCTCTACGCTGTCGGTAGCCGTCAGAATCAGCACGGGCAGCGAGGAGCCACGCGCGCGCAATTTTTTCAGCACCTCCAGGCCGTGCATCTTTGGCAGGCCCAGGTCCAGGATCAGCAGGTCAAATTCGGTGTTCGTCATCAGGGCGGCATCAGCCTCGCTGCCACTGGCCACGTGGTCGACCGCAGCGCCCGAGCTGCGCAGACTGCGCAGCAGGCCATCTGCCAACACCTGGTCATCTTCAGCAATCAGAATTCGCATGTCTGTCTCCTGGTTGTTGCGCGGCCTTGCCCGGGCATCGTGATGCAGGGTCATTCTAGGCCGGCGCGCCGTCAGCGATGACAGATCCTCGGGCACGCGATGCTCAGGCGGCGTAGGCCTCCAGCCCGATGGTGATCACGGTCGCGACCTCCGGGCCAATCGCTTGGCGTAACTCCGCCTCGGCCTGCGCCACCGACTGCTGCATGGCCAGCAGCCATGACAGGCCTGCAGGTGTGAACTGGATGCGTCGTGCGCGGGCATCTCTGGCGTCAGGCTCCCTGAGCACCAGGCCCCAGGCCAGGCATTGGTCGACCAGCTTGCCCATGGCTTGCTTGCTCATGCCGGCGCGCTGGGCCAGCACGGTCAGTCGCGAGCCCTCCAAGGCCAAATGCCGGGTGACGTGGATGTGGGAGGCACTCAATCGGCCACGCGCCGCCAGGTTGGCCAGCGCCAGCGGCATGTGCTCATTGCTCGCCATCAGCTGCAGCACCCGGTTCTCGAAGCGTCGCAGTGCCAGGTTCATCCAGTGGCCGAGGTGGGCTTGGCGCCAACTGGTCTGCGGGGGTGTGTCATCCATGTCAAATGGTAAACCAAATTGACTAAAAAAACTGTTTACAGATTTAAACCGAAGGGCTTAAACTACTGTTCAAGCATCCAGCCTGTTGTTAACACCAGAGCGCGATGCCCCCCTAACAGATTGATATTCAAGGAGAGATTTTCATGGACGCACCGGTCAGAACCCCCAGCCCCGCCAACAGCGAAAAAGCCAAAGCACTGCAAGTCGCACTCGCGCAGATCGAGAAACAGTTTGGCAAAGGCACCATCATGCGCCTGGGTGAGGGCGAGGTGATCGAGGATATTCAGGTAGTTTCCACCGGCTCGCTCGGGCTTGACATTGCGCTGGGCGTTGGCGGTTTGCCACGCGGCCGCGTGGTTGAGATCTATGGCCCGGAGTCGTCGGGCAAA
>CALPLW020000179.1 GCA_943324505.2 Comamonas sp. lk
AGGTCTGCTCTTTTGAGCTGGTGCCTGAGGACGGCCAGCCGTTGGCGCCGTTTCTGCCAGGCCAGTTCTTGACCTTTAGGTTGGACCTGCCGTCTACGCAGGGCAGTACAAGCCGGTTGGTGCGTTGCTACTCCCTGTCTGATGCGCCAAAGGCGGAAGCCTATCGGGTCTCGATCAAGCGGGCACCGAACGGTACCGGTGTGACCGGGGTCAACCAGCATGCCTCCCACTATTTTCACGATGACGTCAAGGTCGGCAGCTCGCTGCAGGTGCGCGCACCCGCTGGCCGCTTCTATCTTGACCGCAGCCAGGCGCCGGTGGTGCTGATCGCCGGCGGCATTGGCATCACACCGATGCTGAGCATGGTCAACTCGGCGATGCAAGAGCAGCCCGAGCGCGAGGTCTGGTTGTTTTACGGTGTGCGCGAGGCCGCCGAGCTGGTGATGCTGCCGCAGCTGCAAGCCCTGGCGGCCAAGCACCCCAATTTCCACCTGCATCTGTGCTTCAGCGGGTCGCCGTCCACAGCCGAACCACGCGAGCGAGCGGCGCTGGTACACCAGCACCACAGCCGGATCGATGTGCGGCTGCTGCGCAGCGTGCTGCCGCTCAAGCCTTACCATTTTTATCTGTGCGGCCCCACTGCATTGCTGGTCAGCCTGGTGCCGGCGCTGGCGGTCTGGGGCGTGGCCGATGAGCGCATCCACTTCGAGGCTTTGGGCCCGGCCTCGATCCCCCGTCGCAAGGCAGCTGTGCGCCCGCCAGGCGTGGCGGCCGACAGCCCGGTCGCCGAGCCCTTTGCAGTCACCTTTGCCAGCTCGGGCAAGACCTGCACCTGGCGTCCAGGCCTAAGCAGTCTGCTTGATCTGGCTGAGGCCAATGGCATCGACGTCGCCAGCGGCTGCCGCAGCGGCAGCTGTGGCAGCTGCCAGACCACCATCCGCGCCGGTCAGGTGCGGTATGCACATGCGCCCGACCACACCCCCGAACCGGGCACCTGCCTGCTGTGCGTGAGCACGCCAGTCAGCGCCGTCACGCTGGACGCCTGAATGATCACCACGTCCACCCCCTCGCTGTGGCGTGGTCATGTGCTGCCGTTTGCGCTGCTGCTGGGCCTGCTGGCCGCTGCCGCCTTGGGTGGCGACTACCTGCTGCACCGCCTCAACCTGGTGTGGGTGGGGCGCTACCTGGGCATTCCCGGCACGCTGCTGATCATCGGTTCCCTGTACTACTCGCTGCGCAAGCGGCATTGGGTTGCGGCCGGCGACCCCAAAACCCTGCTGAAGGCGCATGAGTTCGCGGCCTGGCTGGGCTCCTTGCTGGTGCTGATCCATGCCGGCATCCATTTCAACAGCATCCTGCCCTGGCTGGCCACCGTGGCCATGAGCATCAACGTGGTCAGCGGTCTGGTCGGCAAGTTTTTGCTCAAGACCGCGCGCGGCCATGTGCAGGGCGAGCGCGAGCGCTTCCAACTGCGTGGCCTGTCGCTGCCCGAGGTCGAACAGGCCGTGTTCTGGGATGCGGTGGCGCTGGGCGCCATGGCGCAGTGGCGCAAATTGCACATCCCGATCTTCATCGCCTTTGCGGTGCTGGCGCTGGGTCACATCGTCAGCATCTTCTTGTTTTGGGGCTGGGCATGAGTCGCACCCTCAAGGTGATCCTGGCCATCAACCTGCTACTGTTGGTGGCGCTCACCTTTGCCTGGCCGCATCTGATGGTGGGCCCGGGCAAGCTGATTCCGGGCCACCAGGCGCTGGGCACCGACTGCTTTGCCTGCCACAGCGCTTTCACCGGCGCCAGCGCGGCCAAGTGCATCAGCTGCCACAAGCAGGCCGACATCGGCAAGCTGACCACCCTGGGCACCCCGATTGCCAAGCCGCTCAGCCGCACCCCGTTCCACCAGGCGCTGTCCAGCCAAAATTGCATGGGCTGCCACAGCGACCACGCGGGAGTGCGCCGTTACCACCTGCAAGGCAGCTTTGACCACAGCCTGCTGAACACCGCTACCGCCAGCCAATGCCAAAGTTGCCACACCGCGCCCACCGACCCGCTGCACCGGCAGATCAGCGGCAACTGTTCGCAGTGCCACACCAGCACCCAGTGGACACCGGCCACCTTTGACCACGCCAAGCACTTTGTGCTGGACAAAGACCACAACGCACCCTGCGCCACCTGCCATGTCCGCAACGACTACCGCACCTACACCTGCTACGGCTGCCATGAACACACGGTGGCCAATATCCGCCGCGAGCACGTGGAGGAAGGCATCCGCGACTTCACCAATTGCGTGAGCTGCCACCGCAGCAGCAACAAGCACGACATTCAGGGCAAGGAAGGCGTTGGCGGCGGCGAACGCAAAGCGCAGGACAAAAACAAGGGTGACGATGACTGAGGCTCGGCCTGTCAGTACACCGCGTCATGATCACCAACATTCACCGGGATGATCTGCCCATCTTGAATCAACAGCTCCAGCGTGATGCGGTACGACAGGTTGATGGACACCGAATACAGACCGTCCAACTTGCCGCGCAAGGGGTGCAGACGCAGCGACGGGTGGGCCGGGTTGGCTTCCAGCACTTGCAAGGTTTTGAGGTACTGCTGGCGAAGATCAGGGTGGCGTTTCAGAAAACGGGCCGCCCGGCGGTTGTATTGTTCGGTGAAAACCAGCGCAAACATGGCAACTGGTGGCGGCGCTACAGCGCGTCCAGCCGCGCCAAGTGGGCCTCGGGAGACTCTTGCACCGTCCGGCCAGCGGCCAGGTCGGCACGAGTTTGGGCCAGCGCGGCGTCCAGCTCACATTCGCGCAGGTAGTGGTACTGCGCCATGTCCATCACCACAAACCTGTCTTTGCCGCGCACCGACACAATCGCCTCGGGCGCGGTGCTCAGGGCCAACTCGATGGCAGCGATACCCTTGGTCTTCAGGTCATTGGCGCTGATGTGTGACATGGCAAACTCCTGGCGGTGGGTCAATAATACTCTTGATAGTACGCTGAATGATACGATTAATTCACCACTGGAACGTGTCGATCGATCAGACCAGCGTGGCCAACGCAGTGGGCGAGTAATCCGACAACTCGCCGGCGCGGCCGTCCCGCACCTTGAGGACCCAATCCGGGTCACTGATCAGAGCCCGGCCCACCGCCACCAGGTCAAAGTCGCCTCGATCCAACCGGCGCAACAGCTCGTCCAGCGCGGCCGGTTGCGAGCCCTCGCCGCCAAACGAGGCAATGAACTCGCCCGACAGGCCGACCGAGCCGACCGTGATGGTGGGCTTGCCGGTGAGCTTTTTGGCCCAGCCGGCAAAGTTGAGGTCGGAGCCGGCGTACTCGGGCTCCCAAAAGCGGCGCTGCGAGCAATGGAAGATGTCGGCACCAGCGTCGGCCAGCGGCCGCAGCCAGTCCTCCATCTCCTGAGGGGTACGCGCCATCTGCGCGGCGTAGTCCTGCTGTTTCCACTGCGACAGCCGGATGATCACCGGGTAATCCGGCCCCACCTCGGCGCGCACGGCTTTGAGGATGTCGGCGGCAAAGCGGCCACGCTGAACCAGCGTGCCACCACCGTAGCCGTCCTGGCGCAGGTTGGTGCCTTCCCAGAAAAATTGATCAATCAGGTAGCCATGGGCGCCATGCAGCTCAATGGCGTCAAAACCCAGCCGTTTGGCCGCACCGGCGGCCCGCCCGAACGCAGCGATGGTGTCGGCAATGTCGGCGTCGCTCATGGGCTCGGCAATCTTTTTGCCGGGCGAGGACAGGCCCGACGGGGAATCCCAGGGGCCGGGCGGCAGCCATGTGGTGCGCCGGTTGCGCACTGCGCCCACATGCCAGAGCTGCGGCGCCATCAGGCCGCCCGCCGCATGCACGCCGTCAATCACCTTTTGCCAGGCCGCCAGCGCGTCGTCGCCCCAGAAGTGCGGCACGTCGGGGTCGTTGGACGCCGCCGGGCGCTGCACCACCGTGCCCTCGGACACGATCAGGCCAACCGCACTGGCAGCGCGGCGGCGGTAATAGGCCGTGACATCGTCGGTCGGCACGCCGCCGGGCGAGAACGAGCGCGTCATCGGCGCCATCACGATGCGGTTTGGCAGCTGCAGGCTCTTGCAGCTGAAGGGGGAGAACAGGGATTGGGTCGGGCTCATCACGCGAACTTGCAGTTTTAAGAGGCTGGAGTATCCCGTACAACACGGGCTAGCCTGCCGCCTGCGCCCGCAGGCTCTGTTTCAACGATCAGCCGCCCCAATGCCTGCCGGCTCTGCCAAATCAAGCTGAACCACTGCTTCTACCAATTTTCCATCGCGGGCCACCACCAGTGGCGTGCCTGTGCGCGCTGCCAGCGCGCGGGCGCTTTGAGCTGCGCGGACCAACGCAGCGGGTGCCGCTTGCATGTCGGCGTCTGGCAGCCGAGAAACGAGCGTTGAACTCAATACGGCACTCATGGGTTGCTTCCTTCCTCAAGTAACTGGGGCGGGTCGCCACCATTGTCAAACAACTGCCAAAAATCGACACGGCGGCGGTAGATGTCATGAAAATTGGCTAAACCTGCAGAAAAACGGCGGCTAATGGTGTCGATAGGAATATCGTGCCCACCCTGACGAACGCGGTTTGCCACTCGGGCGACGGCCTCTTCGACCGATCCTAGAGATAAGAATATCAGCTTCACGGAATAGCCATTGGTACGCCAGGCGTCAATCATGGGCGCATAGGTGCGACCCGAAAGCGTCGTCTCGAACGCAAAACTTCGTCCTTCAGCAGTGTGATGCGAGAGCTCTTGCAACATCAAACGGCCCGCCCTAAAGGCCACAGCCTGAGGTTGAAACGGCGCAATACCAGCGGCAATCAGGTCGGCATTTACGAAGATTGGGCAGTCCGCTTCAAAGGGCAAAAATTCTCGAGCAAAAGTGGTCTTGCCTGCGCCATTGGGACCGGCGATGATGACGACCTTTTTCTGCGGGCTCATACGCCCCATTTCCCAATCATTAGGCAGTTTAGACCCAGCACCGGCATGGCGTATTCGGTGGCGGTGAGGTTGGAGTTGGCGCGCAGCAGGTCGGCAGCTTCCCACAGGCTGGCTTCGACTTGGGCGATGTTGTGAAATGCGTTGGCGGTCATGCGGTTTGTCTTGTTATGGGCCCGTTACCAGCCCTCCTTTTGCGCTGAATTTAGCATGCGGGCACCGGATAGAGCACACAATCGTGGTGTGTCTTGCCATTGCCACTGGCAACGGGTCGTCAAGCCCCATCACCATGAACCCATCCAAACCCCTCCCCCCTGGTCCAGCCTTGACAAACCACCTGCCGCACGAGCGCGCCGATACGCCGCCGCTGGGCCTGTTGCAAGCGCCAACCCGGCACCTGTTTTTTACCGGCAAGGGCGGCGTTGGCAAGACCTCATTGTCGGCAGCGGTAGCGCTGTACTTGGCGGATGCCGGCCAGCGCGTGCTGCTGGTGAGCACGGATGCGGCGTCCAATCTGGACGAGATGCTGGGCGTGCAGCTCAGCAACCAGCCGGTGCCCGTGCCGGGCGCGCCGGGGCTGTCGGTGCTCAACATTGACCCGACCGACGCGGCCGAGGCCTACCGGCAACGGGTGGTGGCGCAGATGGCCGCTGGCGCCAGCGCCAGCGAGATCGCCACGGTGCGCGAGCAGCTGTCTGGCGCTTGCACCACCGAGATCGCCTCGTTTGACGAGTTTTCGGCGCTGCTGGCCGAACCGCAGGCGCGCTATGACCACATCGTGTTCGACACCGCGCCCACCGGCCACACCCTGCGGCTGCTGAGTCTGCCCAAAGCCTGGAGCGGATTTTTGGCGGGCAACGACCGGGGTGCCTCCTGCCTAGGGCCACACTCGGGCCTGAAAATGCAGGAGCTGCGCTTCCAGCGCGCGCTGGACGCCTTGAGCAACCCAGCCCTGACCACGGTGGTGCTGGTGGCGCGGCCGGACACCGGCGCGATCCAGGAGGCGGCCCGGACCTGCGACGAACTCAAGACGCTGGGCCTGGCCAACCAGTGGCTGGTGCTGAACGGCGTGTTTTACGCCACCGACCCGGGCGATGCCGTGGCCGGTGCGCTGGAGGCGTTAGGCCAGCAGGCGCTGCAGGCCATGCCTGACACCTTGCGCGCCTTGCCAGAGGATGAGGTGCCAATGCGGGCCTTTGACACCGTGGGGCTGGCTGCGCTGCGCGCCTTGCTGGGGCGCGGGCCGGCTCCGACCGCCGCGAGCGCGGTGCCGCCGGGAGCCGGCACGCTGACCGGCCAGGGGCTGGCCGCTTTGGCCGATGCATTGGCGCAGGCCGGCCAGGGCCTGATCATGGTGATGGGCAAGGGCGGCGTCGGCAAGACCACGGTGGCGGCGGCGCTGGCGCTGGGGCTGGTGCAGCGCGGCAAGAGCGTGCACCTGAGCACCACCGACCCAGCGGCGCACCTGAGCACCACGCTGAACGGCACAGTAGACGGGCTGCGGGTAGACCGCATCGACCCGGTGCTGGAGACCCAGCGCTACATCGACAAAATCATGGCCAGCAAGGGTGCCGGGCTGGCCGAGCCGGAACGCGCGCTGATGCTGGAAGACCTGCGCTCACCCTGTACCGAAGAGGTGGCGGTGTTTCATGCGTTTTCCCGGGTGGTCAATGAAGCCCGCAGCGCCTTTGTGGTGCTGGACACCGCGCCCACCGGGCACTCGCTGTTGCTGATGGATGCCACCGGCGCCTACCACCGGCAGACGCTGCAAGCCTTTGAAGGGCACACCACGGGCCGGCTGACCACGCCGCTGATGCGCCTGCAAGACCCGCAGTACACCCGGATCATCTTGGTGACGCTGCCCGAAGTCACGCCGGTGTCGCAAGCCGAGGCCTTGCAGGACGACCTGCGCCGGGCTGGCATCGAGCCCTATGCCTGGGTCATCAACAAGAGCCTGCTGGCAGCCGGCACGCATGACCCCCTGCTGGCGGCGCGGCTGGCCGGCGAGTCGCGCCAGATGGCGCGCATGGCCGATGGCCTGGCCGCTCGGACCTTCCTGCTGCCCTGGCTGGCGCGCCCGCCGGTCGGTGTGACGGCGCTGACTCAGCTGGTCACTCATCCGGTGCCAGTCCATCCTGCACAATCGGGCTGAGCGTTGGTCCGCTTCGGGCTGGCGCGATGTCCCATGCACCGCCACGCACCACCCCACCCCCCCGATCCACGCATCACCCTGCCACGCCGCCGCCTGCTGGCGGCTGGGCTGACGCTGCCCTGGTGGCCCGGCACCACTGCCGCGCTGGCGCCTCAGCGGCTGCAGTTCCCGCGCGATCTGGGCAGCCACCCCGACTTTCGCACCGAGTGGTGGTACATCACCGGCAGCCTGAGCGGCGACACGCCGGCGCAGGGCTATGGCTTTCAGCTCACGTTTTTTCGCAGCCGGGTGGCGGCCACCCAGGGCATGCGCTCGGCCTTTGCCGCCAAGCAGCTGCTGTTTGCCCATGCCGCGGTGACCGACGTCGCAGGCAAAAAGCTGTGGCACGACCAGCGCCTGGCGCGCGCCGGCTTTGGCGTGGCCCAGGCTAGCGAGGCCGACACCGATGTGCGCCTGCGCGACTGGTCGCTGCGGCGCGATGGCAACACTTACCTGGCGCAGGCGGCCGGGGCTGGTTTTGATTTCACGCTGACGCTGACCGAAACCCAACCGCTGCTGCTGCAAGGCGACCGTGGCCTGTCGCGCAAGGGGCCCGAGCCTAAGCAGGCAAGCTTCTACTACAGCCTGCCGCAACTGCGGGCCAGC
>CALPLW020000180.1 GCA_943324505.2 Comamonas sp. lk
AGTGATCGCCTGAGACATCTGCGTATGTTGCTCAGGCGGGCTCCAGGCGTCCTGGCGACCGGTCAGCACCAGTGTGGGGCAGGCGATACCGGGCAGCAGGGGCGCGGCGTCGGGTCGGCTGAGCAGGGCGTCGATCTGGGCGGCAAACTGGGCCGGGCTGCTGCGTGCCAACATGGCCAGCATGGCCTCGTACAAGGGCGTGTCGACCACGTTCGGGTGCACCATGCCGCGCAGCCACTGCTGGCCCATGGCCCGCATGCCTTGAGCTTGGGCTACAGCCAACAACGCGATCCTGCCAGCGCGCTCCTTGTCGCCCGCTGCGCCTGCGGCCCGTGGGTGGGTGCCAGTATCCAGCAGGGCCAGGTGAGTGACGCGCTGCGGCGCCAGGCGCATCACCTCCAACGCCACCCGCCCACCCATCGAATGACCGGCCAGGGCAAAGCGCTCTTCCGGAGCTTCGTCGAGCACCTGCTGCGCCATCGCGGTGAGTGAATCGCGCAGGCCATAGTCAGGCACGTGGCAGCGAGCCTGCGGCGACAGCGCCGCCACCTGCGGAGCCCAGACGCTGGCATCGCACATCAGACCGGGTAGTAAAAGCAAGCTTGGCATCAACACTGTCCTTTAGGTAAATTTATAAGAAATCGGGCTCTAGCCCTTGCTGTATATGGCTAGTTTGCTCTACTTTATATAGCATACCCTGGCAGGGTCACGGTCACCTCCAGGCCAGGCGCGGCGTTGCGCAGCTGCAGGCGCCCGCCATGGGCCTCTGCCACCAGACGGCACAGGTACAGGCCCAGCCCGACGCCGCCGTCGCTGCGGCTGCGCGCCGCGTCAGGCCGGAAAAAAGGCTGGGCCAATTGCGCCAGCTGCGCCTCGGGCACACCGGGGCCGTGGTCGCGCACCGTCAGGCGCAGGCCGGGGCCGGCGCCACTGTTGGCCGCTGGCTCCACTTGCATCGTCAGTACAGGCGGCTGGGCCTGGCCCTGGCTGTAGCGCAGCGCGTTGTCCAGCAGGTTGCGCAGCAAAAGGCGCAGACGGCTGCGGTCCAACGCCATCAGCGGCAGGCCGGGGGCCAAGACCAGACGGACTGGCGGGGCACCGGCCAGCACCTCGGTCACCAGCGCGGCCAGGTCGGTCGGCTCGCGTTGCAGCGCGGCGTGCGGGCTGGCCAGCCGCTCGCTCTCCAACAGGTCGGTGATCAAGTCACGCATCAGGGCCAGGTCGGTCAGCAGCGCCTGCCGGCTGGCCTGCAGCTCGGGCGTCTCCGGCAGCAGCTCGGTGTTCAGGCGGGCACGGGTCAGCGGGCTGCGCAGCTCGTGGCTGATAGCCAGCAGCAGCGCGCGTTTGGCGTCCAGCATCTGGCCGATGTTAGCGCCCATGGTGTTGATGGTGGCCGCGAGTTCACCCAGTTCATCGGGCCGCTGCGGCTGCCGCACTGGAATCGGCTGGGCAAAATCGCCCGCGCCAAAGCGCCGCGCACCGGCCCGAATGTCGTCCAGCGGGCGCAGCATGCGCCGTACCCGGGCATAGGCCAGCGCTGTCAGTAACAGCAGCGCCGCCAGGGTGGCCCAGCCAATCAGGCGAGGCCGGTCGTGCCAGGCCTGCACGTTCACGCCAAAGCGGATGCGGTGGCCGTCGGCTGTGCTGCGCTCAAAAAAACGCGGCGCCCGGTTGTCCCGGGGCTCGTCGGGCGCCTCGTAGTACTCGCCCAAATCGGGGTGGCTGCGCCAATTGACCTGCGGGCCCTGAATGCGAATGCTCAGCGGCAGGTGCTGCACCATGGATTGCGCACGCTCCACCTGAGGCGGGCTGCCCAGCTCGGTGACCAGCCGGTCCACATAGTCGCTCACCAGCGGCCGCGCTGCGTCGCGCCAGCCGATGCGCAGCGCGGACTGCATGCCGAGCAGAAAGGTGGCGCTCATGCCCAGCGCCAGCAGAAGAAACAAGGCCACCAGCCGCACCCGCAGCGAGTGCGCCAGCGCATGACGGGCGCGTCGGTGCCAGCTGCGGCCCGACGAGTCAGCGGCGGTGCTCATGCCGGCAGGCGCGCCAGCGCCAGGGCGTAGCCGGCGTGGCGCAGGGTCTTGATGGCCTCCAGCGGTTCCAGCTTTTTGCGCAGGCGGCTGATCAGGATGTCCACCGCGCGGCTGTACAGATCGGCCTCGTGGCCACGCAGCTGGTTCAGGATGTCATCGCGGTGGAACACCCGGCCGGCGTCGCGCGCCAGCAGGTGCAGCAGGTCAAACTCAGTGCTGGTCAAGGCCACGGGCTGGCCCAGGCGCTGCACGCTGCGCGTGGCCGGGTCGATCAGCAGCCCGTCAAACAGCAGCCGGCCTGCGGTATCGGGCCGAGCGGCCGGCAGGGGTGGCGGCGCGGCGACACGCCGGCGCAGCACCGTTTGCAACCGGGCCACCAGCTCACGCGGCTCAAAGGGCTTGGGCAGGTAATCGTCGGCGCCCAATTCCAGGCCAACCACCCGGTCCATCACCTCGCCGCGCGCGGTCAGCATCAGAATCGGGATGTCGCTGTCGCGGCGGATGGCGCGGCACAGGGCAAAGCCGTCCATCTCGGGCAGCATCACATCCAGAATCACCGCATCCACACCACCCTGGGCCAACCGTGCCTGCCCGGCACTCGGGCTGAGCGCGCAGTCCAGCGCCAGATCGAAACGCGCCAAGTAGACCGCAAGTGGCGGCCCGAGCTGGGCGTCGTCGTCAATCAGCAGGATGCGGTGCATGAGGCTTGAGTGTTGCCGCATTGTCCCACCGGCGGTGGTGCCGCTGGATCAGCCGGCGCAGCCGGCCTTGCTCAGATGGCGCCAGGCCGTCGAATTGGTCTGCCGCACGCAGCAGGAGCCGAACCTCAACCTGCGTCGATGCTGGCTGCTGTGCCAGCCATCTCAAGGCATGCAAGCGGTCAAAGCGCGGGCCCCATACCATGGCCAGCCACTCGGCATGGGGTTCGTCGAACCCTTGGCCTAGCGCCGGTTCGCCGGTACGAACCGGCAACAGCAAGCGCCCCAGGCGGTGAGTTTGCACTGAGTGTCAGCCGCGCCAGAACCAGCGGCCCCGGCCGTCCATGACGTCACGCAGTTTTTGCTGCTGGGCCGGGTTCAGGCTGTTGTAAAACAGGGCCATCGCGGCGATCACCTCGGGGCTCTTGCTTTGCAGCACGGTGGTTTTGTCGGTGATCAGGGCCTGCGCGCGCACCGCGTCAAACTTGTCGCCCGCCACCAGTGCTTTCATCTCAGCGCGCGGGTCTTTGGTCTGGCCGATCAGGGCCGTGCGCTGCGCGTACAGCGTGTCGCCCAAGTTTTGCAGGTTCTTTTTCTGCTCTGCGGTCAGGTCGAGCCGCCCGGCTACTTTGTCGACCATCTTGTCGCGTTTTTGCGTGTACTTCTCCGGGCTCATGCTGGCGCCGAACTCGTGGTCGCGGTGGCCGCAGGCGGCCAAGCCGCCCAACAACACGGAGGTGCCCAGCAGGGCGAACAGGCTGCGTTTGATCCAGGTTTTCATGACAGGGTTTCCTTTTCAGAAGTGGTTGAACAAGGCTGTCATGGTGCCGCGCTGCGGCAGGGCCTGGGTGTCGTGGCGGTGTCGCTTTGTTTCGCTTTGTTTCAATGCAGCGCCCCAGGCAATACGCAATGATCTACTTATAATAAGCATTGCTTACTAATTACATGCTACCCATCAACTTGAACATGACACTGAAGCAAGACAGCCTGGGTTTCCTTGTCGCCGACCTGGCGCGCCTGATGCGCCGCGCCTTTGAGCAGCGACTGCAGGGGGGCACCTTAACCCTGGCGCAGGCCCGCACCCTGATCCACGTGGCGCGGCAGGAAGGCGTGCGGCAGATCGACCTGGCCGACGCCATGGAGCTGCAGCCCATCACACTGGCAAGATTGATTGACCAACTGGCCGAGGCCGGTCTGGTGGAGCGCCGCGCCGATCCGGCAGACCGCCGAGCCTACAGGGTCTACCTGCTTCCAGCGGCCCAAAACGAATTGGCCACCATCGAGCGGGAGGCCGCCACGATACGGGCGCGCGCACTGCAAGGCCTGGATGCTACCCAGGCCGACGCCACCTTGGCAGCGCTGCGCATCATGCAACGCAACCTCAGCGGGCGCTGAGGCCCACGTACCGCATACCAAGGTCCTCGACACCATGTCTGACAACACCGAACCCACGGCTGACGCTGCGCCAACAGTCCCGCCACTGCCGCCGCCGCCAACTACAAGCCCGGCCACGACCAACAACCGCCTGAAGCTGGTGCGGGTGCTGCTGTTGCTGGTGGTCCCACTACTCGCCCTGGGCGTGGGCGCTGTGGTTTACCTCAAGGGTGGGCGCAGCGTGGACACTGAAAACGCTTACGTCAAGGCGGACAAGGTGCCCGTCAGTGCGGAAATTTCTGGCGTGGTCGCTGAGGTTCTGGTCCAAGACAACCAACGGGTCGAGGCAGGGCAAGCCCTGTTCCGGATCGACACCGCGCCATTCCAGGTGGCGGCCAGCAAAGCAGAAGCCCGGCTGGCCCAAGTGCGGCAAGAGCACGCCGAGACCCAGGCCAGCTACCGCGAGAAACTGGCCGACATCGCGCTGGCCCGCTCCAAGCACGCGTTTGCGCTGCGCGAGCAACAACGGATGGCCGACCTGGTGGCCAAAGGCTTCATCTCGACCGCCCGTTTCGACGATGCGCGCAACAACGCCGACATCGCCGAGCAGCAGATTGGTGCGCTGGAGCAGGGGCTGAGGCGCATCGCTGCGGCATTGGGGGGTGGGCCCGAGATGCGAGCGGAGAAACTGCCGAGTTACCAGGGAGCAATGGCCGAGATGGCGCAGGCCCAGCTGAACCTGGCGCACGCCGAGGTGCGCACGCCCACAGCCGGCACGGTGAGCAGACCGCCCAAGCCTGGCCAGTACCTGAGCGCCGGCACCACGGCCATGGCCCTGGTGGCAGGCGGCAACCTGTGGATCGAGGCTAATTTTCCTGAGACTGACCTGACCCATGTACAAGTGGGTCAACGCGTCAACATCCGCATTGACACCTACCCGGACCACCGCTGGCAAGGCGTGGTCGACAGCCTGAGCCCGGCCACTGGGGCCGAGTTCTCGGTGATCCCGGCCCAGAATGCCACCGGCAACTGGGTCAAGATCGCCCAGCGGGTGACCGTGCGCATCCGGATCGAACCCGCCCCCGATGCGCCGCAACTGCGCGCCGGGCTGTCGGCGGGGGTTGAGATCGACACCCGGCAGCGCCGGCAATTGCTGGGTTTCTCGCTCTAACGTCGCCATGATTGCGCCAGCACTGAGTGGGCAAACCGACCGACGCCGCGGGTTGGCTGCTGTGTCGGTCATGCTGGCGACCATCATGCAAGCGGTAGACACCACCATCGCCAATGTGGCGCTGCCCCACATGCAAGGCGCGCTCGGCGGTACGCAGGACCAAATCGCCTGGGTGCTGACGTCCTACATCGTGGCCGCAGCCATCTGCATGCCGTTGACGGGCCTGCTGGCAGCCAGGTTCGGCCGCAAGCGCGTGTTCATGACCGCGGTGGCCGGCTTCACGGTGGCCTCCATGCTGTGCGGGGCGGCACAAAACCTGTCGCAAATCGTGCTATTTCGTCTGATGCAAGGTGTATTTGGCGCCTGCCTGGTGCCACTGTCACAAGCCGTCATGCTCGACAGCTACCCACCGCACCGGCGGGCCTCAGCCATGGCGCTGTGGGGCATGGGCGTGATGGTCGGCCCCATCGTCGGCCCCATGTTGGGCGGCTGGCTGACCGAACACTACAACTGGCGCTGGGTGTTCTACATCAACCTGCCGGTCGGCCTGCTGGCCTGGTTCGGCATGGCGGCCTACTTGCAGGAGACCCCAATAGACCGCACCCGCCGCTTCGACCTGTTCGGCTTCACGCTGCTAGGCCTGGCCCTGGGCTCGTTGCAGATGATGCTCGACCGGGGCCACTCCCTGGGTTGGTTCGACAGCCCAGAGGTCATCGCCGAGGCGCTACTGGCAGGGCTGGCCGCCTACCTCTTTCTGGTGCATACGATCACCCACAAGCAGCCGTTCATCGACCCCGTGATGTTCCGCGACCGCAATTTCGCCACCGGGCTGGTGCTGATCTTCATCATCGGCGTGATGCTGTTGGCGACCATGGCGCTGTTGCCACCGTTTTTGCAAAGCCTGATGGGTTACCCCGTGGTTGATGTCGGCCTGCTGCTGGCGCCACGCGGCGTGGGCACCATGTTCGCCATGATGCTGTCGGGCAAACTGGCCGCGCGGGTTGACGCGCGTCTACTGATCCTCAGTGGGCTGCTGCTGGCAGGCGCCTCACTGTGGCAGATGACCTTGTTTACCACCGACATTGGGGCTGGCGCGATTGTCAGCAGCGGTGTGCTGCAGGGCCTGGGCCTGGGCCTGATCTTCGCGCCACTGTCGAACATTTCTTTTGCCACGCTGGCGCCACGCTACCGCAACGAGGGCACCGCGATCTACAGCCTGGTGCGCAGCATCGGCAGCAGCGTCGGCATCTCCCTGGTGATCACCTATCTGGCGCAACAGACGCAGGCCAACCATGCGGCGCTGGCGGGGTACATCGACCCGCTGCGCCTGGCCGTGTCGCAGGCCGTGGAGACCGGCACGGTCAACCTCAGCACGACCCAGGGCCTGATGGCGATCGACGCCGAGGTCATGCGGCAAGCGGCAACCCTGGCCTATCTGCAAGATTTTCGACTGATGATGTGGATCACCCTCAGCGCCCTGCCGCTGATCCTGCTGTTACGGCCACTGAAGCAAGTAGCCATGGCCGCTGAACCCTCGCGCAGCAAGACCTCGGCGTGAATCGCCCGCTGTGAGCCCGGTTAGAGGTCTTCATGCAACCACCATCGTGCTTCCCTGGATCAGTTCGTCAACAGTGGAAGGCACTTCACCCCGCTCCAGCATGCGTTTAAAAACTTCGTACACATCGGTGCGGCTGCCTTCTTTGCGAAGCGTGTCCTCATCGTTCAGCCAAGCATAAATGACCACGGCCAATGGGTTAGACGCAAACATAAAGAACAGCCGGTAGCGCTGGGGAAGCCCCTTTTTGAAGCGTCGCCAGTTGCCATGGCTTTTGCCCAACGTGTGCCCCAACCGGAACACCGGGTCTGCGGGGTTGGTGGGCACGGTGACAGTCATCGACTGGTAAACGGATGCCAGCAGTTTGGTTTTGGGGTGCTGTTTGTAGCCAACGGGGTCAGCCTGGGCCAGGCGGGTCACGTCTTGCGTCAACGTTTGCAGCCGCTGTGCAAATGGTTTGAACTGAAACAGGTTCCATCCGTTTTTTTGCATCAATCAGGCTCCACGCCTTCGATTAGGGCGGCGATGTGGGCCATCTGGGCCTCAGTCACTGGCTCAATCAACTCCGGATGCGCGGCCATCTGGCCTGCCAGAAAACTCAGAAATGCCTGTATGACCGGATTGCCCTCTTCATCCTGCAGCTCTGGCGCCTGCTCACCCGTGGGCACGACCGACACCAGCATCTGCCCTGGTGCCAGCACGGTGCCGCGTACCTCACCAAAAAACTCAGGGTTGGCCTTGAACAGGGCTGCATCAAACCTGAAACCATTGGAATTGCCGATGGAAGTGCTCTTGCCGCTAAACGATTGGTGGTTCATCATTCACTCCGTAAGTACAAATGAGTCTACATTG
>CALPLW020000181.1 GCA_943324505.2 Comamonas sp. lk
CTGCACCCGGTGGGCATGGTGCTGTCTGCGGTGCTGATGAGCATGTTCTACATCGGCGGTGAACTGGCGCAGTCGCGGCTGGGGATGCCGCGTTCGCTCACTGGCGTGTTCCAGGGCTTGTTGCTGTTCACCCTGCTGGCTTGCGACACACTGGTTAATTACCGCATGCGGTGGGCCAAATGACCGCCGCCCCTGGCGCCGCTGCTCTGAACCAAGGACACTGAGACCATGGAATCCTACGCCCTGCTGATCGCCGCGACGCTGAATGCCGGTACCGTGCTGGCCCTGGCCTCGCTGGGGCTGCTGATCAACGAAAAAGCCGGCATCGTTAATTTGGGGGCAGAGGGCATGATGCTGTGCGCCGCCATTGCCGGCTTTGGGG
The DNA here is from genome assembly GCA_943324505.2 of Comamonas sp. lk. Lineage (GTDB taxonomy): Bacteria > Pseudomonadota > Gammaproteobacteria > Burkholderiales > Burkholderiaceae_C > Rhodoferax. The sequence continues at coordinate 383 of CALPLW020000181.1, forward strand.
CCGTGGTGCACTCGGGCAGTGACCTGATTGGTTTTGCCGCCGGTATTGGCGCCGGGGCTCTGCTGGCACTGATCTTTGGCGCACTGGTGATCTGGCTCAACACCAACCAGTACGCCACTGGCCTGGCAGTTAGTCTGTTTGGTGCGGGCTTTTCGGCGTTTGTGGGCGTAGGTTACGTGCAGGAACAAATCCCTGAGCGCCTGCAGTTTGAGATCCCCTGGCTGACCGACGTACCTCTGCTGGGCCCAGCCCTGTTCCGCCAGCACCCCCTGGTCTACCTGACCGTGCTGCTGGCGCTTGCCCTGATCTGGTTTTTGTACCGCACCCGCGCCGGCCTGGTGTTGCGCAGCGTCGGCGAAAGCCCTGAGTCGGCGCACGCCCTCGGCTACCCGGTGCGGCGAATCCGGCTCTTGGCCGTGGTGGCGGGTGGCGCCCTGTGTGGCCTGTCTGGCGCCTACATTTCACTTGTTTATACCCCGCTGTGGGTGGAGGGGATGGTCGCTGGCAAGGGCTGGATTGCCCTGGCCCTGACCACCTTTGCCACCTGGCGCCCGGCGCGGGTGCTGCTGGGCGCCTACCTGTTTGGTGGCGTGACCATGCTGCAGTTTCACCTGCAGGGCGATGGCGTCGAGGTGCCCAGCCAGTTTCTGACCATGCTGCCCTACCTGGCCACCATCGTCGTGCTGGCGCTTATTTCCCGCAATCCACAGTGGATCCGCATCAACATGCCAGCCTCAATTGGCAAGCCGTTTTACCCGGGCGCCTGAGGTTTCCGGTCCATAATTGAAGTTTTTCCACCCTGTCGCAAACCACACTGTAAAGAAGGAATTGACATGACTGATCTGTCCAAGCTGACGTTCAAGATCGCAGCACTCACCGCCGTAGCCTCTGCTGCGCTGGTGGGCTGCGGCAAAAAAGAGGAGCCGGCACCTGCACCGGCGCCAGCCGCGGCGGCGTCTGCACCGGCACCCAAGCCCGAGCCGCTGAAAATCGCCTTTGCCTACGTTGGCCCAGTGGGCGATGGCGGCTGGACCTTCGCCCATGACAACGCGCGCAAGGCCCTGGAAAAAGAGTTTGGCGACAAGATCAAGACATCCTTTGCTGAAAACGTGCCAGAGTCGGCTGACGCCGAGCGCGTCATCCGCGACATGGCCACCCAAGGCAACAAGCTGATCTTCGGCACCACCTTTGGCTACATGGAGCCCATGCTCAAGATTGCACCTGACTTCAAGGACGTCAAGTTTGAACACGCCACCGGCTTCAAGACAGCCGACAACATGCGCACCTACGACAGCCGTACCTATGAGGGCGCCTACATGGCCGGCATCATCGCCGGCAAGATGACCAAGTCCAACACGCTGGGCGTTGTCGCTTCGATCCCAATTCCTGAGGTGATCCGCAACATCAACAGCTTCACCCTGGGCGCCCAGTCTGTGAACCCCAAGGTCAAGACCAAGGTGGTATGGGTGAACGGTTGGTTCGACCCACCGAAAGAAACCGAAGCCGCTACCTCGCTGATCAATGGTGGCGCAGACGTGCTGTTCCAGAACACAGACTCCCCAGCAGTGCTCAAAACCGCTGAAGCCAAGGGCAAGCGCGCTTTTGGTTGGGATTCCGACATGACCGCCTATGGCCCCAAGGCCCACCTGGCATCTGCTGTGATCAACTGGGGTCCGTACTACATCAAGGCCACCAAAGAGGCGCTGGATGGTTCCTGGAAGGGCGGCACGGGCGTGTGGTGGGGCGTTAAAGAAGGTGCGATTGACATCGTCTCCATCGCTGAAGACGTGCCCGCCGACATCAAGACCAAAGTGGCCGATGTTAAAAAAGGCCTGGCCGATGGCAGTTATGTCATCTGGAAAGGCCCGATCACCGACAACAAAGGCAAGGTTCAGATCGCCAAAGACGCAGCAGCCGATGACAAGTTCCTCGGTGGCCTGAACTTCTACGTCAAGGGCGTGGAAGGCAAGATCCCCGGCGGCAAGTAAGTCGGCATAAGTTAAAAAGGGCCGCTCTTGAGCGGCCCTTTTTTATGAGCGCGAGTATTCAGCCACTACAAATAAACGCGGTTTAACCGAACGCTACCAATATCCCCTCTACCAATTCGCAGGAGTCAAATATGCAAAACTGACGAGGTGGCGCGGCGCGCCTATTGGACACAGCAGCTCGAAGCGGCTTACGCCTTTATGTTTGAAAGCATCCTGCCCTACCCGGTAGTGGAATGCGGTGAGCCCTTTGTGTCGTTGCGCGAGGCGGCAGTGCAGGCTGATGTCGTCGTCGCGTTCTCGTCACTCAAGCATGTCAACAACCTGGACCGGTTGTTTTATTTGCGTGAAGGTCAAATCCCTAATTGTTTGGGCGCGGCCAAAAAAATGAATGAACTGGGCTGGGTGCCGCGCGTCGAGGATGGCTATCGGACCCCGAGTTCTGGCACTATTCCAGCGGCGATGCCTACGACCAGTTTCTACGAAAGACCGGCAAGCCGGCCATCTATGGTGCCGTCGACTTGGATCCGGTCAGGAATGTTGTCACGCCGATGGCTGACGCCGCCTCGCCCCTCAACAGCGAAGAGGAAATCCGCACAGAAATCGAAGCAGCGCTGCAACGCCTGGCGAAGTAGATCTTTTCCTTGCCACAGAGCGCAACCCTGGCCTATCACCTGACAATCCAGTTAGGAAAAAGGTTAAAGCATGATCGCTGCGCAGCCGGATACCGAGACATTGCGAATGGCTTGGGGGTCTGCCAGCGTCTCTGAGGCGCTGTCGAAACCCACCGACTGCAGGTGCTGCGCCAGCCCGGCGTCCATGCTGACCGCATGCTGCGCGAACCATTCGCCGAGTGCCTCGCCCATGCGGTTGATGATGTCCGTCTCGCCTTTTTCGTAATGCGTTACTACGGCTTGCATGGTTTCCAGCACCATGATGTGCTGGTCACTGTGGCAGTTGCTGGCAGTAAAGCCGGTGGCCTGCATCCAGCGGTCTTCTTGCGAAAAATGCGCCACCGTATGGTCCAAAAAGGCCTGGTACAGCGGCAACTGTTCGGCCTCTGGCGTGGCCAATAAGGCGTTGAGCTGGGCGGCAAATTCTTGGTGCGTGTGGTCCATTCGCAAGTCGCCAGTGAGCAAGTCCTCGGACCATTCAAAAGCAGCAACGGCGCTGGCTGGTGGCATTGGGGAAGGAGGAGGCGTGGTGTGCATGGATGGCTAGAGATTTCAGTGGGTGAGGGATCTAAGTTTATGCGCTTGATTTTCCATTGCCATTGGCGTTTCAGGCGCGAACCCCTGGCCCCAACTTACAGGCACAAATAGAAAAAGCCGCACGTCTTTGGAACTGTGCGGCTTTCTAAATGGTGCCCGAGGCCGGAATCGAACCGGCACGGATTTCTCCGGGGGATTTTGAGTCCCCTGCGTCTACCAATTTCACCACCCGGGCGGGAAGCAAGTCAGACAGAAATTATGGCACAGTGTGGCCTATGAACTATCCGACCCTTGAAGACTCGATCGGCAAGACGCCGTTGGTGCGGCTGCAGCGGTTGGGCGCAGCCGAATGCGCCGCGCGTGGTAATGTGATCCTCGGCAAGCTCGAAGGCAATAACCCCGCCGGCTCGGTGAAAGACCGGCCTGCTTTGTCGATGATTGCCCGTGCTCAGGAGCGGGGCGACATTCAGCCTGGCGACACACTGATCGAGGCCACCAGCGGCAACACCGGCATTGCGCTGGCAATGGCTGCGGCGATCAAGGGCTACCGCATGGTTCTGATCATGCCCGAAGACCTGTCTATTGAGCGCGCGCAGACCATGAAGGCATTTGGTGCCGAGTTGATCCTTACGCCCAAGAGCGGCGGCATGGAATACGCGCGTGATCTGGCGCAGCAAATGCAAGCCGAGGGCCGGGGCCGAGTTCTGGACCAGTTTGCCAACCCCGACAACCCGCGTATCCATTACGAGACCACCGGCCCTGAAATCTGGGCTGATACGCAGGGCCGCATCACCCACTTTGTCAGCGCGATGGGCACCACAGGCACCATCACCGGCGTGTCGCAGTTCTTGAAAGAGCAAAACCCGGCGGTGCGCATCATCGGTGTGCAGCCGGAAGAGGGCTCGCGCATTCCGGGCATTCGCAAGTGGCCGCAGGCCTACCTGCCCAAGATCTACAACGCCGACCATGTGGACGAACTGATGTATGTCAGCCAGGAAGCGGCGGAAGACATGTGCCGCCGACTGGCGCGGGAAGAGGGCATTTTTGCCGGCATCTCGGCGGCTGGCGCGTGTTGGGTCGCGCAGCAACTGGCGCATACTGAGGCCAATGCCACCATCGTCTTCATCGTCTGCGACCGCGGTGACCGCTACCTCTCTACCGGCGTGTTTCCCGCCTGATTGCCCTCAATGAGCTCCAATTTCAAATTCTGCCCCCAATGCGCCACGCCGCTGGAATTCATCGCCCAGATGGAAGACGGCGGTGAAAAAGAGCGTCTGCGCTGTGTGGCCTGCGGCTATACCCACTGGAACAACCCGACCCCGGTGCTGGCCGCCGTGGTGGAGTACCAGGGGAAGATCCTGCTGGCCCAGAACGCGGCCTGGCCGGGAAAGATGTTCGCGCTGATCACCGGCTTTATGGAAGCCGGCGAGACACCGCGTGGCGGCATTGAGCGCGAGATCAAGGAGGAAACCAACCTGGAAGCCACCGAGCTGAACCTGATTGGGGTCTATGACTTTCAGCGGATGAACCAGGTGATCATCGCTTACCACGCGGTCTGCCACGGCAAAGTCAAACTCTCACCCGAGTTGGTGGACTACCGTTTGTACGCGTTTGACGAGGTCAAGTGCTGGCCCTCCAGCACCGGCTTCGCGCTGGCGGACTGGCTGCGTACCCGTGGCCACGAACCCGAGTTTGTAGAGTGGCCGAAACGGGTCTAAACGATCTTGAGCGGCCCGGGCCGCTTGGGCCCGTTTGTCTAACAACATTAGCTTTAATCTTTGGAACTCTTCATGCAAATCGACAAAGAGATTGACACGCGCGGTCTGAACTGCCCGCTGCCCATCCTCAAGGCCAAGAAAGCCCTGGCTGACATGCAGAGCGGCCAATTGCTCAAGGTGCTGGCCACCGATGCCGGTTCGGTGCGCGACTTCCAGGCCTTTGCCAAGCAGACTGGCAACGAGCTGCTTGAGCAACAGACCGTAGGCGCTGAATTCACGCACGTCATGCGCCGCCGCTAGCTTGGCCTAGGGTCCGCCGGCCGTGCACAATCGGGTCTAATGCCGACTCCTTATAAACACTTTTCCCTATTTTTATGACCGACTATCCCCACATCCAGCTTTTCATTGACGGTCACTGGCGCGACGGTGCCGCCGCCCGCAGCCTGCCAGTGCTTAACCCCGCCACGGGTGACGTGATTGGCCAGGTGGCCTGTGCCGAAACCGCCGACCTCGAAGAAGTGGCCGCTGCCGCCCAGCGCGGTTTTGCAGTTTGGCGGCGCACCAGCGCGTTTGATCGCTACAAAATCATGCGCCGGGCAGCCCAATTGCTGCGTGATCGGGTTGAGCGGGTGGCCAGCCTGATGACGATGGAGCAGGGCAAGCCCCTCGCCGAAGCCCGGATGGAGGTGTTGTCTGGCGCCGACATCATCGACTGGTTTGCAGAGGAGGGCAGACGCGCTTATGGCCGTGTGATCCCCGCACGCCAGCCTGACGTGTACCAGCTGGTGGTGAAAGAGCCCGTGGGCCCGGTGGCGGCGTTCACGCCTTGGAACTTTCCCATCAACCAGGTTGTGCGCAAGCTGTCTGCCGCATTGGCTGCCGGTTGTTCAATTGTGGTCAAGGCGCCCGAGGAAACCCCGGCTTCTCCAGCCGAGTTGATTCGCGCCTTTATTGATGCGGGTGTGCCAGCAGGCAGTGTCAACCTGGTTTATGGCGACCCGGCCCACATCTCGTCTTACCTGATCGCGCACCCGGCTATCCGCAAAATCTCATTCACCGGCTCAACGCCCGTGGGCAAGCAGTTGGCCGCCATGGCGGGCCAGCACATGAAGCGCATGACCATGGAACTGGGCGGCCATGCCCCGGTCGTGATTTTTGACGATGCCGATGTTGCACTGGCAGCCAAGACCATGGCTGGCAGCAAGTTCCGCAATGCCGGGCAGGTGTGTGTATCGCCCACCCGGTTTTTGGTGCAGGAAGGCGTCTACAAGGACTTTGTGGCGCAATTTGTGATGCACGCCGAAAAGCTGCAAGTGGGCAACGGCATGGACGCCGCTAGCAGCATGGGCCCCTTGGCCAACCCGCGCCGGATGACCGCCATGCACAACCTGATTGCTGACGCGCGGCAGCAGCATGGCCAGGTCAAGACCGGGGGTGATCGCCTGGGCAGCGACGGTAACTTCTGGTCGCCAACCGTCATCACCGAACTGCCAGCGAGCGCCCGTGCCATGAGCGAGGAGCCGTTTGGCCCGATGGCGCTGATCAACCCCTTTGCCACGTTTGACGACGCGGTGCGAGAAGCCAATCGACTGCCTTTTGGCCTGGCGGCCTACGCCTGGACGCGATCGGCGCGCACAGCGCAACAAATTGCGGCCAGCGTCGAGACCGGCATGATCACCATCAACCACCTGGGCTTGGGCATGCCTGAGACACCGTTTGGTGGCGTCAAGGATTCTGGCTACGGCTCCGAGGGCGGCAGCGAGGCGCTGGAAGCCTACCTGAACCCTAAATTTGTCTCGCAAGCCGGCTTGAAGGATTAGCCTTTGGCTGGCGTTAACCCAGACGCGCCAGCTGATCGTTCACCTTGGCCAGCGTGGCGGCAAACTCTGCCACACGCTTGCGCTCCTGCTCGATCACAGCGGGTGGTGCCTTGGCGACAAAAGCCTCGTTGCCGAGTTTTCCCTGCGCCTTGGTGATTTCGCCGGCCAGCCGGTCGGCTTCCTTGCCAAGACGCAATTTTTCGGCGGCAAGGTCAATTTCCATGTGCAGGCAAATACGGGCGTCACCCACCACCGCGACTGGCGCGGCTTGCGCGGCGCCAGCCCAGGCCGCCTCGTCGTCAAACAGGCGCACCTCGGCCAGTTTGGCCAGGGCCTGGAGCACGGGGGCGGATTGCTGCATGAAAGCGGCTTCGTCTTCGCCCGTGGTCAGCACAAACAGCGGTAAACGGGTGGCGGGTGACACGTTCATCTCGCCGCGCAGGTTGCGGCAGGCATCCACCAACTGCTTGAGCTTCGCCACGTGGGCGATGGCTTCGAGGTCTATGCGCTCGGGCTGGCTCAGCGGGTAGCTGGCAATCGAGACCGAGTCGCCGCC
>CALPLW020000182.1 GCA_943324505.2 Comamonas sp. lk
GGAACCGGGGTTCAGGTATTTAGGCGATTCGGTATTCAGTCTTGCCCAACCAGGGAGGGGATGGTGTGCCTGGTGCAGCGAGGTCAGGAGGAGGATGTTGCAGCCGCTCAGGCTGCTACATCCGGGGGACACGAGCGGAATCAGGCACGCCATCCCCTCTCAACGCCAACGCCAACGCCAAAGCCGACGCCGGCATCAAAAACAAAGCCTCTCACCAAAGCGGCTGCAGCTGACCATCCTGCAGTCGCACCGCCCGGGAGGCCATCGCCCTCGCCTCCTGCTCATCGTGCGTCACCAACAGGGTAGCCATACCGGCAGCGGCGATGTGCTGACGAAACTCGTCGCGCAGGCTCTGGCGCAGCTCGGCGTCCAGAGCTGAAAACGGCTCGTCGAGCAGCAGTGCGCGGGGTGCTGTGATCAGGGCTCGCGCCAGGGCCACCCGTTGCTGCTCGCCACCCGACAGGGTCCAGACCTGCTGCTGGGCTTGCGCCGCCAGGCCGAAGCGCCCCAGCATGGCGCTGGCCTGCTGGCGCGCCTGGGCGCGGGGCAAGCGCTGCTCCACCAGGCCAAAGGCCACGTTATCCAACACATTCAAGTGGGGGAACAGCGCGAAGTCCTGGAACATCAGGGCAAAACCGCGCCGCTCGGGCGGCTGCTGGGTGATGTCCTGGCCGTTAAACCAGACACTGCCCTGATCGGCTGGCTCGAGCCCCGCCACCATCTTGAGCAGGGTGCTCTTGCCGCAACCCGACGGCCCGAGCAGGGCCACGATTTCTCCGGCGGCGATGCGCAGGCTCAGGTCTCGCAGCAGCGCCCGCGAGCCAAACTGTTTGTGGATATGGCGCAGTTCAAGCATGGGCCAGTTCCCTTGATGACCTGTTGGTCGGCCGGTTGGCCGAGCCTTGTCGCGCCGGCCATTCAATCAGCACAAATGCCAGCAGGGCCAAGGCCATCAGCAGGCAAGCCAGCACCAGCGCTGCGTCGCGGTTGGCAGCACCGGGGCGGCCCAGACGTTCATAAATCAGGGTGGTGAGTGTGGCCCACTCGGGGCGCGACAAAAACAGCGTCACCGCAAACTCGCCCACCGCACTGGCGGCGGCAAAGGCCATGCCACGGCGGAGCGCCGGGCGCAGCAGCGGCAAGGTTACCCGCCACAGGGTACGCCAGGGGCCAGCACCCAGAGTGTGTGCGGCCTGGGTCAGTTGCGGCGGCAGGCTGTCCAGCCCAGCAATGAGAGACTGGGTCACAAACGGGTAGGCCAGCAAGGCATAGGCCGCCAGCAAGAGCGACAGGCTGGCGGTCCAGCCGGGATAGAGCAGCAACAGGCCAAAAGCCACCGTCACCGGCGACACCACAAAGGGCAGGTAACTGGCGGTTCGCCAAAGCAAGCCGGACCGCGCTGACAGGGCGTGGGCCAGCCCGAGCAGCGTGGCCAGCAGCAAGGCCAAGGCCGAGAAGCGCAAGGTGTTCCAGAGTGCCGCCAGGGTGTCTGGTGCCAGCAGCTCGGCCCAGGCCGCCGGCCCGGCCATCAGCGCACGCCAGACGATGGCCAGGAGGGGCGCGGCACAGACCAGCAGCAGCACCGCCAGCGCTGCGGCCAGGGCCAGCCACTGAGCCAGCCCACCCGGCTTGCGACGCGGTACCGGCTCTACGCGGGCCGGGGCTCCGAGCCGCCGCTCTAGCCCGGCATACAGCAGCGCCACACCGCCGGTCAACAGCAGCATGGCCAGGGCCAGTGCGCTGGCTTCGGCCAGCTTGAGCTCGTGCGCTACCAGGGTGTAGATTTCCACTTCGACCGTGGCATAGCGCTGACCGCCCAGCACCAAGGCCAGCCCAAAGCCAGCAAAACAGTACAAAAACACCAGGCACAGGCTAGACGCCAGCCATGGCGCAATCGCCGGCCACTCAATGCGCCAAAAGGCCCGCCAGGGCGTGGCACCCAGCGAACGGGCCGCAGCCAGCTGGCGGGCGCTGACCCGCTCCAGCGCCTCAACGGCCGCGCGCACCACCAGGCACAGGTTGAAAAACAGGTTGCCGTAGAGCAGCAGCCAGGGCGTGCCCTGCAAGTCCAGACCCAGCAGGCCGGCCAGCAGACCGTGCGGGCCCCACAGTGCCAGCACGCCGATGGCTGCCACCAGGGTGGGTACCACAAAGGGCAGCATCAGCAAGCGCAGGCAGAGAGAGCGGCCAGTAAATTCAAAACGCGCCAACACCCAGGCCACCGGCAGGCCCAGCGCCAAGGCCGCCACGCAAGTCGCCGCCGCCTGCAGCACTGACCAGCCGACACGCCAGCGCAGGTAATCGTCCTGCCACATCGCCCAAATCGACGGGGCCGCCTGGCCGGCACTGCCCCACCCTTCCAGCACCAGGCGAAGCAGGGGCGCGACCAGCAACAGCAGCAGTGCCGCCAAGGGCAGCGCCGCCAGCCACGCCAAGCCCCGGCCTTTCATGGCCTGCCCGGCGGGTGCTGCACCCCTGACATTTACTTGAGCACCACCTGGGTCCAGCGGCTGACCCACTGAGCGCCTTTCTCGGCAATCGCCTCGTTACTCAGGCTGTCATAGGCGGTGGGCTCGGGCCCGTGGCGCATCACCTCGGCGCGCGGCGTACTCTGCTCCACAGGGAACATCCACATGCTGGTCTGCAGCGCCGTTTGCACCGGCGCTGAACGCAGGAAATCGATGAATTTTGCCGCCGCTGCGCGTTGGCCGCCACCCTTGACCAGGGCCACCCCCTCCACCTGGCGGAACACGCCACCCTTGACAAACAGGTTGCCGGTGGGCGACTCGGTGATCTTGTCCTTGCTGTAGAACACCTCGGCCGCCGGACTGGTGGCGTAGCTGACCACCAGCGGGTATTTGCCGCCGTTGCGACTGAAGTCGGTGTTGTAGGCCTCGCTCCAGCCCTTGGTCACCTTGAGGCCATTGGCGCGCATCTTGGCCCACCATTCAAAGGCTTTTTCTTCGCCCAAGCCCGCCACGGTGGCCAGCAAAAAGGCGTAGCCGGGGCTTGAGGTGGCAGGGTTTTGCACCAGCAACCAGTCTCGGTAGGCGGGCTGGGTCAGGTCGTCCAGGCTCTTGGGCAGGGGCACGCCGCTTTTGGCCACCCAGGCCTTGTCGTAGTTCAGGTTGACATAGCCATAGTCCACCGGCACCATGCCGTGACCCAGGGCCACGGACGCCGGGCCGTGCATCGCGGCATTTGGGTAGGGCTCGATCACCTGAGCGGCCTGGGCCTTGAACACCAGCGCGTTGTCGATGCCGTAAACCACGTCGGCCACTGGCTGGGCGCGGGTGAGGATCAACTTGTTGAGCATCTCGCCGGCGTCCCCGCCCTTGATGATGCTGAGCTTGACATTGGACTGGCTCTCAAACTGAGCCAGCATGGGCTTGGGCAGGGAGAAGGAGCTGTGCACCATGACGCGCAGCTCGTCGGGTGCCGCCTGGGCTGACACCGTCGCTGCCAACGCTGCTACGGCGAGCAGCCCCAAAGAAAAAATCCGCTTGTTCATCGCTATCCTTTCAATGCGCCAGTGGGGGCGCAATGAGATGGGGAAAGCCAGAATTGGCGGACCTTGCTCCTTCACGCTCCCTACGCTGGCATGACCCAGATCAGGTGTGTGGGGTATTTCTCAGTCTGCCTTGCGCCAGACACCCCCGGTGACGGAATCAGTATACGCCTAAGCAGTGATAACGCTCAAGCCGCCCAGGTAAGGCTGTAGCGCCGGCGGCACGCTGATGGAACCGTCGGCGTTCTGGTAGTTCTCCAGCACCGCCACCAGAGTGCGGCCCACGGCCAGGCCGGAGCCGTTGAGGGTGTGTACCAGCTCGTTCTTGCCCTGAGCGTTTTTGAAGCGGGCCTGCAGGCGGCGAGCCTGAAAGGCCTCACAGTTGGAGACCGAACTGATCTCGCGAAAGGTGTTCTGGGCCGGTAGCCAGACCTCGAGGTCGTAGGTCTTGCTGGCGCCAAAGCCCATGTCGCCGGTGCACAGGCTCATCACCCGGTAGGGTAGACCCAGCTTTTGCAGGATAGCCTCGGCGTGACCGACCATGGCTTCCAGCGCCGCGTAGCTGGTGTCGGGGTGCACGATCTGCACCATCTCCACCTTGTCAAACTGGTGCTGGCGGATCAGGCCGCGCGTGTCGCGCCCGGCGCTGCCGGCTTCTGAGCGGAAGCAGGGCGTGTGGGCCGTGAGGCGGATCGGCAGGGCCGACTCAGGCAGCACCTCATCGCGCACAAAATTAGTCAGCGTCACCTCGCTGGTGGGGATCAGGTAGAGCGCGGCGGTTTCGCTGGCCTCGCCGCCTTGCCCGCCCTTCTTGGCGGCAAACAGGTCGCCTTCAAACTTAGGCAACTGGCCGGTGCCGCGCAGGGTATCGGCATTGACGATGTAAGGCGTGTAACACTCGGTATAGCCGTGCTCCTGGGTCTGCACATCCAGCATGAACTGCGCCAGAGCCCGGTGTAGCCGAGCGATGGGGCCCTTCATCACGGTGAAGCGGGCACCGCTGAGCTTGACGCCCAGGCCAAAGTCCAGCCCCAGTGGCTCGCCCAGGTCCACATGGTCTTTGATGGGAAAGTCAAAGGCCTTGGGGGTTCCCCAGCTGCGCGCCACCACATTGCCACGCTCGTCCTCACCCACTGGCACGCTGTCGTGCGGCAGGTTGGGCACTGCCAAAAGCAGGCTTTGCAGCTCCGCCTGCAGCGCCTCCAAGCGCTTGGCAGAGGCTTCGAGTTCGTCCTTGATGCCGGCCACCGAGGCCATCGCCGCATCGGCCTCTGCCTGCCCGGCTGCGCCGCGCGCCTTCAGCTGGCCAATTTGTTTGCTCAGGGTGTTGCGCTGGCTCTGCAGTTCTTCGGTGCGCATCTGAATGGTCTTGCGCTCGGCTTCGAGCCGGCTGAAGGTCTCGACGTCCAGAAAGACTTGAGGTGATGTGCGGGTCTCAAGCCGCGCCACGGCGCCGGCGAGGTCTTTGCGGAGTAGGGTGATATCTAGCATGGATCAATTGTAGATTTTCAGGCTGTTGCGGCGTTCAGCGAGGCCGGGTCAAGGTTGGCGCCGCACAGGATCAGGCACACCGTCTCTTCCGGCCGCGGCACATAGGCGCCGGTCTGCAGCGCGGCCAGGCCCAGCGCGGCGGCCGGCTCCACCGCCAGTTTGAGCTCTTGCCACAGCCACAACTGGGCGGCGCGAATGGCAGCATCCGGCAGCAACAGCGCGTCTTTGACGTGGCGCTGAGTCACGGCCCAAGAAATATCGCCAACGCGTTTGGCGCCCAGCGAATCCACCGCCACGCCGCTCACTGCCACATCCACCGGCGCTCCGGCGACACGCGCGCTATACAGCGTGGGCGCCAGCTCGGGCTCCAGCGCCACCACCCTAGACCGCTCGCCAAACCAGGACGCCACGCCACCAATCAAACCGCCGCCACCCACACTCACCAGCACGCTGTCGGGCACGCCGGCCTGGGCCTCGATCTCGGCGCCGAGCGTGGCAGAACCGGCCACCACCTCGACCTGATCGTAGGCGTGCATCAGCAACGCGCCGCTGGCCTGCTGGCGCGCCAGACAGGCTTCGAAAGCCTGGGCATAACCCTCGCCAGCCACGGTCACTGCGGCGCCGAGCTGGCGCAGCCGATCACGCTTGGCCTGGCTGGAGACGGCCGAGACGAACACCTCGCAGGGCACGCCCAGCGCCTGTGCGGCGGCTGCCGCTGCGATACCGGCGTTGCCGCCCGAAGCAATCACCACGCCGGCGGCCGGAATCGGCTGAGCCAGCATGCGGTTGAGCATGCCACGCGCCTTGAAGCTGCCGCCCACCTGCAGGTGCTCGAGCTTGAGCCAGACCTGGGCGCAGTCCAGGCCCATCGCCCGGCCACTCAGCTGCCACAGCGGCGTTTGACGCAAAAAGTGCCTCCAGCCCTTGTCCAGTCTGCTTATTGCGCTATCAATATCAGAGCGATTGATGTCAGTGTGGGTCATGGTGTCGGCCTGTAATGTGTTAGTTGGAAGCGTCACCGCCGCCATCGGCCTTGAGGCCTTTGGGCAGCGGAAACTTGATGGTTTCCTGGATACCGTCCATCTTGCGCACCGATACCGCGCCCAGCGCCTTGATGCGGTCAATCACCTGGCGCACCAGAATCTCGGGCGCCGAGGCACCGGCAGTCAGGCCCACGCGTTGGCGCCCGTTAAACCATTCGGCCTGCAGCTCCTCGGCGTTATCGACCATGTAGCTGTCGGTGCCGAGCTTGCGCGCCACCTCACGCAGCCGATTGCTGTTGGAGCTGGTGGGGCTGCCCACCACAATCACCACATCCACCTGAGGGCTCATCAGCTTGACCGCATCCTGCCGGTTCTGGGTGGCGTAGCAAATATCTTGCTGCTTGGGCTCGCGCACCTGCGGGAAGCGGGCCTTGACCGCTGCCGCAATGGCCGCAGCGTCGTCCATGCTGAGGGTGGTTTGCGTGACCAGCGCCAGCCTTACTGTCTGGGCCGGCTGCACCCGCGCGACGTCTGCCACGTCTTCCACCAGGTGGATACCGCTGTCGAGCTGGCCCATGGTGCCTTCCACCTCAGGGTGGCCCTTGTGGCCGATCATGATGAACTCGAAGCCCTCTTTATGCAGCTTGGCCACCTCAACATGCACCTTGGTCACCAGCGGGCAGGTGGCATCAAAGATGCGAAAGCCGCGCGCCGCCGCCTCGTCCTGCACGGATCGGCTCACGCCGTGGGCCGAAAACACCAGCGTGGCGCCCGGTGGCACGTCGTTCAGGTCTTCGATAAAAATGGCACCCTTGGTTTTGAGGTCGTTCACCACATAGGTGTTGTGCACAATTTCATGGCGCACGTAGATCGGCGACCCAAATTTGTGCAAGGCTCGCTCGACGATCTCGATGGCGCGGTCAACGCCGGCGCAAAACCCCCGCGGCTCAGCCAGCAGGATTTCCTGCGGCAGGATGGGGCCGGTGCCGGCGCTCACAGCACGCCAATCAGTTGCACTTCAAACGTCACCGGCTGGCCAGCCAGCGGATGGTTGAAGTCAAACAACACGGCATCGCCACGCGCATCGCTGCGCAACTGGCTCACCACCCCGGCAAACTGGCCCTGGCCATCGGGCGTGGGGAACTGCACCACGTCGCCCACCTGGTACTGGGCCCCAGCTTCGCCCATCTCCGCCAGCACCTGGCGCGCCAGCCATTGCAGCATGGCGGGGTTGCGCTCGCCAAAGGCAGCGCCAGCGGGCAGCTCAAAGCTGGCGCGGGCCCCCTCGGCCAGGCCCATCAGGCAGGCCTCGACCGCCGGTGCCAGCTCGCCGCTGCCCAGCGTCAGAGTGGCGGGCTTGCCGCCAAAGGTGTTGATCACGTCACCAGCTGGGCCGGCCAGCCGGTAGTGCAAGGTGAGAAAGGATCCGGGTTCCACACAAACGGGGGTTGCGAGCATAAAAGTTCCACCGAAAAATTAGGGCCACTGATCCCTGACCGGGGTTTGCCGAATGAACTGAAGCGATTGTAAAAGCCCGTTCCGTGCCACTCAAACCAACTGCAAGGTTGGCGTCAGCTTATCCAAACAGTTAGGCGCTTCCACGTTTACCAGCCGATGAACTGCGTGACTTGATGCTGGAAGGTTGCTCTGCGAGCCGACC
>CALPLW020000183.1 GCA_943324505.2 Comamonas sp. lk
ATGCGCAACTGATGACTGCCACCCTGGCCCGCGAGGCTGTAGTGGCCTGCGAGATGCTGCAGGGCCACTTGTACCGCACGGCCCAGCTGCTGCAGCAGCTGATGAGTCAGGGCACGGCCATGGCGCCCAGCGAGGTGGCAGACGCGCCAGCCCTTTAGTTCTATTTTGTCGTCAACCCTAGGAGATCCCATGAAAGTCTTTCGTTTTGCAACCCCGCTGCTGGCTTCGCTGGCCTTGCTGTCTGCTAATCTGCATGCGGCGGACAACATCAAGGTTGGGGTCCTGACCACGCTGAGCGGGCCCGCCAGCGCGCCCGGCATCGACCAGCGGGACGCCATCAACCTGGCCATGAAGCTGCTAGGCAACAAGCTTGGCGGCTTGCCCGCCGAGCTGATCACGGTGGACGACCAGTTCAGCCCCGACGCAGCCAAACAGGCGGCTGACCGGCTGCTGCGCCGCGACAAGATCGACGTGTTGACCGGCGTCATCTACTCGAACGTGCTGCTGGCGGTGGTGCCCTCGGCGGTGGCCAACAAGACCGTGGTGGTGAGCTCCAACGCCGGCCCCGCCGCCATTGCCGGCAAGGAGTGCTCGCCTTACTTCTTCAGCGCCAGCTGGCAGAACGATGCAACGCACGAGGCGGCTGGCAAGTACATGACCGACAAGGGCTACAGGCGAGTCGCGCTGATTGCGCCCAACTACCCGGCCGGCAAGGATGCCGCCGCTGGCTTCAAACGCTTCTTCAAGGGCGAGCTGGCGAGCGAGATGTACCCCAAGCTGGGTCAGCTCGACTTCGCAGCTGAAATTGCCCAGATCCGGTCGACCGATGTCGATGCCATTTACTACTTCCTGCCCAGCGGCATGGGCGTGAATTTCACCAAGCAGTATGCGGCAGCCGGCATGTCCAGCAAGATTGCGCGCGTGTTCCAAGCCTATGACGCTGACCAACAGATGCTGACCATCGGTGAGCTGATCGAAGGCGTGGTGAACACTGGGCAGTGGTCGTCTGATATGGACAACGAGGCCAACAAGCGTTTTGTCAGCGAGTTCACCAAGGCCTACGGCCGTGTGCCGTCCATGTATGCCTCGCAGGCCTGGGACGTGGTGGGTCTGCTGGATGTGGCCGTGCGCAACGTGGGCGGCAAGATCGAGGACCGCGATGCCTTCATTGCTGCCATTCGCGCTGCCAAGGGCTTCAAGTCGGTGCGTGGCGACTTCCGCTTCGGCAGCAACCATTTCCCGATCCAGAGCCAATACGCCCGTGTGGTGACCAAGGGCGCCGATGGCAAGTACCTCAACCGCATGGTGGGCCCGGTGCTTAAAGACCACGGCGATGCCTATATTGGCGAATGCGCTATGAAGTAAAGGCGCTCTGGCATGTCAACCCTCATTCTTGAACAGACGCTGAACGGACTTCAGTTCAGCGTGACGCTGTTTCTCATTGCAGCCGGCCTGACGCTGGTGTTCGGTGTGATGAACTTCGTCAACCTTGCCCACGGGAGCCTGTTCATGGTGGGGGCCTACTTTGCCGCTTGGTTTGCCGGTGTCACCGGCTCCTTTTGGCTGGGCTTGCTGTGTGCCCTGCCCGCTACGGCGGCGGTGGGGGTGGCGCTGGAGGTGCTGGTGTTGCGCCGGCTGTATGCCAAGGATCACATGGTGCATGTGCTCGCCACATTTGCACTGATCCTGATCTTCAATGACCTGGTGCGCATCGTCTGGGGGCCGCTGCCCTTGCCCCTGAACATGCCGCCGGCGCTGGCCGGCGCGGTTCAGTTGGGCCCGGTGCCCTACTCCAGCTTCCGGCTGGTCATCATGCTGGTCGGGGTGCTTGTGGGCGTGCTGCTGTGGTTGCTGGTGACCCGGACCCGTCTGGGTATGTGGGTTCGGGCCGGCGCCAACAACCGTGAAATGGCGGTTGCCATGGGCGTCAACGTGAAGCAGCTGTACACCGCGGTGTTTAGTTTTGGGGTGGTGCTTTCGGCCTTGGCAGGCGCCATGTTGGGGCCCTTCGTGGCGGTGGAGGCGGGCATGGGTGACGACGTGCTGATTCTCGCCTTTGTGGTGGTGGTGATCGGCGGCATCGGCTCGGTGCAGGGCGCAGCTGCCGGCGCGCTGATCGTGGGCGTGGTGGACACGCTGGGCCGCACCGCTTTGCCCGCGCTGCTGAGCAGCCTGTTGTCACCGGCGGTGGCCACCTCGCTGGGTGCCGCATTGGGCTCGATGATGATCTATCTGGTCATGGTGTTGGTGTTGTTCTGGCGACCCAGCGGACTGTTCCCGGCGCGAACCTGAGGCCCCGATGAATACGCATTTCTTGCAACGTGGCTGGCCTTGGGCGCTGGGCCTGGCAGCACTGATCGCCTTCCCCTGGGTGGCCCTGGCTGGCGGCTTTGACTTTTACACCGGGGTCGTGATCCGCGTCATGATCTTCGCCATCGCGGCTTCCAGCCTGAACCTGATCCTCGGCTACGGTGGCATGGTCAGCTTCGGGCATGCCGCCTTTTTTGGGCTAGGCGCCTACACCGCCGGCATCGCCGTGACCCATGGGGTCAGCACGGTGTGGCTGGTCTGGCTATTGGCAGGCCTGGTTGGCGGGTTGGCGGCGATGGCGGTCGGCTTTGTTGCCACGCGCACGCGGGGCGCCTACTTCATCATGATCACGCTGGCCATGGGGCAGCTGTTCTATTACCTGTTCGTCGGGCTGCGCCAGTATGGCGGTGATGACGGCTTGCGGTTACCGCTGCGTCCGGGCCTGGGCCTGGGGCTGGACATCAGCCGCGAGCTGGTGTTTTATTTCGTGGTGCTGTTGTGGCTGGTGGTGATGCACCTGATGCTGGCGCGGCTGGTGGGTTCGCGTTTCGGGCTGGCGTTGGCCGCCATCCGCGATAACGAGGTGCGCATGGCCGCAGTCGGTTACTCGACGCGCCGGTACCGCCTGCTGGCTTTCGCCGTGGCCGGCATCATGGCCGGTCTGGCGGGCTCCTTGCTGGCGGTACACAACCAGTTTGTCAGCCCCAAAATGCTGCATTGGTCGCAGTCGGGTGCGCTCATGATCATGGTGGCCCTGGGCGGCATGGGCCGCTTGCAGGGTGGAATTTTGGGGGCTGCGGCGCTGCTGCTGCTGGAGGAGCTGTTGTCCAGCCATTTCGATTACTGGCACATTTATGTCGGCATGGTGCTGCTGGTGGTGGTTTTCTTTGCGCCTGACGGCCTGAGCGGTCTGCACCAGTCGCTGCGGCGTGCCATCAAGGGAGAACGTGCATGACCAGGCCGCTGTTTGTCCAAGGTCTTTCCAAGCGCTTTGGTGGTCTTGTTGCCACGCGCGACGTCAATCTGGAGCTCGCACTGGGTCAGGTGCATGCGGTGATCGGCCCCAATGGGGCAGGCAAAACCACCCTGATCTCGCTGCTATCAGGTCTGTTGCCGGCGGATGCTGGAACCATCGATTTTTTTGGCCAGCCCTTGCAGGGCCTGTCACAGCAGGAGCGGGTCCGGGCTGGTCTGGTGCGCTCGTTCCAGATCACCAGCATTTTCAGCGGCTTGAGCGTGCTGGAAAACCTGCAGGTCAGCGTGCAGCGGCGGCTCCATCCCGATGCCGGCCTGTTCGCCTCGGCGCGGGCGGACCGCCGGGCGCGGGACCAGGCCGCAGCGGTGGCCAGTCGCGTGGGCCTGAGCCTCAACCTGGACGCGCCCGCCAGGACCCTGTCGCACGGCATGCGCCGGCGGCTTGACCTGGGGTTGGCCTTGGCCTGCGAACCACGTATGCTGCTGATGGACGAGCCAATGGCCGGGATGGGGCACGACGAGGCGCACGAGATGGTGGCGTTGATCCGTTCGTTGACGCCGGCCCTGACCGTGCTGTTGGTGGAGCACGATATGGATGCGGTCTTTTCTCTGGCTGATCGCATTTCGGTGCTGGTGCAGGGCGCGATCATTGCCACCGGCAGTGTGCAGGAGATTCGAGACAACCAGGAGGTGCGTGTCGCCTACCTGGGCGAAGAGGAAGCGGTATGAGGACAATGCCATGAGCGCGCCCGTTTTGCAGGTCGAAAGCCTCACCGGCGGCTATGGCCCGAGCCAGGTCTTGTTCGGCATCGATCTGGAGGTGCATGAGGGCCAGGTGATCACGCTGTTGGGGAGAAACGGCATGGGCAAGACCACCAGCGTGCGCCACCTGCTCGGCCTGAACCGTGCCTACAGCGGTGAGATCCGTTTTCTTGGCCAAAGCATCACCGGGCTGCCCGCCGACCAGATCGCGCGCCGGGGCATGGCGGTGGTGCCGGAAGGGCGCCAGATTTTCACCAACCTGTCGGTGGAAGAAAACCTGCTGGCTTTTGCGGCACGGCGAAACGGCCGCGGCGACCCCTGGACGCTGGACGGCGTTTACACGCAGTTCCCGCGCCTGAAGGAGCGGCGTCACAACGGCGGCGGCCAGTTGTCGGGCGGTGAGCAGCAAATGCTGGCGATCGGCCGGGCGCTGATGACCAACCCCCACCTGCTGATTTTGGACGAGGCCACCGAGGGGCTGGCGCCGTTGGTGCGCGAGGAAATCTGGACCTGCCTGAAGCGACTGCGCGAAACCGGCCTGACCATCATCGTGATCGACAAATACATCCGCCGCCTGATCGGCCTGGCCGACCGCCACGTGATCCTCGAAAAGGGCCGCGTGGTGTGGGCCGGCAGTTCGCCCGAACTCGAGGCTCGGCAAGACCTGTGGGCCGACTACCTGAGCGTTTAAGCCCGATCCGGCCGTGAACTATTTGGCCGGACGGAACAGCGCGCAGAGCTTGTTGCCATCGGGGTCACGCAGGTAGGCCAGGTAGATTTTGCCGGTTGGACCTTCGCGAAAACCCGGTGGGTCTTCGCAGGTGGTGCCCCCATTGGCTACGCCAGCGGCATGAAAAGCGTCACCCTGTTCGGCACTTTGAACCGCAAAGCCAATGGTGCTGCCATTGCCGTGGGTGGCTGGTTCGCCATTGATCGGCGTAGTGATCGCAAAGGTGCCGGTCGGGCTGCGATAGAAATACCGGTTCTTGTTGGCAAACCCCGGGCCGAGCCCCAGGGCGCCCAAGAGCGCGTCATAAAACTTTTTCGAGACTTCGAGGTCATTGACCCCCAGCATCACGTGACTGAACATGCATCTTCTCCATTGGTGCCCGACACCGGGCGAATGAAGAATGTTAGCGTAAGGTGGATCAGGGTATTCCCGTGCGGGAGGGGTGTTGGCTTGAAACCCGAAGCTCTCCCGCCACTCCTGGCATCGTCAGATTTCCTCCGAAATGGCGTAATCTGAAGTTCCTTATTCCCGAGAAAAGTTCCCCCATAGGGTTGTGTTTTACAGCCTCAACGCCCAAATTCACGCAGCCTCCTTACAGCCGAGCTTTTTGTTAACCCTTTGAGTTGATGCCGGGAACTTGGCGAGCTTGGATTCCGGGCGACGAGGGCGTGTGACGAGTTCTCCGCCACAGTTCGGGCACTGACCGCCTAAGGTGCCCTCGGCACAGGCTGCGCAGAAGGTGCATTCAAACGAGCAGATACGAGCTTCAATGGACTCTGGCGGAAGGCCCTTGTCGCAGCACTCGCAGTTCGGGCGTAAATCAAGCATATCGCAGTCCTCTTTTTTCAACTTGAACAGATCACGGCCATCGCGGCAAACCGGTAGGGTCAAAAAAAGCCACCCGTGGGTGGCTTTTATCGAAGCGGCGCTTGCCACACTCGCAAAGTTTTACTTCTTGGCAGCTGGCTTGGCAGCCGGTTTAGCCGCATCAGGTTCCACGTCTGAGTAATACTCGGAAATCGCCTTCCATTTGCCGTCCTGGATTTGCGACAGGCGCGAGGCGTTGCTGCCCAGGCGCTTGGTCGGCGAGAAGCTGGCGGGCGCGCTGCCAAAGATATCGGTCGGTAACGTCAGGCTGTCCATGACCTTGATGAAGCTGTCTGTCGTCAGATTTTTGCCGGCCTTGGTGGCAGCGTTGGCAAAGGTGTTGATGATGACATAGCCATAGACCGAGAAAACCGTGGCGTCATCATTGAACTTGGTCTTGTACTTGTTGGCCCAGAACTGCAACTGTGGGGTCAGCCCTTCGGTGTAAGGGTTTTGCACCGTCATGGTGGCGTACAGGCCATCCATGGCTTTGCCGCCCAGCTTGTGGATCAGGTCGGTGTAAGCGGCACTGGAGCCAATGAAAATCGGGTTATAGCCCAGCTTGCGTGCCGTACCGATGGTGCCGATGGTCTCGCGAATGATGGTGCCCAGCACCACCATGTCGCAGCCGCTGGACTGCAGCTTAGCCACTTGTGAAGAGAAGTCTGTGGCGCCGCGTTTGTAGGTGGTTTTTTCGGCGTAGTCCATGCCGATGGTTTTCAACCCGGCTTCGCCGCCCTTGAACACCTCCAGCCCGAAATCATCATCTTGGTACAGAGTACAGACTTTTTTGGCGCCTTTTTCCTTGGCCAGTTTGGGCACAGCTTGCCGCATCTGGTCAAAGTAGGTGGCTGCAAACGCGTACTTCAGCCGGTCAAACGGGTCATACATCTCGCGGGCGGCCGTGATCGGGAAAAAGTTGATCACGTTTTTTTCAAACTGCACCGGCATCGCTGCCAGGTTCTGTGAGGTACCGATGTGGCCCATCATCATGAAAATCTTGTCCTGGTTGACCAGCTTCTGGGCCGCCAGCACGGCTTTTTTCGGGTCATAGCCTGAGTCCTCCACGATGATCTTGAGCTTGCGGCCATTGATACCACCCTGCTCGTTGATCTCGTCCACGGCCAGCAACATGCCCTGCCGAGCCTGCTTGCCAAAGCCAGCAAGAGGGCCAGACAAATCCTGGATCGAACCCAGGGTAATCTCATTGGCCGACACGCCTTGCAGCGGCACGGCCTTGGTTTGGGCCTGCGCCTGGCCGGCAAGCAATGCCAGTGTTGCCAGCATCAGGGTGGTTTTCGTCGTCAGTTTCATCTTCGGTCTCCTTAAAAAATCAATGGTACATGGCCTCAATCTGGGCCGTGTATTTCTTTTCAACCAGTTTACGCTTGAGCTTCATGGTGGGGGTGAGCTCCTCGTCTTCCGCGGTCAGCTGGTTCTCCAGCAAGAAAAACTTCTTGATCTGTTCTACCCGGGCAAATTTCTTGTTGACACGGTCCAGCTCGGCCTGAATCAAGGCTTGGACTTCGGGCGCGCGGGTCAGGCTGCTGTAGTTGCTGAAGGGCACGTCCTGATCCTGCGCAAATTTTTCCACATTTTCCTGGTCAATCATGACGATCGCAGTCAAATACGGTCGCTTGTCGCCGATCACCACGGTATCGGTGATGTAGGGCGAGAACTTCAGGTCATTTTCCAGCTCGCTCGGGGTCACGTTTTTGCCACCGGCGGTAATGATGATGTCCTTCATGCGGTCAGTGATGCGGAAGTAGCCGTCCGCATCCACCACGCCCACGTCACCCGTGTGCAGCCAGCCGTCGGCGTCAATCGCTTCAGCGGTTTTGTCGGGCAGGTTCAGGTAGCCGGCAAAGACGTTTTGGCCTCGTACCAGGATCTCACCGGTGGCAGGATCGAGCCGCACCTCGTTAAAGCCCGCTGCCGGGCCAATCGAGCCTGGTTTGATGCGG
>CALPLW020000184.1 GCA_943324505.2 Comamonas sp. lk
CTACCAAACCACCAATGGGACGACCAAGAAATTCCACCGAAGCTTCATCTTTACAGGAGCTGACAACATGCTCTGGCAGCAGTTGCTCTCCTCGCCCGATGCGGTCAGGCGGCGGATGGCCTTGAGTTTGACCGAGTTCTTTGTGGTCGGCGTGCCTGGCCTCACGGAAAGGGTAGGGTGGCCTTCCTTTATGGTCGCCAACTGGTGGGACACCCTTTGCAGCATGGCGTTCGGCAATTACCGGGCCTTGCTGGAGGCGGTGACGCTTCATCCGGCCATGGGCCTCTACCTCAATACGGCCGGTAACCAAAAGGAAAACCCCGCGACAGGCCGTGTTCCGGACGAGAACTACGCACGTGAAATCATGCAATTGTTCAGCATCGGTCTCTACGAACTCAACAACGACGGCACCCCCAAGAATGGCGTGCTGACAGAAACCTACACGAACGCCGACGTGAGCAACCTGGCGCGGGTCTTCACTGGCTACCAACTCGATGATCGAGGCAAAGTGGCCGACACCACAACCATCCCTGGCAAAACCATTTACGACTTTGCTTACGCGGCCAAACCGATGTACTTCTTAGCTAGCAGGCATTCCGACCTGCAAGCCAGCTTTCTCGGCGTCACAATTCCGGCCAACACCCCAGGCGGTACGGCATTGACCACGGCGCTGGACACGCTGTTCAACCACCCCAACGTCGGTCCGTTTTTTGGCCGGCAAATGATTCAGCGCCTGGTCACCAGCAACCCCAGCCCGGCTTACGTGGGCCGGGTGGCTGCTGCTTTTAACAACAACGGCCAGGGCGTGCGAGGGGATCTCAAAGCCGTTTGGCGCGCCATTTTGCTCGACGAAGAGGCCAGGAGTACCGCTGGTTTGACCAACCCGCAATTTGGCAAGCTGCGTGAGCCCATGCTGCGTTTTGCCCAATGGGCGCGAACCTTTGGTGTAACTTCTGCGGCCAATTCCTGGAAACTGGGTAACTTCGGCGCCAACCTCGGTCAGAGCCCGTTGCGCTCGCCATCGGTCTTCAACTTTTTCCGGCCCGGCTATGTGCCCCCCAACACCGCCATTGCGAGCGCCAGCATGGTCGCACCAGAATTCCAATTGGTCAGTGAACAGCAGGTGATGGATTACCTTGGAGCGATGTACAACCCGATTCGCAACGGGTTTTCAATTGGCAATGCAGCGGTCAATGGGGTGTCTACAGGTACCCCCGTCACCAATGACATTAAGGCCAACTACGCGGCCGAAATCGCCTTGGCTCCGAATGCATCAGCATTGGTGGACCGACTGGACCTGCTGCTCTGCGCTGGCCAACTGAAGGCTGCGACAAAAGCACTCATCGTAGGTGCTCTGGCCTCACCCGCCGTGACGGCCAGTAGCACAGAAAGCGTCAAACTTAACCGCATTGCTGCCGCGATATTCCTGATCATGGCCAGCGCCGACTACATGGTCCAGAAATGACATCGACATTCGTCATGGACTTAACATGCATCTACTGAACTCCGAACTCCATTCGCGCCGGGCATTTTTGAAGCGCAGCTCTCAACTGGCCATGGTCGGTGCCGGGCTGCCCACTGCGCTGAATCTTGCCGCCATCGGTGAGGCCGCCGCATTCACCGCAACCGACTACAAAGCCCTGGTGTGCGTTTACATGCCTGGGGGTTCGGACTATGCCAATACTGTTGTCACCTACGACAAGGCATCCTATGACCTGTACAGCGCGGTGCGGGAGGGTGGGCCTGACCGGACAGCAGGGGGCATCGCCTTGGGCCGGGACGCCTTGGCGCCCACCCTGCTCTCACCTATTCAAGCGCTACCGGCCGGGCGCCAATACGCTTTGCACCCCGCCATGACCGGTATGGCCCAATTGTTTCATGCGGGCAAGGCAGCGGTAATGCTCAATGTCGGTCCTTTGATCGTTCCCTTGACGCGAAGCAGCTATTCGAGCGCCAACAATGTGCTTTACCCTAAGCCGCCCAAATTGTTCTCCCACAACGACCAGACCTCGGTTTGGTTGTCCTCGAAACCAGAGGGCGCCACCGTGGGTTGGGGTGGCAACATGGGTGATTTGGCTTTGTCCGGCAATAGCGAAGCCATGTTCACCTGCATGTCGGTCAGTGGCAATGCCCTGTTCCTCTCTGGCAAAGAGGCCTCGCCTTTGCGGCTCGGCACTTTAGGGCTGTCGGTATCCAACAATTTGCTGGGGACCAGCATGTATGGATCTAACACGGTGAAGAGCGCTTACGACAGCCTCATTGTCCAAAGCAGCGGCCACGTCATGGAGGACGAATACAACCGGGTCACGAAGCGGTCATTGGATGCACGGGTCAAAATCTCGGATGCACTGGCGTCCCAGCCCGAGACCAACCCCGCCTACAGCCAATTCCCAGCCACGGGAAATGGCTTGGCGAGCCAACTGAAGGTGGTGGCCAGATTGATTGCAGCGCGCAACATGCTGGGGGTTAAGCGACAAGTTTTTTATGTGACGGCGCCGGGCGGCTACGACCTGCATGACAACCTCATCACCCAGCAGGCCAGCAATTTGGGCGTGATGAGCGCGGGCATCTCGGCTTTTCAGAGCGCCATGGATAACTTGGGCATCAGCCAGCAAGTGACGCTTTTCACAGGATCAGAATTCGGGCGGACCTTGACCTCTAACGGCGACGGCTCTGACCACGGTTGGGGCAACCACCACTTTGTTGTGGGTGGTGCAGTCAAAGGGCAGCAGTTCGTCGGACGCGCCCCGCCCGTCAGTATTGCGAACAGTGGCGCGTCTGAGGACCAGTGGCACGTGGGATCCGGTAGCCTGCTACCCAGCACCTCGATCGACCAATTTGCATCGACACTGGCCAGTTGGTTCGGGGTACCTGGCTCGGATCTGGGGCTGATCATGCCCAATGTCGGTAATTTTGGTGGGTCCGACTATCCGGTTAATCTCGGGTTCATGGCGTAGGTCGGATCCCTGGAATGCGAGTCGGGCGATCCAAGCAATTGTTCAATGGCTGGGCTATGGCACTGGCAGCGATCCTGCTTTCTGCCTGCGGGGGTGGCGGTGGTGGGGGCAGCGGTGGCAGCAGCACCGACGGGGGCTCGGGAGGGGGGTCTTCGCCGACCGTTGCCAAACAAATCGTCGACAACCAGGGGGGGAGCTTCACAACATCCGTTGGCGTTGACCTGGTGTTGCCGGCTGGGGCGATCAATACGCCGACCACATTGGTCATCCAGTCCGTTGCGGAGGCCCTTGCGCCAACCCTGCCAACCGGAACAGCAAAGGTTGGCAAGGTATTTCGCTTCGAGCCACATGGCATCACTTTCAATTCGCCTGTAACGGTCAAGGTGCCGTATGACCCAGGCCTACTGCCCAGTGGCGCCGTACCAGCGCTGTTCAAAGCCCAGCCAGGGGGCACCTTCGCCGAAATCACGCCGGTGACCGTGCAGGGTAATTTTCTGGTTGCCAATGTCAGCAGCTTTTCTTATTTTGCGGTCATGGCGCGCCCGGCGCCGCCCAATTTGCCCCCTTTGGCAAAAATGACGCTGCCGGGGTCGCCGTATCGCAGTGGTGCCAGCTTGACTTTTTCCAGCATTGGATCCCTCGATCCTGAAGGTCAGTTGGTCAAGCTAAGCTGGAATTTTGGTGATAACACCCCGGTCGTTATTCAGAATCAAGCGGGGCCAACGGCTCACATTTTCGCCAGCACTGGAAGCTTTGACGTCAGTTTGACCGCCGAAGATGCCAAAGGCGCGGTCAATACTGTCGTGTCCCGAATCACGCTGGACAGCACCAATGCCCCACCGATTGCATCTTTTGCGCCTGGAAGTACCAGCCCCGTGTTGGGAGCGACTGTCAACTTCAATCCGTCTGGCAGCAGTGACCCGGATGGCAGCCTTGTTCAGTTCGACTGGGAATTCGGCGACGGCACCAGCCTGAGCAGCACCAACGCCTTGCCGATCCAGCATGTTTTTCAGAGTGCAGGAAGCAAACAGGTACGCCTCACTGTCACAGACAACGATGGACTGAGCAGTTCGACCACGGCCGATATTCAGGTCCGACTGAACGCAGCGCCCGTGGCTGTTGTGATTTTGCCAACCACCCCGGTGAGTGGCACGCCACTGACGTTCTCAGCCTCAGGCTCCAGCGACTCGGATGGGTTTCTGGCCAAGTACGACTGGGAAATGGGTGATGGCACAACTTACACCCGGTTGAACACTGATGCCGTGTTGGCCGTCACCCATCAATACGCCGGCCCCGGCACTTACCAAGTCAAACTGAAGGTGACAGACAACGATAACGCAACGCACACCGTTCAGCAGGCTCTCAACGTGACCTTAAACCAGCCCGGCAACAAGACACCCACCGCCAAGATTGCCTTGAATATTTCCAGCTCAATCACAGGGCAGGAAGTCGTCATGAACCCATCCGACAGCGCTGACTCTGATGGACAGATCGTCAAATACCAATGGAACTTTGGTGATGGGACGACCGCATTGTCGACAACCCCAGTGGCGCAGGTCAGGCAATTCACCGTTACCGGATTGCGAACCATCAGCCTGACCGTGACGGATAACGCAGGCGCTACCAACCAAACCGCCGTTGAACTCAGCGCAGCCAGTTTCCCGGCAACTGGTCTATTGAACGATACCGGGATCAATTGGTGTAGCAACCTGACGGGGACGACTTGGGTCAACAACGTGGTGTGTAGCGCCATCGACTGGGCGGCCAAACTTTGGGGTACGGTGCAAGATGCTTGGTATGGCCGCGATGCCTCGGCGCAAGCAGGTACCTTGAGCAAAATTGGAACCGGTATGGCAGGCTTCGATTTCACGCGGCTAGGCTCGGATGGTCAACCTCTCGCCATACAAAACGGCACATGGTCCGAGACCGGTTCGCCGTCGGCCGGGACACGCTGGGACTGCATCCGGGACAACAACACCGGTTTGTTCTGGGAGGTCAAACGCAATGACCCAAGCCAATTGCGGCATGCCCAGCACCAATTCGTGTGGTACCACACCAATTCAGCCAAAAACGGGGGTCAAAGTGGTAGCCCGATCGGTGGCAGTTGCACTGGCCTTGGGAACAACACGCAATGCAACACGGAGGCCTATGCCTCTGCCATCAACCAATTGCCGGTTGGACAGGCGTTGTGCGGCTTCCGGGACTGGCGAGTGCCTGAAAGGGAAGAACTACGGAACCTGGCATATTCTGGCAAAAGCACCTCACCGGCGATTGACACGATGCATTTCCCGAACGTTGCAGCCGAATACCACTGGACCAACTCACCGGATGTGAGCAACGCCACGACGGCCTGGGGCATCAATTTCATGATTGGCGACGATTTTTATGATGTCAAGACCAGTGCGCACCCTGTTTTCCTCGTCCGCTCGGGGCTCTGAGAATGGCTAAATCGCAGCCCATTTCAGGATGGTCTTCATGATCCGTCAACCAATGACCGCCAAAGCACGGAAGTCAGGCGCGGTGGTCATGGCCCTGCTGTCCTACTGCGTCTGCACCCATGCGCAGCAGGTCTGTTCAAGCTCAATCCCCTTGACCCGACCAGACAGCCGCTACGAAACTGTCGTCGGGGCAAGCCCAGCAGGCAGTGAGGTGCGAGACAAGGTCACGGGGCTGATTTGGCAGCGGTGTGCCATCGGCATGGTTTGGAGCACGACGAACAGCACCTGTGCGCCAACGCCACCCGCGACCTCTGCCCAAAAGTTCAAATGGACCGATGCGCTGGAAGTGGCCAGGACGACACCCGCCAGCCCGGCGGCGGGCGGACGCCCCTGGCGTCTGCCGAACCATGCCGAGCTGTACTCTCTGCCGGAGCGGGCCTGCTATGGGCCCGCATTGAACACCACCTACTTTGTGAATGACCCAGCGGGCTGGTTCTGGAGTTCATCACCACATCGCGGCAGTGTATCCATGGCGTGGATCGTCAACACGTTCAACGGCGAGGACTACGTCAATAACAAAGATTACACGTTTTTTGTGCGCTTGGTCAGGTAGTTCAAGGCCAGGCATTGCTATCCTCTGCATTGCTTTAGTCGGTCTATCATCGTGGCCTGCTTGATCATCACGAGCCCACATGATTCGCCTGACCGAACTGAAACTACCCCTCTCGGCCTTGCCGGTCGAGATCCGCCGCGCCGCCGACGCGCCCTCTGAGACCGAGGCCGACCGGGCGCCTACAGCGCATCCGCTGGCCGCCCTCAAACGCCTGAGCGCACAAGCCCTGGGGATCATGCCCGATGGGATTGCCGACTTACAGGTATTCAAGCGCAGCTTTGACGCCCGCAAAGCCGACCTGCTGGCGGTGTTCATAGTCGATGTGACGCTGTGGGAACCGGACCAGGAGGCCGCACTCATCACCCAATGGGCGGGGCACCCGCACATCGGCGCTACGCCAGACATGCGCTACCAGCCGGTGGGCCACGCCGACGTGCCGCCACGCGCTCGCCCGGTGGTGGTCGGGTTTGGCCCCTGCGGCATGTTCGCCGCCCTGCTGCTGGCCCAAATGGGCCTGTGCCCGATCGTGCTGGAGCGCGGTCGCACCGTACGCCAACGCACCAAGGACACCTGGGGCCTGTGGCGAAAACACACGCTCAACCCCGAATCCAACGTGCAGTTTGGCGAAGGCGGCGCCGGCACTTTTTCGGACGGCAAGCTGTGGAGTCAGATCAAAGACCCGCGCCACCTGGGTCGCCAGGTGATGCAGGAGTTCGTCAAGGCTGGGGCGCCACCCGAGATCTTGGTTGATGCGCACCCGCACATCGGCACCTTCAAGCTGGTCAAGGTGGTGGAGAACCTGCGCGAGCAGATCATTGCGCTGGGCGGCGAGATACGGTTTGAGCAGCGCGTGACTGATGTGCTGCTGCAGGCCTGCCCGTCGGATGCTGGGGGTCACACTCAGCATGTGCGCGCCCTGAGCGTGCTTGACGTCGCTAGGGGCTCAAACTACGAACTACCGGCCGAGCAGGTGGTGCTGGCGCTGGGGCACAGCGCGCGCGACACCTTTGCCATGCTGCACGCGCGTGGCGTCTTCATGGAGGCCAAACCGTTTTCGATCGGTTTTCGCATCGAACATCCGCAAAGTGTGATTGACCGCGCCCGCTGGGGCCGGCATGCCGGCAACCCGCTGCTGGGTGCGGCCGAGTACAAGCTGGTGCACCATGCCACCAATGGCCGTGCGGTCTACAGTTTTTGTATGTGCCCGGGTGGCACGGTGGTGGCCGCCACGTCCGAACCCGGGCGCGTGGTGACGAATGGCATGAGCCAGTATTCGCGCAACGAGCGCAACGCCAACGCAGGCATTGTGGTCGGCATAGCACCGGACGACTACCCCCACGACCTGAACAGCTGGGTTGCCGCCTTCGGCGCGCACGACGGCGAACGCTATGCCGCACAAGCGCAGACGCTGCTGGGCGGCACCCCGCCCAGCGCCAACCGGGCGCACCCTTTGTCAGGCATTGTTTTGCAGCGCGGGCTCGAATCCGCAGCCTATGTGCTGGGTGGCGAAAGTTACGCGGCACC
>CALPLW020000185.1 GCA_943324505.2 Comamonas sp. lk
CCGCCGCCCACGGTGCCAATCTGGTCAGCGGCGAAAACAGCCATCCAGGCGCCCACCTCGCGCGGCACCGAACCGCGAACCGAGGCTACCGTCACCAGCACGGCTGGGGCCAGGCTCAAGCGCCGGCAAAGGTCGTCAAGGCTGTGCATAGCGAGTGAAACCCGTATGGCAGGCTGGACGCACGGCCGCAAGGCCGGTATGCTCGGCGTCACTGTCGGCCGCGTGAATGGGCCAAAACCAGATCAGCAAGCCGCTGGCAGAGGAAATCTCACTATGTTTCATCGTCGCCTCAGGTACCGCAACAGATGGCACTGGGCGGGGGTTGTCGTCACGGCACTGATGGCCAGTTGCGCTACGCCACCGCCACCGCCAGAGCCCCCCAAAGCCATTGCGTCCGCGACGCCTGCACCGGTTACGCCAAAGACTGTGCTTGAGCCAACGGTCCAATCCCCTGAGCGTGTGCCAATACAGCCTGTCGTGCCACCGGTGTCGGCAGTCCCACCGGCAAAGGTGGTGCCTTTCGCTAACCCGGCACCTGCTCGCCCTGCTCCTGCGCCACCCTCTGCTCTCCCCGCCCCTGTGGCACCCTCTGCGATCGCTGTCCCCGCCATACGCTCTGTTATCCCTGCGCCTGACGCACCTACTGTGATTACTGCCGCCGCCGCACCCACTGCGATCACTGCCCCCGCTGCCCCCATTGCTCTCCCTGACCCTGACCCTGACCCTGCCCCTGCCGCACCCTCCACGGCGTCCGTGCCCTTTGCACTCCCCGCGCCTGCCGTGCCGCCAGTCGTGGTCGCTGCAGCGGCACCATCGGCAAACAACGCAGTGTTGTCCTATGTTGCCAACCCGCGCGAGTACCGGCGCAATGCAGCCAAGCACCTGTACGGCCAAAACACCCATCGGATTTACAAGGGCAAATTGCCTGCCATGTTGTACGCCATTGGCGTGCTGCAAGTTGACGTCGACGGACGCGGTCAGGTGATCAGGCTGAACTGGATGCGAACGCCCACGCATGCGCCCGAGGTGGTGGCTGAAATTGAACGCACGGTGCGCCGCGCTGCGCCCTTTCCCGTGCCGGCGCATTTGGGACAAGTGACCTATACCGACACTTGGCTGTGGCACAAGAGCGGCCGTTTCCAGCTCGACACCCTGACAGAGGGACAGTTGTGACGTCAAACCGCGGTGCTCAGGAACCGCGGTAGGTCGAATAGCTCCAGGGGCTCACGAGCAGCGGAACGTGATAGTGCTGATCAGGGTTGGCGACCCCGAAATCCAGGCTGACGCGATCTAAGAAATTCGGCTGAGGCAGCGCAACACCACGTGCCTGAAAGTAATCTGCCACCTCAAAGACCAACCGATAGCTGCCTTTTTTGAGGCTGTCTTGGTTTAGCAACAGACCGTCAGGGTTACGCCCGTCCTGGTTCAGTACAAACTGTTTGATCAGCGTGGCCGAGTCGCCCGCCGTGGTGTACAGGCTCACCCGCATGCCGGGCGCCGGTGTCCCGTGCATGGTGTCCAAAACGTGTGTACTCAAGCCCATGGCATCTCCTGATTGACTGTGGCGCCCCATTGAACAGCTGGGTCGCGACTGAATTGTTTATACCATTCGACCATGGTTATCATTACGGCATGAGCGTTTACGACAGCACCCAGGCCTACCCGCGCGACCTCATTGGCTATGGCCCCAAGCCCCCTCACGCGCAATGGCCAGGCCAAGCCCGCGTTGCCGTGCAGTTCGTGCTGAATTACGAGGAAGGTGGCGAGAACAGCGTGTTGCATGGCGACGCCGGCTCGGAACAATTTTTATCGGAAATGTTCAACCCAGCCAGCTACCCGGCCCGGCATATCAGCATGGAAGGCATCTACGAGTACGGCTCCCGCGCCGGCGTCTGGCGCATCCTGCGCGAATTCGAGCAGCGCGGGCTGCCGCTGACGGTGTTCGGCGTGAGCATGGCTCTGGAGCGCCACCCAGAGCTGGTGTCGGCACTGCAGCAACTCGGTCATGAAATCGCCTGCCACGGCTGGCGCTGGATCCACTACCAACATATCGACGAAGCGACAGAGCGTGAGCACATGGCGCAGGGGATGGACATCCTGACCCGGCTCTGCGGCGAACGCCCCTTGGGCTGGTACACAGGACGCGACAGCCCAAATACGCGCCGGCTGGTGGCAGACTACGGCGGGTTCGAGTACGACAGCGACTACTACGGTGACGACCTGCCGTTCTGGATGAAGGTGAGTAAAACCAATGGTGAGGTGGTACCACAGCTCATCGTGCCCTATACCTTGGACTGCAACGACATGCGCTTTGCCCTGCCCCAGGGTTACGCCTACGCCGACCCTTTTTTCCAGTACCTGAAAGACACCTTTGACGTGTTGTACGCCGAAGGCCTGGAGCGGCCGGCCATGATGAGCGTGGGCATGCACTGCCGTCTGCTGGGCCGCCCTGGCCGCATCACAGCGCTGCAACGCTTTTTGGACCATATCGGGCAGCACGATCGGGTTTGGGTCTGCCGCCGCATTGATATTGCCAGGCACTGGCGTGCCACCCACCCCTTCACCGGCTGATGCTTGGCACCCATATTGCCTACTCCCATCCCTGAGCAATCTGCGCCGTCCGGCTCAGTACCCCTTAACCATAATCATTCATTCCCGAGCACTTTTATGAAAAAACGCATGTTCTTGCAACTCGCTGGTGCGGTCATCACGGCCTCCACCCTCGGCTTGGCCCAAGCCCAGGTCACGCCCATCAAGTTTCAGCTTGACTGGCGCTTTGAAGGCCCATCCGCCCTGTTTCTGACGCCTGCGGCCAAAGGCTATTTCAAGGATGCCAAGCTTGACGTCACTGTGGATGCAGGCAATGGCTCGGGCGGCGCTGTCACTCGTGTGGCCTCTGGCGCCTATGAGTTGGGCTTTGCCGACCTGGCCGCGCTGATGGAGTTTCACGCCAACAACCCTGATGCGCCCAATAAACCAGTGGCCATCATGATGGTCTACAACGACACGCCGGCCTCGGTGATGGCGCTGAAAAAATCCGGCATCAAAACGCCGGCTGACTTGAGCGGCAAAAAGCTTGGGGCGCCGGTTTTCGATGCCGGCCGCCGCGCCTTCCCGATTTTCGCCAAGGCCAACAACATCAGCGGCGTGCAATGGACCGCCATGGACCCCCCGTTGCGCGAAACCATGCTGGCACGCGGTGATGTTGACGCCATCACCGGCTTCACCTTCACCTCGCTACTGAACCTGGAAGCCCGTGGCGTGAATGTGGCCGACGTGGTGGTGCTGCCCTACCCCGATTTTGGCGTCAAGCTGTATGGCAATGCCATCATCGCATCACCCAAAATCCTGAAAGACAACCCGGCCGCTGTCAAAGCCTTCCTGTCTGCATTCGCGCGGGGCATGAAAGACGTGATCGGCAATCCGGCAGCTGCGATCGCCGATGTCAAGGCACGCGATGGCATCATTAACGTCGAACTCGAAACCCGGCGCCTGAAACTGGCGATCGACACTGTCATCAACAGCCCGAATGCGCGCGCTGAAGGTTTCGGCCAAGTGAGTGGCCCGCGCCTGGCACTGATGGCGTCTCAGGTATCGGACGCCTTCGCTACCAAGACCCGCGTCAACCCGGATGCGGTCTGGAATGGCAGTTACCTGCCCGCCAAGGCCGAACTCAACGTGCTGCCGAAGAAATAATGCAGCCAAACGGCACAACCGGTTGGTTCGTCGATTTTCAGGACGTCTGGCTCGCTTACACCGAAGAACTGCGGCAGCAGCAGCACTTTGCCGTAGAGGCGATCGACCTGAAAGTGCGCCAGGGCGAATTCATTGCCATCGTCGGCCCATCGGGCTGTGGCAAGTCGACCTTCATGAAGCTGACGACGGGCCTGAAAATGCCCTCGATCGGCCGCATTCTGATTGACGGTCAACCGGTGACCGGGCCGCTGAAAATCTCCGGTATGGCCTTCCAGGCACCGTCGCTTTTGCCGTGGCGCACCACGGTCGACAACGTGCTGTTGCCGCTGGAGATCGTGGAGCCCTACCGGAGCAATTTCAAACAAAAACGCAAAGTCTATGAAGAGCGGGCTCGCAAACTGCTGCAAAAAGTGGGACTGGCTGGCTATGAGGACAAGTTTCCATGGGAGCTATCGGGCGGCATGCAGCAACGCGCAAGCATCTGCCGGGCACTGATCCACGAACCCAAAATGCTGCTGCTCGATGAGCCCTTTGGTGCGCTGGATGCATTCACGCGCGAGGAACTCTGGTGCATCTTGCGCGACCTCTGGACCGAACAGCAGTTCAACGTCATCCTGGTCACGCATGACCTGCGCGAGTCGGTGTTTCTGGCTGACACGGTTTACGTCATGAGCAAGAGCCCGGGCCGCTTCGTGGTCCGGAAAGACATCGATCTGCCGCGTCCTCGTGACCTGGAGGTCACCTACACCCGCGAATTCACCGATATCGTGCACGAGCTGCGCGGTCATATCGGCGCGATGCGGGGCACGGCAGCCAGCACCGCAACCGTCAAGGCTGCCGCATGAACAAGAAACAACTCGAAACCTGGTCACCCTGGATTTTGCTGGTAGCGGTGTTGCTGGTGTGGCAGCTGA
This sequence comes from Comamonas sp. lk, assembly GCA_943324505.2. Classification (GTDB taxonomy): domain Bacteria; phylum Pseudomonadota; class Gammaproteobacteria; order Burkholderiales; family Burkholderiaceae_C; genus Rhodoferax. The sequence continues at coordinate 4,611 of CALPLW020000185.1, forward strand.
TCTGCTCGGTGTTTCAGGTGTCGGAGTTCATTTTCCCCAGCCCTTGGCGGATCTGGACCCAGTTCTGGGAGTTCAAGGGCATCATTGGTGCCCATGCTTGGCGTACCTACTGGGTCACCATGACTGGCTTCGGCATTGCGATTGTGGTGGGTGTACTCCTCGGTTTTGTGATTGGCAGCTCTCGCCTGGCCTATGCAGCGGTTTACCCGCTGATGACTGCCTTCAACGCCCTGCCCAAGGCGGCTTTTGTGCCAATTTTGGTCGTGTGGTTCGGCATTGGCGTAGGGCCGGCCATCCTCACCGCCTTCCTGATCAGTTTTTTCCCGATCATGGTCAACATTGCCACCGGCCTGGCCACCCTGGAGCCCGAGCTGGAGGACGTGTTGCGGGTCCTGGGCGCGAAGCGTTGGGATGTGCTGATCAAGGTCGGCCTGCCGCGATCCATGCCGTATTTTTATGGCTCGCTCAAGGTTGCCATCACCCTGGCCTTTGTCGGCACGACCGTGTCCGAGATGACGGCCGCCAACGAAGGCATTGGTTACCTGCTGATCTCGGCCGGTTCGGCCATGCAGATGGGTCTGGCCTTTGCCGGGCTGGTGGTGGTGGGTGCGATGGCCATGGTGATGTACGAACTGTTCAGCGAAATCGAGAAACGCACCACCGGCTGGGCCCACCGCAGCAGTCAGAACACCTGAGGCCGGCGCGCCTTATGCCCTGGCAAGCCCGACTGCAGCTGGACTACCGTTTGGAACGAGCCCGTACCGTCGCGCGTCACCAGCACGACGGGCCCTTGCGCATCCTGCAAAGCCTGTACCCGGAAGGCGATACGGTTTGCCACAGTATTCTGGTGCATCCGCCGGGCGGCCTGGTTGGCGGCGACACACTCGACCTGCACATCGGCGTAGGGGAAGACGCGCACGGCCTGGTCACCACGCCCGGGGCGACCCGGTTCTACCGGTCGGACGGCGCGCTCGCGCTGCAACGCACCCGGATCGACCTGGCGCCACGCGCCCGCCTGGAATGGCTGCCATCGGAAACCATTTGTCACAACGGTTGCCTGGCCGAAAACCGCCTGACGCTGCAGCTTGCGCCTGGGGCCGAATTCATGGGCCTGGACATCACCGCGCTGGGGCTGCCGCATGCCGGCCAGCCTTTTGAAACCGGGCGCTTCCTGCAACACATCGACGTGCCCGGGGTGTGGCTGGAACACGGCCAGATCGACGCTAGCGACCACCGCTTGCTGCGCGGTCGCGGCGGCCTGGACGGCCAGGCCTGCCTGGGCACCTTCTTTTTCGTTGCCGGCAGCCCGATCTCCAGAACTCGCCGCGACACAGCGCTTGAACTGGCTCGCGACCTGATCGCTGCCCACCCGCTTCACACGACCGCCGGGACCAGTGCAGCGAATGACCGGGTTCTGGTGGTGCGGGTGCTCGCACCCATGGTGGAATCCGCCATGGCGCTGCTGCGCCAGATCTGGCGTCTCTGGCGCGGACAGCTCTGGGACCGCACGGCCGAAGCCCCCCGAATCTGGGCCACCTGATGCTATGATGAAATTCAATTTCACACCTTTTCCTTGCCATCTTGATCCGATGCGCCAAACGCTTTTGCGCGGCACCGCATAACGCCACCCAATGAACGTTCTCGAAGATGATCTGTCCGCCACCAGAGCGCTGGTGATTGACAGCAACCCGAATTCCCGCACCATTCTGGTTGGCCAGCTCAAGGAGTTCGGGGTTGGGTCGGTCAGCCAGGCCTCGCGCCTGGCCGATGCCCGTGTCACGCTGGAAAACCAGTTTTTCGACATCGTCTTGTGTGAGCAATATTTCAACCACGAGAAGATGACCGGCCAGGAACTGCTGGACGATCTGCGCCGCAACCAGTTGCTGCCCTTTGCCACAGTATTCATCATGGTGACCGGCGAGGCCACCTACACCCGGGTGGCAGAAGCCGCAGAGTCGGCGCTCGACGGCTACCTGCTCAAGCCGCACAAGGCCAACCAGCTCGCCGAGCGCTTGCGGCAGGCGCGCATGCGCAAAACCTCGTTGCAGGAAATTTTCACCGCCATCGAGTGGGAAGAGTTCGAACGCGCCGCCAACCTGTGTCTGGAACGCTACGAGACCAAAGGCCTGTTCTGGTTGTATGCGGCCCGGGTCGGTGCCGAACTGATGATGCGGATCGGCAAGTACGATCAGGCCCAAAAACTGTATGAAGCCATCGTTGCGGCCAAGACCCTGCCCTGGGCCAAACTTGGCGTGGCCCGCGCCATGATGGAGTCGGGCCAGATCAACCATGCCGTCAGCGCGCTCGATACCCTGATCAGCGACGATCCCTCGTTCGCCGACGCCTACGACGTCATGGGCCGAGCCCAGCTCGAACTGGGCAATCTGGACCAGGCGCTGGCCACCTATAAGATGGCGTGCGAGCTCACGCCAAATTCAGTGAGCCGCTTGCAAAGCTTGGCATCCATGTCGTTCTACACCGGCGACGTGAAAGAGGCCGAGAAGATGCTGGACCGCGTGGCCCTGATCGGTCTGGACTCGAAGATGTTCGACCCGCAGACCCTGGTTCTGCTGGCCTTCGCCCGACTCGAGAGCAAGGACCGCAAGGGACTGGACCGCTGCCGCGTCGACCTACGGCGCCTGATGGAGCGCAACCCAGACAGCCTGCGGCTCATGCGCAACGACCAGGTGATTGAAATTTTGATCGACCTGCTCGCCGGCCAGACTGCCAAGGCATCGGAGCGGGTGCGCCAGCTCAATGACGCCGCCAAGCAGCCAGACTTTGATTTCGAGGCCTGCTCCAACCTCGTGACCCTGTGCGCCCAGATGGCGAAACGCAATCCGGGCCAGTCCGCAAGTCGTGACATGGTGGAGCGGTTGTCTTTGCGCTTTTGCAC
>CALPLW020000186.1 GCA_943324505.2 Comamonas sp. lk
CCCTGCAGGCCAAACCGGGTCAGCACGCCAGCCAGCAGGCCCGATGCAATGGCCAGCGGCAGGTGGTTCATGATGCGCTCAAACCAGCCTGTCACGCCAAACAGGGTGATGAGCGCGGCGCAGACCATGAAAGCGCCCACCGCCTCCTCCATGCTGTAGCCACCAGCCAGACCGGCTGTGGCCAACACGGCGGCGCCGGGCGTGCTCCAAGCCACCATCACAGGCTTTCGCAGCCACAGCGAGGGCACCAGACTGCACAAGCCCATGCCCAAGCCCAGCGCCCACATCCAGGAGCTGATCTGCTCCGGCGTGGCATCAAACGCCTGTGCCGCCTGAAACACGATTGCCACCGAACTGGTAAACCCCACAAGCACCGCGACAAAGCCGGCACTGGCGGTGGACAGACTCAGATCCCGCAAAAAAGGCATCAGTGGCGCCTAGATTTCGATCTTGGAGCCAAGCTCCACCACCGAGTTATTCGGCAGCTTCAGAAAGTCCGCGGCGGCACTGGCATTGCGGTGCATTTGGGCAAACAGCTTTTCGCGCCACTGCGCCATGCCGCCGCCAATGGTGGGAATGACGGTGTCCCGTGAGAGGAAATAACTGGTGTTCATGTCGTCGAGCTCACAACCCCGGCCCTTGAGCTGTTGCAGCGCCTTGGGCAGGTCGGGGTCATTCTTGAAGCCGTAGTGCACCACCACCCGCCAGCAATCATGCCCAAGCGGCTCGATCTCGGTCCGTTTGTCCATGCCAATCCACGGCACCTCGTGGTTGCGAACGGTCACAAACAAGTTGTTCTGGTGCAGCACTTTGTTGTGCTTGAGGTTGTGCAGCATGGCATTGGGGACCATGCCGGGCTCTGCTGTCAGGAAGACCGCGGTGCCTTCGACGCGCACCGGCGGGCTGACAAACACCGCCTCCAGAAAGCTGGGCAGGTCGATCGCATCATTACGTAAGCTGGCATTGAGCAGGCGCCGGCCGTCGTGCCAGGTCATCATCAGGGTGAAAATGGCGCCGCCAATCAGCAGCGGGAACCAGCCGCCATCGAACAGCTTGAACATGTTGGAGGCCCAAAAAGCGAAGTCGACCACAAAGAAGAAGCCAGTCGCGGCAATGCACAGGGCCAACGGGTAGTTCCAACGGTAGCGAATGACGTAGAAGGTGAGAATCGTGGTGATCAGCATATCGGTGCAAACCGCAATGCCATAGGCCGCCGCCAGGTTACTGGACGACTTGAACAGCACCACCGCCAGCACAATCGCCGCAAACAGGCCCCAATTGACAAAAGGCAGGTAAATCTGGCCGGTCTCTTTGACGCTGGTGTGCTGCACTTGCAGCCGCGGCAGGTAGCCGAGCTGGATCACCTGCTTGGTGACCGAAAAGGCGCCGGAGATCAGTGCCTGCGAGGCAATCACCGTGGCCATGGTGGCCAGCACCACCAGCGGCACCAGGGCCCAGTCAGGCGCCATCAGGAAAAAAGGGTTCTTGACCGCCGCTGGGTTCTTCAGCAGCAGCGCGCCCTGGCCAAAATAGTTCAGTGTCAGTGCCGGCATAACCACGGCAAACCAAGCAACCCGGATCGGCTTCTTGCCAAAATGACCCATATCGGCATACAGCGCCTCGCCGCCGGTCACACAAAGCACCACCGCGCCCAGAATGATGAAGGTAATACCAGGGTTGTGCCACATGAACCCCAATGCGTAATGCGGGCTGATGGCCCACAAAATGGCCGGATTGGACAAAATATGGACCAAGCCCAGCAGCGAGATGCAGGCAAACCAAACCAGCGTGATGGGACCAAAAAATTTACCAATGCCAGTAGTGCCGCGTTTTTGCACCGCAAACAGACCAAACAGGATGACCAGGGTCAGCGGTATCACATAGCGCTTGAAGGCAGGGGACACCACCTCCAGACCTTCCACCGCTGAGAGCACCGAGATGGCGGGGGTAATGACGCCGTCGCCGTAAAACAGGCAGGTGCCAAAGATGCCAACCACCAACAACACCCGTCGCAACCGGGGCTTGTCTTTGACCGACTGTGAGGCCAGTGCCAGCATGGCGACCAAGCCGCCCTCTCCGTTGTTGTCAGCACGCAGCACCAGAACAACGTACTTGAGCGACACGATGACAGTCAGCGTCCAAAAGAAAATCGACAGGATGCCATAGACGTTGTCAGGAGTGAAGGGCACGTGTCCTGATCCGAACACCTCTTTGACTGCGTACAGCACACTGGTGCCGATGTCGCCGTAAACCACGCCGATAGCGCCCAGAGTGAGCGCGGTGAGAGACGATTTGGATGCTGACACACAATTACCCCGGCTTACTAGTCAGCCGGGGATCCGTTCCATGAGGGACCGCTATTGTGCTCCCCTTACCCGGAACTGCAAGCATCTCGGGCGACTGGCGACATGATCAAGGTGTAATTGTTGCACTGCAGCAACTGATCTGCCGCTTTGACTGAGAAACCAACCTCAGGCGTAGGTTTCAGCTTCAGGGTCGGTGGCTTCAAGCTCATAGCTGGCAGCCAGCATCGCCGCCCGCGCCACCACGCCGTACATGTAAAACCGGTTGGGAGCACTGGCGCCCGGTTTAACGCCGGGTTGAGGCAAATGGGTGCTTTGCTCAAAGGCCAGCGGCACAAAGCTCGAGCCCGGTGCACACAGGTCTTCGTCTTCGCCTCGGTCGGCGTGGATACGGTAAAACCCGCCCACCACGTAGCGGTCCATCATGTAAACCACGGGTTCCGCCACGGCATCATTGATGCGTTCCCGGGTCACAACCCCCTCTTGCAGCAGCATATCCTGGGGACCAGCGCCGGGCTTCGCGTGCTCCAAGGTATGCGCCAACTCGGCCACGCTGCGAGCATCACGCACCGTCACGATACCCATGCCGCGGCTTCCGTCATCGGCCTTGACCACCACATACGGCTTTTCCTTGATACCGTATTCCTTGTACTTGCGCTTGATCTTGGTCAAAAGCGCGTCGACCTGGCCCGCCAGGCTGTCCCGTCCGGTCGGCGTCGCCAAATCCACCGCACCACCGCGATCAAACAGCGGGTTGATCAGCCACGGGTCAACACCGAGCAGTTTGCCTAGCCGCTTAGCGACTTCTTCATAGCTCTTGAAATGCGTGCTCTTACGCCGAGTTGCCCAAGCCGCGTGCAGTGGCGGCAGCAGATACTGCTCGTGAATCTCCTCCAGAATGCCAGGCACACCGGCGCTGAGGTCTGTGTTGAGCAAGATGGTGCAGGGGTCAAAGTCTTTCACACCGAGCCGCCGTTTGCCGCGGATCACCGGCTCCAGCGTTACCGTGTCGCCGTTGGGCAACTCGATCGTGGTGGTTTTGGTGATGGTCGGGTCAATGGAGCCAATGCGCACATTGAGCCCGGCCATGTGAAAAATCTGCCGCAAGCGCGCGACATTGGCCAGGTAGAAGGTGCTCCGCAACTGGTTCTCAGGGATGACCAGCAGGTTGCGGGCTTCCGGACATATTTTTTCAATGGCGGCCATTGCCGCCTGCACCGCCAACGGCAGCATCTCAGGCGTCAGGTTGTTCCAGCCGCCGGGAAACAGGTTGGTGTCGACCGGTGCCAGCTTGAAGCCGGCGTTGCGCAAATCAACCGCGCTGTAAAAGGGTGGCGTGTGCTCCATCCACTCCAGCCGGAACCAGCGCTCCAAGGCCGGCATCGAATCCAGCACGCGTTGCTCAAGCTCATTGATGGGGCCAGTCAGGGCGGTAACCAGGTGCGGAACCATGGCGGTCTTTCTCGAGGGGGGAACAATCTGCCGTTATAGGCCAATCGTAGCTGGGGGCTAATTGAGTGTAATCAAGCCCGCGCCAGGCGGCGCCACCACCACCCCGGGCAGAGCAGCGCTAAGCCCCCAAGGCGCGATCTGGCACCAGCACGCAGCCATTGATCAGCCAGCGGCCATCGGCCTGGCGCTGCAGCGTGTACATGGCCAGCCAGGACTGACCGGCGGCATCCTTCAGCTGCACCGGCTGCACCACCGCCGCATCCAGCGCCCTGGGCGACAGGAACAACACTTTGGCCGGCCGGTACACCGCCGGGTAGGCCTGGCGGACCATGGCCAAAAAATTGGCGGGCGTCTCAAACATGGTGCGGATGGTGAGCGTGGCGAAGGAAAACGCCCGCTCCGCGTCGTCGGCAGCAAATGCCGCCAGCTGGGCCTGCACGGTGGCCTGCACCGCCTGCGCATTCTCGGCGCTGACCTCGGCCCGGGCCGGTGCCACGAGCAAGCCCGCGCCAAGCGCCCAAACCAGCACAGTGGCACGGATTACAGCAAACAGATGACGCATGGCGGTTCTCCTCAAGACAGTGGACAGGATGCCATGATGCCGCAAAAAGACTGACGTCCGAAACAGCCTCTGCGGTCAAATTCGGGCCGCAGGCATCACGGCGCTAAAGCGTCAGGGTCACTTTCTGGATCCGAAGTGGCGCATCGGGATTCCGGTGCCGTAGCAGCGCCACCTCATCCACCACGGGGTAGAGCGCCGCGAGCGCGCAGACCGGGTTCAAGACATAGCCTGAGGTTGGCGGCAGGGTCAACGAGGCGCTGGCCTGATGTCCGACCGTTTGCACGGTGACCCCTTGCGTTCTCAGGAAACCCGCGCAATCCAGCAGCTCGGTTTCGCCCGGTCCCGCCAGGGTAAGCACCAAGGCATGACTTTGCTCATCCAACAGCGCCATCGGGCCATGCCGCAGTTCAGCAGAAGAAAGCGCTTCCGCATGGATACCGCAAGTTTCCTTGAATTTGAGGGCGATCTCCTGGGCTACCGACAAACCCAGGCCGCGGCCAATGACGAACAGGTTGGCGGCGCCGGCAAGGGATTGTGCGACTGACGAGTTATCGCCTTGCATGGCTGCGCGCAACTGACTGGGCAGCTCGGCAAAGGCCTGCCGCAAAGTGCCTGGTCCTGCGAGCTCAGCAGCCAGAAAGGCGCCGCCCACAAATTCAGCAATGACCGATTTGGTCGCGGCGACCGCAGTCTCCGGCCAGGCATGCAGTGGCACCGCACACCCGACCAAACGGGCCAGGGGTGAGTCCATGTCGTTCACAAAAGCCACTGTGCGACCTCGACCGGCGTGCAGGTTCTCAACCACCGCCAGCAGGTCCGGGCTTTGGCCGCTTTGTGAAAACGCGACCAGGCAGGCATTGTCCAAAATCAGACGGGCGCCGTACACCGTCACGAGCGACGGTGGAAGCGAGCTCACGATACGCCCGTTGAGCAGGGCCATGGCGGTCGCAAAATAGGCGGCTGCGCAGTCCGAACTGCCGCGAGCCACCGTGAGCCAGGGACCAGCATGTCCCGTGCGTATCGCCTGGGCCAGCGCAGACACGGTCTCGGCCTCAGACTCCAGCAAGCGCGCGACACAGTCGGGCGCCTGCAGGGCTTCACGGCGCATGTGTGTCATCATCCGGCAGCCAGTCGGTCGCTCGCCCAGTGACCAACGCCAATCAGGCCCGCGTCGGCGCCCAGACGCGCTGCCGCCACCGGCACACGAAACAGGGCAGGCAGGGCGCTTTGCGCCAAGGTGACGGCGGCCAGCATGCCATCGGCCAGGCCCACACTGCCGCCCAGGCGGACCTCGTCGAGGTCCAGCAGGGCGTGGGCATTGGCCAGCTCTTGTGCCACGGCCTGGGCAGCAGCCGTGACCAGCCGGACGCACACCGGGTCACCCGCCTGCCAGCCAGCAAAGACCGCCGGCGCATCCAGCGGCCGGCCACTCAGTTGGCTGGCCTGCCGCGCCAGTGCCGTGCCCGAAGCCAGGGTCTCCAGGCAGTCGGGGCGCCCGCACCCGCACAGGTGAGTGTCGTCCGGCGGCGCGCAGGTGGCCGACACATGGCCGATGTGTCCGGCCAGGCCGCGGGGTCCCGTGCGCAGCCGGCCGTCGAGCACCAGGCCGCCACCCACACCCGTCGACAGGGTCAGGAACAGCAGGTTGCCTGCACGGCGGCCGCCGGCGTGGTACTCGCCCCAGGCCGCGGCCTGCGCGTCATTGAGCAAAACCGCCGGGCAGTGCCAGGCCTGCGCCAGCGCGTCGGCCAGCGCATAGCCGTCCCAGAATGAAATCAGCTGGCGGTTGACCGCTGACAGTACCTGCCCATCAGTAACCCCAGTCACCGCCGCTGCGACGCGGTCCGGCTCGGGGTAGGCCCCGGCCATGGCGGCCAGGGTCTCACGCCACCCCTGCAGGGTGGCGGGCATGGGCCACTGGCGCCTACCGTGCAGCGCGCCATCGGTCCAGCGGGCCGCGGCGACCTTGGTGCCACCAATGTCAAGTACCAGCATCGGGCACAGATGGGCTGAGCGCTTGGACAAACCAGCTGGTGATGTGCTCCACGCGGGTGATCGCGGAACCAACCGTCACCGCGCTAGCACCTTCACGAAGCGCCTGTGTGGCGTGGGCCGGCGTGCGCAGCCGCCCCTCAGCCACCACCCAGCAGCCCTGCTGGCTGAGCTGGCGGATCAGGGCCCAGTCCGGCGGGCTGTCGTCTGCGCACAGTGTGTCAGCGGTGTAGCCGGACAAAGTGGTGCCCACCCAGTCGAAGCCCAGGTCCCGGGCCGCCAAGCCATCAGCAAGGCTTGAGCAATCGGCCATGGCCAGGCAATGGCCGTCCTTGATCCGTTGTACCAAGTCAGCGACTGGTACCGGGCGCACCCGCTGCGTTGCGTCCACCGCCACCACAGCGGCGCCAGCGGCACACAGGGCGTCCACATCGTCCAGCAGAGGGGTGATCCGCACCGCGCTGTCGGCAAGGTCTCGCTTGACAATACCAACCACCGGAACGCTGACCTGGGCCACCACCTGCCGTACCCGGGCCACGCCCTCGATGCGCAGTGCGCTGGCCCCCCCGGCCTGGGCCGCCATTGCCATGGCGACCACAATGTCATCGCTATCCATGGCGCTGCCGGCCAACGGCTGACAAGAGACGATCAAACCGCCTGCCCAGCGCTGAGCCCACCCGGCATTGGCCATGATCTGCCTTCAGCCGCCCAGCAGATTCAGCTCGATCAGGTGCTGGCGTACCCGCTCCACAGCCGCTGGTGGCAGCGGTCGGTTGGGCTTGCCCATGTGATGGCTCTGGATCAGGCCCATGAGCTTGAGCGAGGTCTTGAAGCTGCCCACACCCGAAGCCCCGGCACTGAGCTCGTTAGCCGCGAAAAACACCATCTGGAACAGACGGATCAGGCGGTCCTGCTCGGCCCGGGCCTCCGGCCAGCGGCCGGCACGGGCATGGTCGTACAGGCGAACATAGCCATGGGGGTCGACATTGGCCAGGCCGGGCACGATGCCGTGGGCGCCACCCATCAAAGCTGCATCGGCCACCACCTCGGAGCCAGTGAACAGGGCGAAGTCGGGCCTGTCATGCAGGTCACGCAGCAGCATGCGAAAGCCGCCCTCGTCACCGCTGCTGTCTTTCAGCGCCACCACCACCTGCTCAC
>CALPLW020000187.1 GCA_943324505.2 Comamonas sp. lk
CCCGGCCACAAAGCCAGTCAGGCCGCTGCGAGCACCGTTGGACAGGCCCAAGGTGTCGATAGGTGACTTGACCGCGCTGCTGGTGATGTTGATGATGCGCCCAAAGCCTCGCTCTGCCATGCCATCCACCGTGGCCTTGATCAGCTCAATCGGTGTGAGCATGTTGGCGTCGATGGCACGCAGCCAGGCGTCGCGGTCCCAGTTGCGAAAGTCGCCCGGTGGCGGGCCGCCGGCGTTGGTGACCACAATGTCAAAGTCACGCCGCACGGCAAACACTGCCGCCCGGCCTTCGGGGCTGGTGATGTCTGCAGGCACAAATAGCACCTCAGGCCTTGTGGTGCTTACATTGTTTGCTATTAATTGATGAGCAGCCTGTTGCAGCGCCTCGGCGCCGCGGGCCACCATCAGAACGTTCACGCCCTCGCGCACCAGCGCCTGCGCGCAGCCAAAGCCCAGCCCTTTGCTGGCGCCACACACCAAAGCCCATTTGCCCGCAATGCCCAAATCCATGCTGTGACCCCTTGTGTGGTTTAACCCGATGTGAGGATGATAGGGTCTGATTCAGCACAAAGGCCCGTTGCAACTTGAAATTGAGTCCAGCGGCACCAACTGATGGCTGTCGTTTTTTGACCTAACAACCTTTTTGCACAACACACCGAATGACCCGATCGCTCACATACCTGTTCAGAGTTCTGCTGCTGGGCCTCATGGTGGGTGCGTCCAGCTTGGTGCTGGCACTGCCCACACCCAAGGACATTGAGGCCTCAGTTCAGGCTGGTCAGTTTGAACGCGCCGAGACTCAGCTGCGCGAAGTGATCAAAGCACGCCCGACCAGCGCCAAGGTCCATTACGAGCTGGGCCAGGTTCTGGCTCGTCAAGGTCGTTTCATCGAAGCCGAACAGTCATTGAACGAGGCCCGTAATCTTGAGCCTTCGTTGAAGTTCGCCAGCAGTGCCCAACAGTTCAATGACCTGTTGGCTAAGGTGACGGCCAAGACGGCAGCGCCAGCCAAGACCCCTGCGGTTGCCGCCCAGGTGGCGCCAGTGACTCCCATGGCGACCCTGCCAAGCCGGCCCGAACCATCAACGCCCTGGGGTTTGATTCTGCTGGGTGCTGCGGGCGTTGCGTTGGTCGTGGTGTTGGTTCGCCGCTCTGCTGCCGCCAAAGCGGCACCGGTCGTCAGCTACCCAATGGCGCCAGTGCCAGAGACCCGTGGATTTGGCCAGGCCTACACACCGGGAGCGCCCCAAGCATCACCTTACCCCCAGAACAATGCAGCCGGTTACCCGGCGGGCGCTATGGGGGGCAGCGGGTCAACCGTGCGAGGCGCAGTGGTGGGCGGCATAGCGGGTCTGGCCGCCGGTTATGCGCTGTCCAAGGCCATGGAAGGCACGCAAGGGCACGATGGCGCCACACCACAAGGCGCGTCGGGCTTGCAAGATGATGGCTACCGGGCTATCAACAGCGCACCCAGCCAACCCGACTTGGGTGCTTTTGACGCCGGCAGCGGTGGCGACAGCTGGGACAACAGCGCAGACAGCAGCGGTGGTGACGACTGGTAGGCGACGTTAGGGTCCGTCAGGCCGCAGGTGGCTGGCGGACGGCCCTCGAAAAGATGTAAATACCGGCGATCACCAGAGCGGTACCGGCAGCTATCCATGCCGTGAAGGGCTCGCCCAACACAAGCACCCCCATCAGGATGGTGGACATCGGCCCAACCATGCCGGCCTGCGCCGCCATACCGGCGCCTATGCGCTCGATCGCCATCATCACCAAGAGCACCGGCATCGCCGTGCACAGCGTGGCGTTGAGCAGCGACAGCCACAGCACCTCAGGGGCGACCAGCGCCGCGCTCAAAGGTCGCAGCACCAAAAACTGGGCGAGGCACAGCAGACAAGCGACGCCCGTGGCCAGCCCCACCAGCCGCAGTGAACCCAGGCGACGCACCAATTCGCCGCTGAAAATGAGATAAACCGAGTAGGTCACCGCGCTAAGGAACACCAGCAGCGCACCCAGCGCCGCATCTGCCCCTTGGATTCCCAGTTCATGGCCAAACACCACCAGGACCCCCAGGTAGCTGACAGCCATGCCGACCATTTGAAGAGGATGGATGCGCCGCTTGTACAGCACCAGACCCCACAGCAGCACCAGGGTGGGGTTAAGGTACAGAATCAAGCGCTCCAGCGAGGCGCTGATGTAGCTCAAGCCAGCAAAGTCCAGGAAACTCGCCAGGTAGTAGCCGCTGAAGCCCAGGCCGATCACGCCCCACCAGTCGCGCCGGGTCAGCGGCGGTTTGCCGCGGCTGGCCCACCAAGCCATCAGGGCGAAAATGGGCAGCGCAAACAGCATGCGGTACATGATGAGGGTGACAGCATCCACCCCATGCCGGTAGGCCAGCTTGATGATGATGGCTTTGGCGCTAAAAGCCACCGAGCCGATGATTGCCAACGCCAGTCCGCGCCACAAAGCGCGGCCATGCACCGCGCTCAAAAGCCGACCGCCTGGCCATCCCGCCGCGCATCGCTGGCGGCCACATAGCCCTGCACCGCCGGGTCACCGGCGCGCCAGATGAACTGCCCGGCGCCAAAGTCCTGGTACGAGTCGTTGATGACCTCCATGCGGTGGCCCCGGTCGCTCAGACCCTGCACCGTGGCCGGGTTCATGGCGGCCTCGACATTGATCTCCAGCCCGGCATTGAAGCGCCAGCGCGGCGCATCACAGGCGGCCTGCGGGCTTTGCCGGTAATCCAGCATGCGCACCAGCGTCTGCATATGCCCTTGCGGCTGCATATTGGCGCCCATGACCCCAAAGCTCATCACCGGCTGGCCGGCACGCGTCAAAAACGCCGGAATGATGGTGTGGAACGGGCGCTTGCCCGGCGCCACCTGGTTGATGCTGCCCGGCTCCAGGCTGAAAGCGTGCCCCCGGTTTTGCAGGCTGACACCAAACTGCGGCTCGACGCAGCCCGAGCCAAAGCCCATGTAGTTGCTCTGGATGAAGCTCACCATCATGCCGCTCTCGTCGGCCGCCGTGAGGTAAATGGTGCCGCCCTTGACCGGGTTGCCAGCGCCAAAATCCTGCGCCCGCTTCAGGTCGATCAGGCGGGCGCGTGAGGCCAGGTAGGCATCATCCAGCATTTGCGCCGGCGTGACCGACATGCTGGAGGGCTCAGCCACATAGCGGTAGACATCGGCAAACGCCAGTTTCATGGCCTCGATCTGCACATGTTGGGATTCGGCGCTGTCAAGCCGCAAGCCGGCCAGGTCAAAGTGTTCCAGAATGCCAAGGGCGATCAATGCGGCAATGCCCTGCCCATTGGGCGGGATCTCGTGCAGGGTGTAGCCGCGGTAGTCCCGGCCGATCGGGGTGACCCACTCCGGGCGGTAACTGGCAAAGTCGCTGGCGCGCAAACCAGCGCCCTGCACCAGTGCCATGCGCTCCAGCGCCTGGGCGATCTCGCCACCATAGAACGCTTCACCTTTTGTAGCCGCAATGGCACGCAGGCCGCGGGCTGCAGCCGGAAACCGGAACAATTCACCGACCTCGGGCGCGCGCCCGTAGGTCAAAAATGCGGCTGCAAAACCGGGCTGACCTTGCAGCTCGGCCACCGGCGCTGCCCACTTTTGCTGGATCACCGGGGTCACCAGGTAGCCACGCTCGGCGATGTCGATGGCTGGCGCCATCAGGTCGGCAAAGGGCAGCTTGCCAAAGCGCTCGCTCAAGCCCACCCAGGCGCTGACCGCACCCGGCACGGTGACGGCATCCAGGCCGCGCTTGGGCGGGTTGACGGCGCCAGCGCCGTACTTGCGCGTGAAATAGTCAGGCGTCCAGGCCTGCGGCGCCCGGCCCGAGGCGTTCAGACCCTGCAGGCCCTGGCCGTCCCAGACCAGGGCGAAAGCATCGCTGCCCAGGCCGTTGCTGACCGGCTCCACAATGGTCATGGCCGCCGCTGCCGCCACCGCCGCGTCGACCGCATTGCCGCCCTGGCGCAGCATCTGCAGGCCAGCCTGGGCCGCCAGCGGATGCGAGGTAGACACCACATTGCGGGCAAACAGCGGTGCACGCGTAGACAGGTAGGGATTGTCAAAATTGAAATTCATGCCATCAGCCTTTGAATACTTTGTGGTGCAGGCGGCGCAAGGACCACCACACCGTGAGGGCCACCACCGGTATCGCGGCGGCGGCCGTGGTTTGCGCGCTCCAGGGCCAGCCCAGGGGTTCAGCCCCCTTGGCCAGGTAACTGACCAGCCCGACGATGTAATAGGTGATGGCCGCCACCGACAAGCCCTCGACGGTGGACTGCATCTGAAGCTGCATGTCCTGCCGCTTGTTCATGGTGGCCAACAGAGCCTGGCTGCTTTGCTGCTGCTCGATCTCGACCCGGGTGCGCAACAGGTTGCTCACTCGCGAGACCCGCTGCGACAGCGAATCCTGGCGCCGGGTGGCCCACTCGCAGGTGCTGCGCGCAGGCGTCAGGCGGCGCTCCATGAACTCGCCGATGGTCTGCATGCCGGGCAGCGCGGCCTCGTTGATGTCGCGAATACGTTTGTCCACCAACTCAAAGTAGGCGGCACTGGCCGAAAAGCGCGAGTGGGTGGCGGCGTGCTGGCTCTCCACCTCGCCGGCCAGCTTGGTGAGCCGGTCCAGCAGCAGGGGCTCGTCTTCACGTTTGGCACTGCGGATGGCGCTGGCCAGTTCAGCCAGTTCGCGCTCGGCGCGCGACAGCACGCTGGCAGCAGCCCTTGCCGCCGGTAAGCCCAGCAAGGCCGCCATGCGGTAGGTTTCGATCTCGATCAGGCGCTGCACCAGCCGGCCCAGGCGGCGCGGCGTCATGCTGCCGGTGCGCAAGACCATGCGCGAGGCGCCATCGGCGTGAATGGCGAAATCGGTGTAAACCTCGGCCGCACCGCCGGCCACCGTGGAGGCCAGCAGGCTGTCCTCCAGCAGCAGCTGCCGCACAAGTGCCGCAGCCCCCGCCTCAGCGCTGGGAATCGCCCACAGGTGCAGGCAGGACAGGCATTCGCCAGGCAGGCCGACGAACCAGTCTTGTGGCACGCTGTCAAGCGCCCGCGCCGGCTCGGCCTCGCCCAGCCGCTCACAGCTTAGCGGGCTGAGGAAGGTCCAGCTGACAAACTCGGTGTGCAGTTCCCAGCGCAGCTGAAACTGGCCCAGATCCATGCGGAAATAGCTTTGCTGCGCATCGGGCAGCGGCAGGTGCAGATTGCGCAGCAGCGCCGCCAAATGGGCCCGGCTTTGCTCGCGCTGAGCCCCGTCGCACACCATCACCACATGGGAGATCGCCAGCGGTGCACTCAGCGCCTGGGGCGGGCGGGCGTGCACCTCGTTGTGCAGCGCCAGCCGCTGCGGATGCTGGGTCAGTCGGTTCTGGTCGTTCATGGCGGCTCCTGGTCGGATTGTGCCGCAGGGCTAAGCGGGCCCGAAACGGGAATGACTGTGCAATGATGGCCGGCGTGACAAGCGCGGCCCGGATCGTGAATCGGTCCATTTCCTCACCTCCTCCTAAACATACCGTTGCTACTATTTATGTAGCAATATCGCCTACAACCACATGGGCTAGAGCCTGTTTTTTCTCTGAAAGCGGCGGTCTGACTGGGCACCTTCGGCCTCCAGCACGCGCCGCTGCGGCCCTGGCTTGACCTTACCGCCTGGCTGTAGCTTGCGCCTTCAGCACCCCGCCCTGGCTGGCCGGGAATCACGGGCGGGGATGGCGAAGTCAAACCGCGTCAGTGCCTCTTGGCAGCGACCACGTGCAGTAGCAACATGACAGACATTGCCCACATGGTCAGGCCAATCAGGATGTCGAGCACCTGCCAGGCGCGTGGTTTGGCAAACAAGGGGGCTAGCCAGCGGGCGCCAAATCCCAGCGCGCAAAACCACAGCAGGCTCGCACTGCTGGCGCCCGCCACAAACCACACCTGCAAGGCTGGGGGCTGCTGTGCGCCTATGCTGCCCACCAGTAATACGGTGTCCAAGTACACATGGGGGTTGAGCAGGGTGAAGGCCGCGGCTTGCGCCATGGCAGAAGTCCAGCTCAGATCTTGACCACTTGCAGCGGCCAAAAGACCCTTTTCCTGGCTGGCGCGCCGCAAAGCTTTCCAGCCATACACGGCCAAGAAGACTGCGCCGGCCATGGCCAAAGTGTTGGCAAGCATGGGGCTCTGGCCCAGCGCCTGTGCCATGCCCAGCACGCCTGCCGTGATCAGCAGGGCGTCGCTGATAGCGCAGAAAAACACCACACTCGCCACATGCTCGCGGCGCAGGCCTTGTCGCAAGACAAATGCGTTTTGAGCCCCGATGGCAATGATCAGGCCCAAACTCAAAACCAGACCTTGCAGAAAAACGGTTCCCATCATGGGCATGGCTTGACCCGCCTGGATGCCCTCGGCACATCCGGGTTCAGTCCTCGACAAAAGCCTCTTCGCGCTTCTTCTTGATCGACGGCAGGAACACGATCAGCAGCAGCAAAGCGGCGACCGCCAACAGGCTGGCGGACAGACCGCGCGTCACAAACACGCTCCAGTCACCGCGTGACAGCAGCAGGGCGCGGCGCAGGTTTTCTTCCATCATCGGGCCCAGGATAAAACCCAGCAGCAGCGGTGCGGGCTCCATGCCCAGCTTGATAAAGAGGTAGCCCACAAAACCGAAGATGGCCACCATCCAGATGTCAAAGGTGTTGTTATTGGTCGAATACACCCCGATGGCGCAGAACAGCACAATGGCCGGGAACAACCAACGGTAGGGCACGCTCAGCAGTTTGATCCACATGCTGATGAGTGGCAGGTTCAGGATGATCAGCATGGCATTGCCGATCCACATCGAGGCGATCAGGCCCCAGAACAGCTGGGGGTTGCTGGTCATCACCTGGGGACCAGGCTGAATGTTGTGGATGGTCATGGCACCGACCATCAGCGCCATCACGGCATTGGGCGGAATACCAAGCGTGAGCAGCGGAATAAACGAGGTCTGCGACGCCGCGTTATTGGCCGACTCTGGGGCAGCCACGCCGCGGATGTTGCCTTGGCCAAAGGGCACCTCGCCCGGCTGCAGCTTGGTTTTCTTCTCGATGGTGTAGGCCGCAAACGCCGCCATCACCGCGCCGCCACCGGGCAAAATGCCCAGCATGGAGCCCAAGGCTGTGCCACGCAAAATGGCAGGAATCATGCGTTTGAAGTCTTCACCGGTTGGAAAAAGCCCTTTGACCTCGGCGGTGAACACCTCGCGCTCGCTTTCGTCCTTGCCCAGGTTGCTGATGATCTCGCCGTAGCCAAAAACGCCCATACCAATCACGATGAAGCCGATGCCATCGGTCAGTTCAGGGATATCAAAGCTGAAACGTGCCACGCCTGAGTTGACGTCGGTACCGACCAGGCCGAGCAGCAGCCCGAGCAGGATCATGCCCACGGCCTTGAGCAGGGAGCCCGAGGCCAGCACAACC
>CALPLW020000188.1 GCA_943324505.2 Comamonas sp. lk
AGGTGGATGGTGTTGCCTTTGGGGCTGACGCCGAGTTTTTTGTCGCCGATCCAGGTCAGTGGGCGCAGGTAGCAAGAGGCCAGCTTGTTCTCGCGCACCACGGCTTTTTGCGCCTCCATCACCTCTTCTTTGCTGAAAGGCAGTTTCATTCGCAGAATTTTGGCGCTGTTGAACAGCCGCTCGGTATGCTCTGCGAGCCTGAAAATCGCTGTGCCATCGACCGTGTCATAGGCGCGCACGCCCTCAAAGGCGCCGCAGCCATAGTGCAGGGTGTGGGTCAGCACGTGGATCTTGGCGTCGCGCCAGTCCACCATCTGGCCGTCCATCCAGATTTTGCCGTCGCGGTCAGACATGGAGGGGGGTAGTGGGCTCATGGGGGTCCTTATGGGGCGTTGGAGGGCGTTGGGATTAGGGCGAAAACTAGATTTTACGGGGCCGGCGCCGGCCGCTCCAGTGTCCATGATTTGAGCTTGCCGCCAACCAGTTCGCAGGTCACATGCGACTGGGTGCCGTCGGTCCAGCGGTAGATCTCGGGCTGAACATCCTTTTCGCTGCGCAATTCGCCCAGCGCGCGGGTCATGGCCACGATGTGCAGCAGCGTCACGCCCGGGCGCAGCTTGGCATTGAGCATCACCGCACTGTCGACAAACCCCACCGGGCGTTTGGCGGCCCGCTGCAGCACGGTCATCATGCGGGTGAAGTGCAGCAGCAGCCACATCACCAGCGCGCCCACGGCGATGGCCACGCCGGCCCAGCCGTAGGCCCGGTAAGCGGCCGCCACACCCGCCACACTGGCGATCGGGATCAGGTATTTCTGGAATTGCATCATTTGATTTTCGCAGCAAGTCGGCGCCGGGCGCGGCGCCGTTCCCAAGACCCTCAGGGCTTCAGCGGGGTGGGCCAGCGCACAGTAACGGCCAGACCACCCAGCCGCTCAGAACGGCCAAGCTGCAGTTGGGCGCCGGTCGCCTGCGCAATGCGGCGCACGATCGACCAGCCCAGGCCGCTTCCCGGCTGGGCCTGGCCGGCCACCCGGTAAAAGCGCTCGCCCAGGCGGGCCATTTCGGGCTCGCTCAGGCCAGCGCCGCTGTCTTCGACACTCAGCGCGGTGTGGCCGGCCTCAGAGTCGATCTGCATCATGACCTGCGCCCCCGGCGGGCTGTAGCGCAATGCGTTGTCCAGCAGGTTGCGCAAAAGCGCGCCGATCAGCACTTCGGGCCCTGGCACCAGCGCCGCGCTAGCGGCGTCCAGGGCGAGGTCCTGCTGCCGGGCCAGGGCGGCCGGGGCGAGCTCTGCCGCTGTGCGCTGGGCGACCGCGCGTAAATCAACTGGGCGTACTAGGTCTGCGGCGGCAGCGCCGCCGGGATCCGCCTCCAGGCGGGCCAGGGTCAGCAGCTGATCAACCAGCCGGCTGGCCCTGTCACAGCCGGCCAGCGTGGCTTGCAAGGCCTGCTCGCGTTGGGCGTGATCGCTGCCCGCCCCCTGTGCCACCTGGGCCTGGGCCCGGATGGCAGCAATCGGCGTGCGCAGCTCGTGGGCGGCATCGGCTGTAAAGCGCCGCTCGGACGCCATCATTTGGTCGAGCCGCTGAAACAGGCCGTTTAGCGCCACCACCACGGGGTGAATTTCCAGCGGCAGCTGGTCGAGCGGCAGCGGTGCAAGCGCCTGGGTCTGCCGGCCTTGCCGGTCTTGTAACTGGCGGCTGAGCTTGCTCAGGGGCTTTAATTCGCGTTGTACCGCCCACCAGATCAGCAAAGCCAGCAAGGGCAGTGCAAACAGCGGCGGCAGCAGAACGCTTCGCAGCACGGCAAGCAGTATGGCGCTGCGGGAGTCGTCCTGCTCGGCCACATAAACCTGGACATCGTTGGCCGCGCCGCGGGTGGCAAATACCCGCCAGACGCTGCCATCGTCCCGCTGGACGGTGCTGAAACCGCTGCTGACTGCGGCCAGCGGCGTCGGTTCAACGTTGGCTGAACGGATCACCAACTGCCCCTCATGAAACACCTGGAACGCCACCTTGGGCGCGTACTTATGCAGCATCGGCACATCGGCCACGTCGTCGTCATCGTTGGCCCGGGTCTGCTGAACCACCAGCAGGGCGGCGGCCTGCGCCAGGTGGCTGTCGAGCAGTTCGTCAAGTTCATGGCGGGCGTCGATCCAGGTCATCAAGGCAGTGGCGAGCCAGACGGCGCACAGCAGTGCCAGCAGCAGGCCAAGCAGGCGGGCCTGCAGCGAACGTGGGGCCTGCGGCCGGCTCATGCTGTTGCAGCCTGGCGCGGCACGGTGTAGCCAACACCACGCAGAGTCTGGATCAGCTCTGGCTGCAGTTTGCGCCGAAGGTGGTGGATGTGCACCTCGATGGCGTTGCTCTCGACCTCATGGCCCCAGCTGTAAAGCTGTTGCTCCAGCTGCTCGCGCGACAGCACTCGCCCGGCATTGAGCATCAGCACCTGCAGCAGATCAAATTCCCTGGTTGACAGGGTCACCGCAGCGCCGTTCAGGCTCACCTGGCGCGCGGCGGGCTCCAGCAGCACCGCCCCCCAGCGCAACGCGTCTTGCGCTTGGCCATGGGCGCGCCTGACCAGAGACCTTAGCCTGGCACCCAGTTCGTGCAGATCCACCGGTTTGACCACGTAGTCGTCGGCGCCCAGGTCCAGGCCCCTAATCCTGTCTGGCACTGCATCGCGCGCGGTCAGCACCAGGATGGGTGTGGCGATCTTGCGCTGGCGCAAAGCGCTCAACACGGCCAACCCGTCTTTCAGCGGCAACCCAAGATCGAGCACGGCCGCAGCATAGTCGCCAGAACTCAGTTCCCGCTCGGCGGCCAGGCCGTCTTGCACCCAGTCCACCTGGAAACCCAGCTGGCGCAACCCGGCGCGCAGCCCGTCGCCCAGCAGGGGGTCGTCTTCAGCCAGCAGAATCCGCATGGGCCAGCGTCAAAACAGGGCTAATCGTCATTGTCATGTGCTTGGTATTTTGCGCTTCCGGAGCTCACTGGCCCGATGACCGGCTCGGGGGCGCTTTGCCATTGCAACCACCAATAGCCCAGCACAGCCAGCACCAGCAGCACCGCCAAGGCCGCCCAGGGACGCCGGATCCCGTCGGCTGGGGCACCATTTTTTTGGCCCGTGACCATGGCTCGCACCAGGTTTTCACGGTGCAGCCGGCTGGCGACCAGCACCCCGGCAATATGAATAGCAACCACCAGCAGCATGCTGTTGGCGGCAATATCATGCAGCTCAGACAGCCACTCGCCACCCACGTCGTTGTAGATGGCCCAGCCGCTGCCAACCACCGCCACACTGGCCAACAGCAGCAGCACGATGGCCACGGCACCTGCCGGGTTATGGCCCAGGTGGTGTTGCGGTTGGCCTTTGCGCAGGCTGCGCAAATAGGTCAGTACGGCTTGTGGACCCCGCACAAAATTGGCAAAGCGTGCGTAGCGGGTACCAGCCAGGCCCCACACCAGCCGAAACGCCACCAGACCGCCCAAGGTGTAACCCAGCGTGACATGTAGCAAGCGCCAGCGTTCACTCTCGGCGCTCAGGTAGGCGCCTGCGAAACTGAGCACCATCAGCCAGTGAAACACCCGCACGGGTGCGTCCCACACCTTGATTTTTGTTGTGATGTTGTCCATGGCGGCTATTTGGGGATCTTGATATCGCGTTCATTGAAGCTGCCCTTGTCGGCCTGGGTGTGGCAGGCGGCGCAATTGGCCGGGCTGCTCACAGACGTGCGCTTCCACACCGCCAGCGACACTTCGCGTTCGTTGTGCTTGCTTAAAAACCAGTTGGAGCGGGTGATGCGGTCTTGCGGCGGCGCTTCGGTCACCCGTTTGTAGGTGCCCGCATGCTGGTTCAGCCAAGTGCTGATCTCGCGCGCGCTGGTGGCATCCAGCGAGGCGTCGGTACCGAAATGTTTGCCCAGACCCCCCATCAAGCGCTGCCAGGAGGCCGCCGGCAGCATCCCAGGCGGGTAGGCGACGTGGCAGGCAGCACACTCCTGCTGGTATTTGGGCAGCAGCGGCACCGTTGCGGCGCGCTCATCGGCCTGGGCCAAAGGCCACAGGCCGAGCAGGGCCAGGCTGCCGATGGCGGCCTTTGCAAAATAGTGATGGAACATGAAAAGTCTTTCTGTGAATGGGTTTGAGGCGCTGGGGTGCTGGGACGATGCGGCGGGGTTCAGGGCTTGAGCGTGAGCAGCCAGGCCAAGACATCGGCCTTCTCGGCGGCGCTGCACTCACGGCCCACCACGTCGTTGCAATTGCGGCGAAACCACTTCTCGGTCTTGGCGTTGTCGGTGAAACGCTCCGGGTTAAAGCGCGGCGCCAGCGCCGCGATCACCTTTCCAGTGCTGGCGTGTTTGCCCGGCGCGGTGGGGCTGGACCCATGGCAAGAGGCGCAAGACCAATCCTTGCCGTGCCGGCTGTTAAAAAACTGCTGTCCGCGTGTGGCTTGTGCGGGCGCGCCGGCTTGTGCCGTGTAGGCGCTCAATTGCTCGGCTGGCGTGATGGCATGGGCTGGTAGCAGCGGCAAGGCCAGACTGGCCATTGCCACTAACCAAGCCCCGGGAAAATCCGATGTCATTGTCATCATTGAAGCTCCTATGCGCAGATTCTGCGGAGCTCAGATTAAGCTGGGCTTAAGGCCGTGGTTGGTTTGCGTTGCGTCAAACCTGGCAAAGGCCGACATTGACCCGCCGAGCCTGCTGGGCTGGCGTGGTCGGCGCGGTCAGCGGGGGTATCAGCCCAGCGAGCGCACCAGTTCCATCGCCTGCTCGACCCGCTCCACGGCGTGAACGGTCAGGCCTTCGATGGCCTTTTTGGGGGCATTGGCCTTGGGTACCAGTGCTACGCTGAAGCCCAGCTTGGCCGCCTCGCGCAGGCGCTCCTGGCCACGCGGTGCCGGCCGCACCTCGCCCGCCAAACCCACCTCGCCAAAGGCGAAAAAGCCCTTGGGAAGCGGCTTGCCGCGCAGGCTGGAGGTGATGGCCAGCAACACCGCCAAGTCAGCCGCTGGCTCGCTGATGCGCACGCCGCCCACGGCGTTGACAAACACGTCCTGGTCCATGCAGGCCACGCCGGCGTGGCGGTGCAGCACCGCCAGCAGCATCGCCAGCCGGTCCCTGTCCAGGCCCACCGACAGCCGGCGCGGCGACGGCCCGCCGCTGTCGACCAGGGCCTGAATCTCGACCAGCAAAGGCCGCGTACCTTCAAGGGTGACCATTACACAGCTGCCCGGCACCGGCTCGGCGTGCTGACTTAAGAAAATGGCGCTCGGGTTCGACACGCCTTTAAGGCCTTTTTCGGTCATGGCAAAAACGCCAATCTCATTGACCGCGCCAAAGCGGTTCTTGATGGCGCGTACCAGCCGAAAACTGCTGTGCGTGTCGCCTTCAAAGTACAGCACCGTGTCGACCATGTGCTCTAGCACGCGGGGCCCAGCCAGCGCACCTTCTTTGGTGACGTGCCCAACCAACACAATGCTCACGCCGCTGGCCTTGGCCGCGCGCGTCAGGTGGGCGGCGCATTCGCGCACCTGGGCCACCGAACCCGGGGCCGAGCTGAGTTGGTCGGAGTACACGGTCTGAATCGAGTCGATCACCGCGATGTCGGGCCTCGTGCTCTCTAGCGTGGCCAGGATTTTTTCCAGTTGGATCTCGGCCAGCACCTTCACCTGCGAGCCATCCAGCCCGAGCCGGCGCGCCCGCAGCGCCACCTGCGCACCGCTTTCTTCGCCGGTCACGTAGAGGGTGTGCTGGCCGCTGCGCTGCAAGGAGTCGAGCGCCTGCAGCAGCAGGGTGGACTTGCCGATGCCGGGGTCTCCGCCGATCAGCACCACACCGCCCTCCACCATGCCGCCGCCCAGCACCCTGTCCAGTTCCTCGTGGCCGGTGGGGATGCGTGCCATGTCCACCGCGTCAATCTCGCCTAGGGTGGCGATCTCCGCAGTTTTGGCCAGTGAGGCAAAGCGGTTCTTGACGGCCGACGGGTTGTCGGCGACTGATTCGATGAGGGTGTTCCAGGCGTTGCAGGCCGGACACTTGCCCAGCCATTTGGGGCTGTTGCCGCCGCAGTCGCTGCACACATAAACCGTTTTTTCTTTGGCCATGGGCGCATGATACTGGATGTAATTACAGATTTCATGGGCGATTTGCACGCGGCGATAGGTCCGCCACTGTTGCATCTTCCATGGTGAATCTATAAAATGTCCATCTTGACCTTTAATGTTGGACATATCATGAGCTGGAACATCGCCCAAGCCAAACAGCAGTTCTCTGAAGTCGTGCGCCTCTCGGCCCAGGAGCCGCAAGCCATTTACAACCGTGACAAGCCGGTGGCCGTGTTGATCAATGCCGACGAATTCGAGGCCTTTCGGCAGTGGCGCACCGGACAACACGAGCCGACCCTGGCGGCGCAGTTTGCAGAATCGCGCCTGGCCATGCAGCAAGCGGGTGCCGATGCCCTGCAGATTCCCCCGCGTGCAGATGTCCAGCGCCCGAATGCCTTTGTGCAGATGCTGGAGACAGAGCAACTGCCCAAGTCCCCAGCCCCCAACTGAAAGCCTGCCATGCAACTGGTGGACACCAATATCTTGAGCGAGTTGATGCGCGCCCAGCCTGATGCTGGCGTGCTGGCCTGGCTTCAGCGGCAAGAGCTGGTCAACCCACGCCTGACCATCTCTGCGGTGACTGTGGATGAAATCATGTACGGATTGAGTTGGCATCCAACCGCACGCCTTTTAGCCTGGTTTGACGCCTTTGTGCAGCGGCACGAGGTCTTGGCCGTCACAACCGATGTGGCCCGATGCGCCGGTGCATTGCGCGGACAGCTGCAGCTTCGCGGCCAGACCCGAACCCAGGCTGACATGCTGATCGCCGCCACCGCTCAAATTCACGCCCTGACCATTGTTACCCGCAATGTGCGCGACTTCGATGGCTGCGGTGTGGCGGTCTTGAACCCGTTTGCCTTCTGACTAGGGTCAAAAGCGGCTAGCTCGCCCTGCCGATCTTGGTGATTTTGGCCAGCGGCAGCGGCAGACCTTCGGCGATGGCTACATGCTCGAGAGCTGTTTCAAACAGCATGCGCGCGGCACCCGCAACCTGCTGCAAATAAGCGTGCAATTTCGCGTCGGCAGCGCTCCTGTTGGCACATTCGCCGCTGTAGGTTTCAAAGTTGGAAATTTGGAGCAGCAACTGCGCCAGATGGCTGGGGCACTCACAAGCGACTGCGGACGAAAGCCCGGCAAATTCCGTCAAGGCAGCATCATCAAACCGGGGTGGTGATATGGCCTGATTGGTCTTGCCCGCCGGTTGATTGGTAACTTGAAACGAAGCCAGCCACTGGCCCAGCGAATCGTCGTCTGAGGGCTCATGCAACACGGCAACGCCAAAGCCTGTTAACTCCGCACGCCCCTCGGCACTGCTGTAACGGTAAAC
>CALPLW020000189.1 GCA_943324505.2 Comamonas sp. lk
GCCCAGCCCACGCTGAGCCTGTCGAGCTGCCCCACCTTTGTGGAAAGCGGCATTGCCCCGCGCCACATCGACCTGCGACCCTATGTGCTGTCGGGCAAGACGGTGCAAATGGTGCCCGGTGGCCTGACCCGGGTAGCACTCAAGGAAGGCTCGCTGGTCGTCAACTCGTCGCAGGGTGGCGGCACCAAGGACACTTGGATACTGGAGGTCTAACTCATGTTGTCTCGTACTGCCGACCACCTGTTCTGGATGTCCCGCTACACCGAGCGGGCCGAAAACACCGCGCGTATGCTCGATGTCAACTACCAAACGTCCCTGCTGCCGCAGTCAGAAGCCGTGGCGTTGGTCGGCTGGCAGGGGCTGCTGAGCATTAGCGAATTGTTGCCGACCTACCAGCGCCTGCACGGCGAGGTGAATGTGCAAAAGGTCATGGATTTCATGGTGAAAGACGAGAGCAACCCCTCGTCGATCATGTCCTGCCTGAGCGCGGCGCGCGAGAACGCCCGCGCCGTGCGCGGCACGCTCACCACCGAGGTCTGGGAAACCCACAACCAGACTTGGCTGGAGGTACGGCGCATGGTAAACAACGGCGACTTTGAGCGTGATCCCGGCCAGTTTTTTGAGTGGGTAAAGTTCCGCTCGCACCTTTCGCGCGGTGTCACGGTCGGCACCATGCTGATGGACGAGGCGCTGTACTTCATGCGCCTGGGCACTTTTCTGGAGCGGGCCGACAACACGGCGCGGCTGGTGGACGTCAAGTTTCATGCGGTGCAAAGCGACTTCTTTGGCGCGGCCAGCGAAAAGGATCAAGAGTACGACTTCTACCACTGGAGCGCCATATTGCGCAGCGTCTCAGGCTTTGAGGTCTACCGCAAGGTCTACCGGGACGTGATCAAGCCCGAACGCGTGGCGGAGCTGCTGATCCTGCGCCCCGACATGCCGCGCTCATTGCACGCCAGTTTGAACGAGGTGGTCAGCAACCTGGGCCTGGTCAGCAACGACCAGACCGGCGAAACCCACCGCCGCGCCGGCAAACTGCGCGCCGAGCTCAAATACGGCCGAATCGATGAGATTTTGGCCACCGGCCTGCACGCCTACCTGACCCAGTTTCTGGACCGGGTGAATGACCTGGGTTCACACATCAGCCAGGAGTTTTTGGTGCCCTCAGGCGCTTGACGGCGGGTTGGCGTCCGTGCTTGCCGATACGGCGCTGGGCCGTACCGATGCCAATGCCAACGCGAATGCGGTGCTGGCGCGCGAAGCGGGTGTGCCGTTTCAGCCGCCGCTTGGCAACGCTTCTGGGATCGACCCCATCACCGAGTGGTTGAGCCTGATGGAGGTTGTACAAATGCTTTGCCCTGTGTGGCCCGTGCGTGACAAGCCCATGCAGGGCGACCATTGGCGACTGTGATGGCGTCCAAGCCAATTGGGCAAAAAAGCCGTGCAGCTCTGGAAGAATCTGTGCGGCCAGCGACTGAACTTGTAGCGCTTTAGTGGCAGCGCGACGACCCTTGGGCTCTACCTGTGCGTCGGTGGAGCAGCCCCTAAAACTAGTTTGCCACCAGCAACCTTGCTGGATACCACGTTTAGCCCGAGCCTCTTTGGCCGACTGGGTTGGGGCGAGTGTTTGCAGGGTGATCATTGTCGTTGCCTCACTCATTTTTTCCGCCGAAGATCGCCAGCAGGTCGTCGAGCGCGGCGTCCACTAACCCGCGTTTGATCTGAAAGCCAAGTCCAGCAAAAGAATAATGCCTGCGTCAAATGTTTTTCATGGCCACAAAGCCATCACTTTGATAGACTTTCAGCGACTCAAGACGACTATAAAGGTCAACCCTTGAGTACCAATGCCATTGACGGCTGTTGGAATTCCAGCTATCCGAGGTTGATGTACGGGGGCCCGCGGGCGGTACGGGTAATGAGCTATCGGCGCAAGGCGATGGGATGAGTTTATGTGCATGAACGAGGCGGATACCGCCGCGCTAGCAGGCAAAAGAGGGATGCAGGCATGAGCAAAAGTAAACGATCGCAAACGCCTAAGAAAAGCGAGGTTTCACTCGTTCGTTCCTCAGCGGCCGAGTACCTGACCTTTGTGGCCGCCACTGGCAATGCGCAAAGCAGCGTGGAAATGCGCTACGAAGATGAAAACCTCTGGCTCACGCAGAAGATGATGGCCACGCTCTACGATGTGTCGGTGCCAGCCGTCAGCCAGCATTTGAAGCGCATCTATGCCGACAACGAGCTGGAGCGTGAGGCAACTGTTAAGCAGTACTTAATGGTTCAAACCGAGGGCGAGCGCGACGTTCAGCGCAAGGTGGATCACTACAGCTTGCAGGCCATCATTGCAGTGGGTTTCAAAATCGAAAACGAACGCGCGGTGCAATTTCGCAAGTGGGCCAACCAGATCGTCAAGGATTACACGATTCAAGGCTGGGTCATGGATGCCGAACGCCTTAAAGGGGGCGGCAACGTTCTGACGGATGATTTCTTTGAGCGCCAGCTCGAAAAAGTCCGGGAAATCCGCGCATCCGAGCGCAAGTTTTACCAGAAGATAACCGACATCTACGCCACCTCTCTTGACTACGACGTCACTGCCCAGGCTACCAAGCGTTTTTATGCCACAGTCCAAAACAAGTTGCACTGGGCCATTCATGGCCAGACGGCTGCAGAAGTTGTCTACCACCGCGCTGATGCCGACAAAGACCATATGGGGCTGACCACCTGGAGGGACGGGCCGCAGGGAAAGATTCAGAAGTTCGATGTGGTGGTCGCCAAGAATTACCTGACCGAACACGAGATGGCCCAGTTGCAGCGACTGGTTTCGGCCTATCTCGATGTGGCCGAGGATATGGCGCTGCGCAAAATCCCCATGACCATGCAGGACTGGGAAACACGCCTGAACCGATTCATTGAGGCAACCGACCGGGAAGTGCTGCAGGACGCGGGCAAGGTGACGGCAGAAATCGCAAAGGCCCACGCGATGAGCGAGTTCGAGAAATACCGCATCGTGCAAGACCGCTTGTTTGAGAGTGATTTTGATCGGGTGATCAAGCGGCTTGAGTCCGGCAGCGAACCCGACATTGCCGAGGAATAGCGGAGATGGTCACGAAGCTGAACGCGCCCAGTTGGAATGACGTCAAGACCAAGCTTGTCGACTGCGCCTGCGCTGGTTTGCTCGGGCCGCTGCAAGACCTGTCCGCAGCCAACAAGGACATGGGACAGGCTGGATGCCGTGCGCGGCACCCGCCACAATTTCGGCTATGGCGTGGATGATCACATGGGCGACTTGCTTGCCGAGTACGGGGCCGATGATTGAACGCGAACAGTTAGCCGCGCTGCAAACTGAAAACGCCCGGCTGCTCGCGCTGCTGGACGGTCACGGCATCGAATGGCGTTTGCCACCGGAGCCACCCCCAATTGAGCCAGTTCTACCCGCGCCGGAGCCAGAGCCATCCCGTTTTTCCACCGCTGAGAAGGTGGCGCTGTTTCGTCGGCTGTTTCGCGGGCGCACCGACGTCTACCCAATCCGCTGGGAAAGCAAAACCACCGGCAAATCCGGCTATGCACCGGCCTGTGGCAATGAGTGGCTGGCAGGTGTTTGCGAAAAGCCGCGCATCAAATGCGGAGAATGCAATAACCGTCTGCTGATTCCCTTGTCAGATCAGGTGATCTACGAGCACCTTGCCGGTAAACGGACGGTCGGCGTCTATCCACTGTTGCCCGACGACACCTGCCATTTTCTCGCCGCTGATTTCGATGAGGCAGAGTGGCGCGAGGATGCCAAGGCGTTTTACCAGTCGTGTCACGAGTTGGGCGTGCCGGTCGCCCTTGAAATATCACGCTCCGGCAACGGCGCGCACGCTTGGATTTTCTTCTCCGGCAGCGTATCGGCTCGCGATGCACGCCGACTCGGCACCGCCATCATCAGCCACACCTGTGCCCGCACTCGCCAACTGAAGCTCGAATCCTATGACCGCTTGTTCCCCAATCAGGACTCGATGCCCAAAGGTGGTTTCTGCAATCTCATTGCGCTCCCGCTGCAGAAGCATCCGCGTGAGAACGGATGCAGCGTGTTCGTGGACGGCGACTTGCGGGCCTACCGGGATCAATGGGCATTTCTGGCCTCCATCCTGCCAATGGCAGCACACTATATCGAGCCCACCATTCTGAGGGCGACGGGTAACGCGCACCCACTCGATGTGACCTTCATCGACGAGGAAGATCAAAAAGAACCGTGGAAACGATCCGCATCCGTCAGCAAAAAGCTGGTCGGGCCGATGCCGAAGTCGCTCACGGTAATTCTGGCCAACCTGATCTATTTTGAGAAGGCGCAACTCCCGCAGTCACTAGCCAACCGGCTAATTCGTCTGGCGGCCTTCCAGAATCCGGAGTTTTACAAGAAGCAGGCGATGCGCTTCTCGGTGTGGGATGAACCGCGCGTAATCGGCTGCGCCGGAAACTATCACAATCACATTGCATTACCGCGCGGCTGTCTGGATGCCGCGCTGGTGCTGCTTCGTGAAAACGCCATTGACTGCGAACTGATCGACGAGCGATACACGGGGACTCCTCTGAATGTGGCTTTTGCCGGTACTTTGCGGCTGGATCAAGAATTCGCCGTAGCTGCGATGTTGCATCATGACGCGGGTGTCCTGTGCGCACCGACGGCCTTTGGCAAAACGGTCACCGCCGCTGCGATGATTGCGCGCCGAGGCGTGAACACTCTGGTGCTGGTGCATCGAACCGAACTGCTCAAACAATGGCAGGAGCGCTTGCAATCATTCCTGAGCGTTAGCAAGGGAGTGATTGGCACCATCGGTGGCGGCAAGGCCAAGCCGACAGGCAAGATCGACATCGCGGTGATGCAATCCTTGTCGCGTCAGGGTGAAGTGAATCCGCTGGTCGAAAACTACGGTCACGTGATCGTGGACGAATGCCATCACGTCGGCGCGGCATCGTTTGATGCGAGTCTGAAGCAGGCCAAAGCCAAATACGTGCTCGGCCTGACGGCCACGCCAATTCGCCGCGATGGCCAGCAGCCGATAATTTTCATGCAATGCGGGCCAACTCGCCACACCGCCGACAAGCCAACGGGTGCGCCGCACGATCTGGCGGTCACGCCGTGCACACTGCACTCGCGGATTGACTTGCCGCAGGAAGCCGGGATTCAGGATGTATTCCGGCACCTTGCCATTGACCAAGCCCGGACCGACGCGATTGCTGCCGAGGTCATCCACGCCTACAGTCAGGGCCGCAAGGTGCTGGTGCTGACCGAGCGCACCGAACATCTCGATGCCATTCAAACCGCGCTGGGCGGCAAGGTTCCATCCTTGTTTGTCCTGCACGGACGGATAGCCAAAAAGCAGCGCGCCACACTGATTGCAGAACTCAACGCGCTGCCACCCGATGCCCCGCGAGTTCTGCTAGCGACCGGCAAGCTGGTCGGAGAAGGATTCGACCATCCCCCGCTCGACACGTTGGTGCTGGCGATGCCGGTTTCGTGGAAAGGAACGTTGCAGCAATACGCAGGCCGACTGCACCGCGAGCACGCCACCAAAACCGATGTGCGCATCATCGACTTTGTCGATACCGGCCACCCGGCATTGCTGCGGATGTGGGACAAACGCCAGATTGGATACCGCGCGATGGGCTACCGCGTAAGCCATGGCGATGGCGACGCTGCCGACTAGCAACGCCCACAGCGGGGGTTAGTGCCAGGCGCCAGCATTCGCACCAAACAGGCTGGCGTTAACATATTTTGACGTAGATGAAGCCTCGGTCGGTCACGGCTACGCCGGCCGCTCAAATCTTGGCAAGGCGCTCGTACCAATCTAATGTCGCACTAAGACCTTTTACAGCCTCCGTTGGGCTCTGGCCCAGAGCAGAGCGATTTTTTTGGTGCTGTCAGCGAGAAGTACCAAGAGTAAGATTTCTGCTGCTAGAGCGCCATTTTGCGCAGTGTTTCGGGCATTGTCTGGTGCCCTCGGAGGCTTGATCTGAGCCGCTGCCTTCAGGCTGCTAGCGCCTGCTCCAGCCGTATCCGGCCGCCGGGTGAGGTCATCAACACCAGTGCGGTGCCGGCCTGCAGCAGGTGCTCGTCGGGTGGATTGAAGACCCACTCGCCCTGGTGATGGGCTGCCATGAGCACGTAGTCGCGTGACTTAGGCACCGTGGCGGCCACGCTGGCTGTGACAAAGCCCGGCGGCACCACAACTTCCTCAACCCGCAAGGCGCCGTCGCTGTGCAGCATGCGGTCCATCAGGTTCACGGCATGGGGTCGCAGCATGGCGGAGGCGATGCGCAGGCCGCCGGTGAAGTCGGGTGACACGATCTCATCGGCGCCCGCTTTGCGCGCCTTGTTGGTGTTGCGGATGTCATGCAGGCGCACCACCACCCTGACCCGCGGGTTGAGCAGCTTGACCGAGAGGGCGATCATCAGGTTATGGCTGTCGTCGCCGGTCACCGCAAACACCCCGGCGGCGGTCAGGACGCCGGCTTTGCGCAGGGCATCGTCATCGGTCGCATCCGCATGGAGGTGCAGCACGTCGTGGTGCTCTTCCAGCCAATGGTCCAGGACCTGGCGCTCGGTTTCGATCACCACCATGGTGCGCTTGGTTTTGAGTAATTCATGAGCCACGTTGTTGCCAACCCGGCCGATGCCGCACACGATGTAGTGGTCATCGAGCCTGCTAATTTCTTTTTCCATGCGTTTTTTCCTCAAGGCGGTGTTCAGGCCGGATTCCAGCAGCAGTGCGACAAAGGTTGAAAACAGGTAGCTCATGGTCCCAATGCCGAGGACCGCGATGAACACCGTGAACAGGCGGCCCATAGGGTGGTGAGACAGGTCGATGACCTCGCCGTAGCCAATGGTGGCCACGGTGATGAAAGTCATGTAAAAACTGTCGATCCAGGTGGCATTGGGGCGGCCCAGATACCAATAACCAACAGTGCCCACCACGTGGATCAGCACCACGGCCACCGTGCCGTAGACCATGCCCGACATGTGCGTGTGGCGAAATATCTTTTTCAAGGGGCGGCTCGGCGTAGGTTCGGCGTCGGATACGTGATGTCAGGATGCGCCTGAGTATCCGGTTTTTTACGCCAGTCAAGGCCGCGGTTTTACAAGATATAGTCTTGGCAATGGCAACAAGGGAATTGCTGTTAGCGGGATTGGCGCGCGTGCGCCATCGCCTGTCCCAGCGCGATCACCGCCAGTGCGTAGTACCTGCTCCAGCTGAAAACTTACAAAAGCGTTCAAAAAACGGTTTCTCTTAGGACTGACCCCTCACCACCATCAAACCATTCAGACGCTGGACATCAGTTGCTTGAGTCCGAAAGCCAGCAATAACAGGCCGAATACCGACTCAAAATAAACTTTGAACCTGCGGAAGGCTTGGCC
>CALPLW020000190.1 GCA_943324505.2 Comamonas sp. lk
AGCTGCTGGCTATCGCCTATGGAGTTTTGAAGTCTGGAAAACCATTCAACCCTGATCTCCACAAGCAAGTAATCGCTTGACAATCACAACGGTGTCTTGACCTCGCTGCACCAGGCACACCATCCCCTCCCTGGTTGGGCAAGACTGAATACCGAATCGCCTAAATACCTGAACCCCGGTTCCCGCTGCTCGATGGCCATGATCGCAGTCGCTTGGCCTGGCGCCGCCTTGACCGCTTAGCCAACCCGCCACAGGGCTAATCCGTCACGCTGCCAAGTCCTTACAGCTGGAAACGAAGGTAGCTCAATGCTGTCGTCAGTCTGTCACGATTCTTGCTTAGACTGACCCTGTCGGTGCCCGGGCGACCACCCCGGGCGAGCAGGGCATCAGTGGTGCGTGCAATGACGTGATGCGACCGACGCCAATTTACTATCATTTCCATAGCTGGAAATGACCACCCTACAAGGGCTGGAGCCCAAAAACATTCGGTAAAATTCTGGTTTCAATACCAGCGGGCCCAGCCCAGGGCTCCGTCCGATGTCTGCTTCACCCCACCCCTTGGTGCTAATCAGCCCCGCCGCGCACCATGTCGTGATCGACCTGGCCTATGCCACGCCCAATAATGTGGCAGGCCAAGTGATTTATGCCCGGCCTCTGTGCCTTTTGCACCGTGATGCCGAGGTCTGCCTGCGCCGGGCCGTCGCCCTGGCTGCTGATGCCGGCTGCCGCCTCAAGATTTTTGACGCTTTTCGCCCGCACGAGGCCCAGGTGCTGCTGTGGGACACGGCCCCTGATCGCGCCTATGTGGCCGACCCAGCCATCGGTTCCAACCACACCCGTGGCACCGCTCTGGATCTGACCCTGGTCGACGGCCAGGGTGATGAACTTGATATGGGCAGCGGTTTTGACGAGATGACCGAGCTGTCGCACCATTTCAACCCGGCCGTGTCGGCCCAGGCGCAGGCCAATCGCCTGCTGCTGATGCGCACCATGGAGGGGGCTGGCTTTGCACATATTTCCCATGAGTGGTGGCACTACGCTTTGCCCGAGCCGTCGCGGTACCCGCTGCTCAGCAGTGCCGGGCTGGGCGCGTTGAACCCAATGGCGCCTGGTTGACGCCTGGTTGATGCCCGGTACAGGGTTTTCCCGGTAGCCGGGCGTTCGGTATAAACTGGAAGCCGCCATCGGAGCCGGTCTTCGGCTGCGGCTCGTTTCACAAATTTAAGGATCACTCCATGCGACATTCCACCCCTGTTCTGAACCGACGCATGCTCGCCGTTGCCGCAGCCTGTGTTCTGGCGTTTGGCAGCAGCCTCACGCCCGCATTTGCCGCGACCCCCAAAGACACCGTGGTGGTGGCTTGGGCCATCGACGACATCATCACCATGGACCCGGGCGAGGCGTTTGAGATCTCGGCAGGCGAGATCATGGGCAACTCGTACGACCGGCTGGTTCGTTATGACGTCAACGATCCGTCCAAACTGGTCGCTGACGTCGCCACCAAATGGTCGGTTTCGGCTGATGGCAAGACCTACTCGTTCGAATTGCGCCCCGGTGCGAAATTCGCCTCTGGCAATGCTCTGACGGCCGAAGACGTCGTCTATTCCTTGCAGCGTGCAGTGCTGCTGGATAAGACCCCTGCCTTCATCTTGACTCAGTTTGGCTTTACCAAGGAAAACGTCAAGGACAAGATCAAGCAAACCGGTCCCCTGACGCTGACGATGGAGACAGACAAGGCCTATGCGCCGACCTTCGTTTACAACTGCCTCACAGCCAACGTTGCGTCCATCGTAGACAAGAAGCTGGTCGTGTCCAAGGAGGTTAATGGCTACCTCGGCTACGGTTGGCTCAAGACCAACTACGCCGGCTCGGGCGCGCTCAAGCTGCGCGAATGGCGTGCCAATGAGATCGTGGCGCTTGAGCGCAATGACAACTACTATGGCGACAAGTCCAAGCCGGCGCGGGTGATTTACCGGCACATCAAAGAGGCCGCTACGCAACGCCTGTTGTTGGAGAAGGGCGACATCGACATTGCCCGTAACTTGCAGCCGCAAGACCTGGCCGCTCTGGCGAGCAACAAGGACATCAAAACCACGGCCACGCCAAAAGGCACGGTGTATTACTTCAGTCTGAACCAGAAGAACCCCAACCTGGCCAAGCCCGAGGTGCGTGAAGCCCTGAAATGGCTGGTGGACTATGCAGCCATCGGCGACACGCTGATCAAGAACATCGGTGTGGTGCATCAAAACTTCCTGCCGGTCGGCCTGTTGGGCGCCAGTACCGAGCGGCCTTACAAGCTGGACGTTGACAAGGCCAAGGCACTGTTGGCCAAGGCGGGCCTGCCCAATGGCTTCAAGGTGACCATCGACATGCGCACCACGCAGCCGGTGCAGGGCATCACCGAAAACTTCCAGCAAACCGCCAAGCGCGCTGGCATCGATGTCGAGATCCTGCCGGGCGACGGCAAGCAGACGCTGACCAAGTACCGTGCGCGCACCCATGACATCTACATTGGCCAGTGGGGCGCCGACTACTGGGATCCGCACACCAATGCCGACACCTTTGTGCGTAACCCGGACAACACCGACGCGGCCAAGTCCAAGCCCTTGGCCTGGCGCAATGCCTGGGACATCCCTGAGTTGACCAAGAAGGCCGACGCAGCGGTGCTGGAGCGAGACGCCAACAAGCGCAAAGTCATGTACGAAGACATGCAGTCTGATTTCCGCAAAACCAGTCCCTTTGTGATGCTGTTCCAGCAGACCGAGGTGGCAGCGATGCGCAGCGATGTGCAGGGGCTCAAAATCGGCCCGACATCGGACAGCACCTACATGCACAAGGTGACCAAGTAAGCCCCTGCGGGTGCTGGTCTTGAACCCGGCGGTGCAGGCGCAAACTGCGCCCCAGAGCGGCGCGCGCCTGCGCCGCGTCCTGTGGCGTGTCGGCAAGTTTCTGATGGTCATTGTGTTGACCTATCTGGGCTTGCTGGCGGTTACCTTCTTTATCGGCAGGGTGATCCCGATCGACCCGGTGCTCGCTGTTGTGGGCGACCGGGCGCCAGAACATGTGGTGGCGCGGGTCCGGGAAGAGATGGGCCTGAACAAGCCCCTGTGGCATCAGTTTTACATCTACCTGGACAAAGTGGCCCAAGGTGATTTTGGGACATCGGTGCTGACCTCTAACCCGGTGATGACGGATATTCGGCGCACTTTCCCGGCCACCATCGAGCTCGCTACCCTGGGCATCCTGATCGGTGCCGGCCTGGGCGTACCCTTGGGGGTGTGGGCGGCGGTCAGGCGGGGTGGTTGGGTTGATCAACTGGTACGAGTCATGGGCCTGATCGGCTACTCGGTGCCGATTTTTTGGCTCGGGCTGATGGGCCTGGTGCTGTTTTATGCCAAGCTGGGTTGGGTGGGCGGACCGGGTCGTATCGATGTCACCTATGAGTTTTCGGTCACGCTCGAGAGCGGTTTCCTGCTGCTCGACACCGCGCGCCAGGGCCAGTGGGACGCGTTCCGCAACGTTCTGTCTCACCTGATCCTGCCCGCTTCCCTGCTGGGCTATTTTTCCTTGGCCTACATCAGCCGTATGACCCGCTCGTTCATGTTGCATGAGCTGAGCCAGGAGTACGTGGTGGCCGCCCGCGCCAAGGGCCTGTCTGAGGCCCGCATCATCTGGCGCCACGCCCTGCGCAACGCCATGGTGCCGCTGGTGACGGTGATTGCCCTGTCTTACGCCGGCCTGCTGGAGGGCTCGGTCCTGACCGAGACTGTGTTTGCCTGGCCGGGCTTGGGGCTGTACATCACCAACTCGCTGCAAAACGCTGACATGAACGCCGTGCTGGGCGGCACCATCATTGTCGGCTCGGTCTTCATTGGCTTGAACCTGCTGTCCGACCTGCTGTACCAGTGGCTCGATCCACGGACCCGGGCGCCCTGAATCGCACACCATGACTGACATTGCCAAGGCCGAGCAGGCGCCGCGCCCAGAAACTCTCCACGATTGGCTGATGGCCGAGCGGCCGCAGTCGCGCCGGCAGGCGGCCCTGGGCCGGGCCTATGGCGCCTGGCGAATTTTTGCCCGTAACCGGCTGGCCATGGTCGGCTTGGCGATCGTGCTGCTCTTGGTGCTGGTGGCGGTGTTTGC
Source organism: Comamonas sp. lk (assembly GCA_943324505.2). Classification (GTDB taxonomy): domain Bacteria; phylum Pseudomonadota; class Gammaproteobacteria; order Burkholderiales; family Burkholderiaceae_C; genus Rhodoferax. Next base: position 4,144 of record CALPLW020000190.1, read on the forward strand.
CGACCTGCTGGCGCCTTACTCGCCCTATATTGGCGACCTGCGCACCACCCGCCTGCTGCCGCCGTCCAGCGCCCACTGGTTTGGCACCGACGACCAGGGGCGCGACATCCTGTCGCGCATCATCCATGGGTCGCGCATCACGCTCTATGTGGTGGTGCTGGTGGCCGTGTTGGCCGCGCCCATCGGCCTGGTGGTGGGCACGGTGGCCGGTTACCTGGGTGGCTGGGCCGATGCGGTGCTGATGCGAATCACCGATATTTTTCTGGCTTTCCCCCGGCTCATCCTGGCACTGGCGTTTGTCGCGGCCCTGGGGCCTGGCATCGAAAATGCCGTGATCGCGATCGCCATCACCTCCTGGCCGCCCTATGCGCGCATTGCCCGTGCCGAGACGCTGACCATCCGCCAAGCCGACTACATCGCGGCGGTGCAGCTGATCGGTGCATCACGCTGGCGCATCGTTGTGCGTCATATCATGCCGCTGTGTGTGTCCTCGGTGATCGTGCGGGTCACGCTGGACATGGCCGGCATCATCCTGACAGCCGCCGGCCTGGGCTTTTTGGGTCTGGGCGCGCAGCCGCCCATGCCCGAATGGGGCGCGCTGATCGCCAACGGTCGGCTCTACGTGCTGGACCAGTGGTGGGTGGCGGCAGCGCCGGGCGCGGCAATTTTTCTGGTGAGCCTGGCGTTCAACCTGCTGGGCGATGGCTTGCGTGACGCGCTCGACCCCAAGGCTGCCAAATGAGCAGCCATAACAACGACCCGGTGCTGGTGGTCGATGACCTGCGCGTGGCCTTCCCCAACCGTGATGGCGGCTTCACGGAGGCCGTGCGCGGCGTCAGTTTTACCCTGGGGCGCGAGCGCCTGGGCATTGTGGGCGAGTCGGGTTCGGGCAAGTCGCAGACCGGGCGCGCCATTCTGGGCCTGACCGCCCCCGAGGGACGGGTCACAGCCAAGCGCCTGCAATTTCACGGCACTGACTTGCTAGGCTGTTCGCCGCGCCAGCGCCGAGCGCTGCGCGGCGGGCGCATTGCCATGGTGCTGCAAGACCCCAAGTTTTCGCTGAACCCGGTGATGACGATTGGCGACCAGATCATTGAGACGCTGCGTGCGCACAGCCGGGTGTCGGGCCGTGAAGCGCGCCAGGCTGCATTGGTGGCGCTGGAATCGGTGCAGATCGACGACCCTGCCCGGGTGTTCAGGCTGTACCCGCATGAGGTCTCGGGCGGCATGGGCCAGCGCGCCATGATCGCCATGATGCTGATTGCCAACCCCGAGTTGCTGATTGCCGACGAACCCACGTCGGCGCTCGATGTCACCGTGCAGTTGCAGGTGCTGGCCATTTTGGACGGGCTGGTGCGCCAGCGCGGCATGGGCCTGATTTTCATCTCGCACGACCTGCGCCTGGTCTCTACATTTTGCGATCGCATCCTGGTGATGTACGCCGGCCGGGTGGTCGAAGAAATTGCTGCCGGTGGCCTGACTGATGCCCGCCACCCCTACACGCTGGGCCTGCTCAATTGCCTGCCCAAGCTGGGCGATGCGCGGCACCCCTTGCCCACCCTGGACCGGCAGCCGGAGTGGGCGCTGTGAGCCGCCCGGTTGGCCTGGCCGTGCAGGGCCTGCGGGTCACCTACGACGGCTTTGTCGCGGTGGCCGACACCTCGTTCCAGGTCGAGCCCGGTGGTAGCTTTGGTTTGGTGGGTGAGTCGGGCTCGGGAAAATCGACCGTGCTGCGCGCCATCTGTGGCCTCGCGCCACTGGCCGCTGGCAGCGTGCAACTGCTGGGCGAAGCTACCGGTGCGGGTGACAGTGCGGGTGCTGCGCCTGCGCTGCCCAAGCCCGGCAGCAAACCGTTCCGCCGCTTGGTGCAGATGGTGTTTCAAGACCCCTATGGCTCGCTGCACCCTCGCCAGACGGTGGACCGCATCCTGGCCGAACCGCTCGCCATCCACAAGATGGACGATGCCGAGGCCCGCATTGAGCGGGCGCTTGACGAGGTGGGCCTGGGCACTGGTTTTCGGTTCCGTTACCCCCACCAGCTGTCGGGCGGCCAGCGCCAGCGCATTGCGATTGCAAGGGCCCTGATTTTGGAGCCGCAGATTCTGCTGCTGGATGAACCCACCTCGGCGCTGGACGCCTCGGTGCAGGCCGAGGTGCTCAACCTGCTCGAAGACCTGCGTCACCGCCGTGGCCTGACCTTTGTCATGGTCAGCCATGACCTGGCCGTGGTGACACACCTGTGCGATCGCCTTATGGTGATGCAGCGTGGGCAGACAGTGGAGCTGGTCAGCTCGGCCGACTTGGCAGCCAGCCGCGTCAGCCACCCCTATACCCAAAACCTGATGGAAGCCTCCTCGGGCTTTCGCCGTACCGGAGCATTGTCATGATCCACTGGGAAGCCCACGCCTGCCTGCCCCTGCACCCGCAGGCCAGTTTTGCACCGATCGAGCGCTTTCACGCTGCCGGCGTGCATTATGTGTCGATCAACATCGGCATGGACATGAACCCGCTGTCGCAGGTGATGCAAACCATTGCTGGCTTCCGTGCCAGCGTGGCGGCTCAGCCTGAGCGCTTTGTGCTGGCCAACACCATTCAAGACGTGGAACGCGCCGCTGCCCAGGGGAAGCTCGCCATCGGCTTTGACTTGGAAGGTGCTATGCCCCTGCTGGAGCAGCCCGACATGGTGGCGTTGTACCAGAGCCTGGGCGTGCGCCAGATGCACCTGGCCTATAATCGCAACAACAGCGTGGCGGGTGGCTGCCATGATGTTGAGCAGGGCCTCACCTCGCTTGGGCACCAGGTGGTGCAAGCCATCAACGCCGCAGGCGTGCTGATGGACTGCTCGCACACCGGCCGGCGCTGCAGCCTGGACATCATGGCGGCGTCTAGCGCGCCGGTGATCTTCAGCCATGCCAACCCCCTGTCGCTGGTGGAGCACGGCCGCAACGTCACCGACGAGCAGATCCGCGCCTGTGCCGCCACCGGCGGCGTGGTTTGCGTGTCAGGTGTGTCATTTTTCCTGGGCAATAACCAGCCCACCGCGGTGGATGTGGCGCGCCACGCGGCTTATGTGGCCAACCTGGTGGGCGTGCAGCACGCCGGCATTGGCCTGGACATCAGCTTTCGCCAGCCCGAGCTCGACGACAACCCACCCGACAATTACGACCCCAGCTACTGGTGGCCCAGCTCCGCCGGCTACAACCGGGCCGTGCACCCGTC
>CALPLW020000191.1 GCA_943324505.2 Comamonas sp. lk
AGTCTTGCCCAGGTCCAGCGCCGCGCCGATGGCAGGAACGTGGGAGGTAAAAACAGATGCGGTGATGCGTGCCATGGTGTTCAGTGTCCTGCTTTGCCGGCCGCGCCCTGCGGCTGGCGGTGTGCTTGGGCGGTGCCGTCTTCGCCAATAAAGCGGTTGCCCTGGACGCTGCGGCCACCGCTGACCATCATGGCGCGGTATTCGTCTTCGGTCATGCCCGTCATGCTGCCGGCCATTTGCTGGAAGCTCTTGCCGTCGGTGGCGCCGATCTTGGCCAAAAAGTAGATGTTGCCGCCCAGCGCAATGCAGCGGTTCAGATCTCTGCTCAGTACCCCCAATTTCTGGTCTTCGGTCATCGGCCATTGGTCCAGGTAGGCCCGCTCATCCGCCTTGAAGCGATCCCGATTGGCGGCCTGCAACAACGACATGCAAAACTGGTTCAGGTGGTAGCCCTTGCGGCTTTGCTCGGCATCAAAAATGGTGGTGCCGGGAACGTCAAGGTAAGGTTTATCGAGTGCCATTAGAGTCTCCATAAGTAGGCCAGTCGCCGCCGGGCCGCCCCAAGGCGACTGACGCCCCCTCTGGGGGCAGCGCCGTACGCGCAGCGACAAGCGTGGGGGTCAACATGCGTCGGGCCAGTAGAGGCGCATGGGGTTGGTGACGAGCATTTTTTGTTGCAGATCGGGCGTGGTGGCGATGTGCGGGATAAAGTCAACCAGCAGGCCGTCGTCCGGCATGTGGTCCTTCAGGTTGGGGTGCGGCCAATCGGTACCCCACAGCACCCGGTCGGGAAAGGTCTCGACCATACGGCGGGCAAAGGGCAGCACGTCGCGGTAGGCATTGGCCTCGCCCTGCAGCGCCTTGGGGCCGGTCACGCTCAGACGCTCGGGGCAGCTCACCTTGCTCCATACATTGCTGTGCTCGCGCATGAACTTCACAAACAACTCAAACTCCGGGCCGTCCAGCGGCTTGCTCACATCGGGCCGGCCCATGTGGTCCACCACCACGGTGGTGGGCAGGGTGGTAAAAAAGTCCCACAGCTCGGGCAGGTCCACCGCCTCAAAGTAGATCACCACATGCCAGCCCAGCGGCTTGATGCGGTTAGCAATCTCCAGCAACTCGTCTTTCGGCGTGAAGTCAACCAGGCGCTTGACAAAGTTGAAGCGCACGCCGCGCACGCCGGCCGCATGCAAGGCCTGCAACTCGGCATCGCTGATGCTGCGTTTGACCGTGGCCACACCGCGCGCCCGACCGCCCGAGGCGACACAGGCATCCACCATGGCGCGGTTGTCGGCGCCGTGGCAGGTGGCCTGCACAATCACATTGCGGGCAAAACCCAGGTGGTCGCGCAGGGCAAACAGCTGCGCCTTGGAGGCGTCGCACGGCGTGTACTTACGCTCGGGCGCGTAGGGAAATTCGGCGCCCGGGCCAAACACGTGGCAGTGGGCGTCCACCGCCCCGGCCGGCAATTGAAAGCGGGGTTGGGCCGGGCCGGCGTACCAGTCCAGCCAGCCAGCGGTCTTGGTGAAATCACCTGTGGTGGGTTTGCTCATGTTGGTGGCCCGGCGTTAGTCGATGTAGCGCAGGCCGGCGGCGGCCAGCGGTTCGCGCATCTTGTACATGTCCAGGCCCAGCACGCCGGCGGCCAGCTTGGCGCGCTTCTCGCCCTCATTGGCTTCGCGTTGTTGCGCCGCAGCCAGGGTCTTGGCGGCCAGCGCAGCCGGCACACAGACCACGCCGTCGTCGTCGGCCACGATCACATCCCCCGGGGTAACCAGCATGCCGGCGCACACCACCGGCACATTGACCGAGCCCAGCGTGGCCTTGATGGTGCCCTTGCTGGAAATGGCCTTGCTCCAGACCGGAAAACCCATGCGCGTGAGCTCCTTGACGTCACGCACGCCGGCATCGATCACCAGCGCCCGAGCGCCTCGCGCCTGGAAGCTGGTGGCCAGCAGGTCGCCAAAGTAGCCGTCGGTGCACTCAGCGCTGATCGCAGCCACCACAATGTCGCCGGGTTGGATCTGCTCAGCCACCACATGCATCATCCAGTTGTCACCGGGGTGCAGCAGCACGGTCACTGCCGTGCCCGACACCTGGGCGCCAGCGTAAATGGGGCGCATATAGGGCTTGAGCAGACCGACGCGGCCCATCGCCTCGTGCACGGTGGCCGAACCCAAAGCGGCCAGAGCGTCGGCGGTGGCCCGGTCAGCGCGCTGAATGTTGCGGTACACAACACCTAATTCATACATGATCAGTTTCTCCTTGATGGGGCGGGCGGGGCAGGCGTCGGCTCAGCGGCCGCGCGCCTTGAGTGCCGCGTCCAGGCGTGGGAACACGCGGCGGGCGTTGCCTTCGTAGATCTTGTGACGGTCGTCACCGACGACGATGGTCGAGGCCTCGATGTAGCGCTTGGTGTCGTCAAAGTAGTGGCCGGTTTCGGGGTCGATGCCGCGCACCGCGCCGATCATCTCGCTGGCAAACAAGATGTTGTCCACCGGGATCACTTTGGTCAGAAGGTCGATGCCGGGCTGGTGGTAGACGCAGGTGTCAAAGAAGATGTTGTTGAGCAGGTGGTCTTTGAGCAGCGGTTTTTTCAGCTCTTGCGCCAGGCCCCGAAAACGCCCCCAGTGGTAAGGCACGGCGCCGCCGCCATGCGGAATGATGAACTTGAGCGTGGGAAAGTCCTTGAACAGGTCGCTGGTCAGGCACTGCATAAAGGCGGTGGTGTCAGCATTCAGGTAATGCGCGCCAGTGGTGTGGAAGCAGCTGTTGCAGCTGGTTGACACGTGGATCATGGCCGGGATGTTGTGCTCCACCATTTTTTCGTAGATGGGATACCAGGCGCGGTCGCTCAAGGGCGGCGATGTCCAGTGACCGCCGGAGGGGTCAGGGTTGAGGTTGATGCCGACGTTGCCGTAGTCGCGCACGCAGCGCTCCAGCTCGGGGATGCAGGTGGCGGGGTCCACGCCAGGGCTTTGGGGCAGCATCGCCGCAGGGATGAAATGGTCTGGAAACAGCTGGCTGACGCGGTAGCAGAGTTCGTTGCAGATCGCCGCCCAGGTGCTGGACACCTCAAAGTCGCCAATATGGTGCGCCATAAAGCTCGCACGCGGGCTGAAGATGGTCAGGTCGCTGCCACGCTCGCGCATCAGGCGCAGCTGGTTGGTCTCGATGCTCTCGCGCAGCTCGTCGTCGCTGATCACCAGCTCGGCCACGCGGGGCCGGTTGGCTGGGTCGTTCAAGGCGGCAACCTGCCGGCTGCGCCAGGTCTCCAGCGCCTTGGGCGCGGTGGTGTAGTGGCCGTGGCAGTCGATGATCAGGGTTTGTTGGCTCATGGGGTTTCCTCAGGTCTTGGCTGATTGGGATTCAGGCGGACTGGCCGGTCCACACCGCGGCAGGGACCATCACCTCGCCCCGCATGATCAGTCGAGCGGTGCGCAGCAAGGCGGCACGGGTCACGTTTTGCGGGTTGGCCGGGTCCAGCCCCAGCGCCACACTGAATTCACCGGTGGGGTGCTCGACCGACACCCGCGGTTCATGGCCGGCCTCCATCACCGCCACGCCCTCGCAGACCGAGCCTTTGAGCACGCAGGCGGTGCCGACTGTGACGGCCGCCAGCACGCCAATCGCGTCGTGGCAGACGTGCGGGATGAAGCTGCGGGTGCAGAGGCTGCCGCCGCTGCGCGGCGGGGCAATCAGCGTCATCTTGGGGTAGTTCTTGGCGCTGACATCGCCCAGTCCCATCAGGTGACCGGTCTGGATGCGCAGGGCTTCGATACGCAGCTTGAGCGCAGTGTCGGCATTGAGCTCGGCCACCGTTTCATAGCCGGTGCAGCCCACATCTGCAGCCTGAAACATCACCAGGGGCATGCCGTTGTCGATGCAGGTCACGGGCAGCGCGAAAGGCGCAAAGCCCTCGCCCGTCACCGTCACCACATCACGGACTCGGCCAGTGGGGAGTAGGCCAGAGCAAACCGAACCTGCGGTGTCCAGAAAATTGATGGTGATCGGCGCCGAGCTGCCGGGCACACCGTCGATGCGGGCGTCACCGTCGTAGGCCACCCGCCGACCCCGTGGCGTCATCGGGGTTCGCACGGTCACATCACACTGCATGTCAGTGTTGAGCGTCAGCACCCGCACCGTGGTGGTATCACCTTGGGCCTCGATCAGGGCACGCTCCAGCGCAAACGGCACCACTGCGGCCAGCATGTTGCCGCAGTTGGGGCTGGTGTCCACGGTGTCTTTGTCCGGCTGCAGCTGGGCAAACAAAAAGTCCAGCGCCACCCCGGGCGTGTGGCTGGGGCTGACGATGCCAACCTTGCTGGTCAGCGGGTGGGCGCCGCCCATGCCGTCAATCTGGCGGCGGTCCGGCGAGCCCAGCACCGCCAACAGCACGCGGTCGCGGGTGGGGATGTCAGCCGGCAGGTCCGAGGCCAGAAAAAACGGGCCGCGCGAGCTGCCGCCGCGCATAAAGAGGGAGGGGATGGCGGTCTGCATAGGCCAAATTGTCGGCGTTGTGCCACCTTGGCACCAGCGATAGTCGCCACTATCAGATATATCAAATTGGCATAATGAACGATTGGTTATGGTAATTTATTCAAGATGGATCTGAAGCAACTGACCTACTTTGTCCGCGTGGCTGAGCTGGGCAGCTTCACGCGCGCGTCCTTGGCATTGAACGTGGCGCAACCTGCATTGAGCCGGCAGGTGCGTCTGCTGGAGGTGGAGCTGCGCCAGACCCTGCTGGTGCGAAACGGGCGTGGCGCCGTTCCAACAGAAGCCGGCAAGCTGCTGCTGGCCCATGGCCGAGGCATCTTGCACCAGGTGCAGCATGCCCACGAGGAGCTGGGCCGGCTGCGCGGCGCCTTGGCCGGCCGTGTGGCAGTGGGCCTGCCGACCAGCTTGGCCAGAATGCTGACGGTGCCCCTGACCCGCGCCTTCCGTCAGGCCATGCCCGAAGCCAGTCTGTCTATCAGCGAGGGCCTGTCGGTGGCCCTGCTCGAGTCACTTCTGAACGGCCGGCTGGACATTGTCGTGCTCTACAACGCCCAAGCCGGCGCCGACGTCGACATCAAACCCCTGATGGTCGAGGAGCTGGTGCTGGTGCAGGCTCGTCCGCCCGGACTGGCCGAAGACCCGCCGCCGGGCGCCATTACGCTGCGCGCGCTGGCCGAGCTGCCGCTGGTGATCCCAAGCCGGCCCAACGCCATCCGGATGCATGTGGAGTCCGAGCTGGCCCGCATCGGCTGCCGACCCCACATTGCACTTGAGATTGATGGGGTGTCAGCCATTCTGGACCTGGTCGCAGATGGCGCCGGCAGTGCGGTGCTGTCACGAAATGCGGTGGCCAGTTCGGTACGACCCTCGGCCTTTTCACTGCGGCCGATCGGCAATCCGCCCCTGCGCATTCTGGTGGCCCTGGCCACCAGTGCCTTGCGCCCGGCCACACTGACGCAGCAGGCCACCGTGACGCTGCTGCGCCAAACGGCGGAACAAGTCACTCGAGACGCGTCACCGCCGTCGGCTTAAATCCAAAATCAGCCGCCCTGCCCTTGCGGCCCCGCACCGCACGGGCATTGTTCAGGCTGCGGATCTCCAGAGTCTCTTCGCGCAGCTTGCCGCCGCGCCCGATACCGTCGATGCGGATGCTGCGGGTGTAGGCGGCAGCACCGGCCAAGCTGTCTTTGTCCTCCAGGTCGATCAGCATCAGGCCACGCCCGCCGACGGCCATCTGTTTCAGCTCCGTGATCTCAAAAGTCAGTATCCGCCCGCCCGCCGAGGCACAAGCCACATGGCTGGCTGGCGGCGTCGGCACCAGGCCCGCCTCGGAAGCCACCACCGAAGGTCGGCACAGCGTCTCGCCCGCATTGCAGGTGACAAAGGCCTTGCCGGCCTTGAGGCGCGACACCATGTGGGCCACCGTGGCCGTGAAACCATAGCCGCCCGAGCTGCTGAGCAACAGGCTGGCGCCGGCCGGGCCAGCGTGGTAGTACAGCAGCTCGGTCCCCGCCTCCAATTCGATCAGGCTGGTGATGGGTTGGCCGTCACCGCGAGCGCCGGGTAGCACAGCCACCGGCACCGAATAAACCCGGCCGTTGCTGCCAAAGCACAGCAGGGTGTCCACCGTGCGGCATTCAAACGTGCCGTACAAGCCGTCTCCGGCCTTGAAGGCAAAGCTGCCAGCCTCGTGGCCGTGGCCGGTGCGGGCACGCACCCAGCCCTTTTGGCTGACCACCACCGTCACAGGCTCGTCAAGCACCTTGACCTCCAGCACCGCTTTTTTCTCAGCCTGGATCAGAGTGCGGCGCGGGTCGGCGAAGGTTTTGGCGTCGGCCTCTATCTCTTTGACCATCAGGCGGCGCAATGCGGTGGGGCTGGCCAGGATGTCTTCCAGTCGCTGGCGCTCGTCGCTCAGCCCCGCCAACTCCTGTTCGATTTTGATGGCTTCTAGCCGCGCCAACTGCCGCAGCCGGATGTCCAGGATGTCTTCGGCCTGACGCTCCGACAGAGCAAAGCGCGCCATCAGCGCCGCTTTGGGCTCATCCGACTGGCGGATGATGGCGATCACCTCGTCAATATTGAGCAGCACCAGTTGCCGCCCCTCCAGGATGTGGATGCGGTCGAGCACCTTGTCGAGCCGGTGGCGCGAGCGCCGCTCGATGGTGGTCTGGCGGAATTCGATCCACTCCAACAACATCTGGCGCAAGGATTTTTGCGTCGGCCGGCCGTCCAGCCCGACCATGGTCAGGTTGATGGGCGAGGAGGTTTCTAGGCTGGTGTGCGCCAGCAGCGTGGTGACCAGTTCCTGTTGGCCGATGCGGCTGGTCTTGGGCTCGCAGACGAGGCGCACGGCGGCGTCTTTGCTCGATTCATCGCGCACCACATCCAGCACCGCCAGCACGCTGGCCTTGAGCTGGTTCTGGTCTTGTGACAGGGCTTTTTTGCCGGCCTTGACCTTGGGGTTGGTCAGCTCCTCGATCTCTTCAAGCACCCGTTGCGTACTGACACCAGGCGGCAGCTCGGTGATGACCAGCTGCCACTGGCCACGCGCCAGGTCTTCGATCTTCCAGCGCGCCCGGCATTTCAGCGAGCCGCGCCCACTGCGGTAGGCCTCGGCGATATCGGCGGCCGGGC
>CALPLW020000192.1 GCA_943324505.2 Comamonas sp. lk
GCCGGATAAAACGTGGGCATGGGCCATCAAAAAAGCCCGCACCGCCTCGGGCTGGGAGCGGGCGTGGTCGCGTAGCGCCCAGCCGATGGCCTTGCGCATGAAGAAATCGGTTTCTGGCGCCAAGGCCAGCGCATACCGAAACAAGCGTGCCTGGTCGGTCTGCACTTTCCAGCCCAGTTGGTGCAGCATGGCGACGCGGCGCACCCACAGGCTCGGGTGGCCCAGCCAGTCGTCCATGGGGCGCTGAGCGTCGGCTTGCCCGGTGCGCGCGCGCAGCAGGATGTCACCCACCACACCGGCCAGCCCATCGACCGTATCCCACCACGCATGGCGCTGCACCAGCTGCAGCAGGCGGGGCAGACTGGCCAGCTCAAGCTGCCGATGGTGTTTGGCCAGTAGGTCCACCGCCACATACTGAAATTCGCGCTCTGGCATTTCCCACAAGGCTTCGGCCACGGACAGCAGGTCGGCGGCCGTCCAGGTGTTCAGCCGGGGCAGGCCGCGCAAGGCCTGCCGGCGCGGCGTGGCGCGGATACCCAAAAATGCAAACTGGTCCAGCATGTAGGCCCGCATCGGCGCGGCTTGCCCCGGATCGGCCAGCGGGCGCAACGCGGCGTCGATCTGCAACAGCAGCGCGGCCCGGGCCGCCGGGGCGGCAGCCGCTACGGCTTGGGTGTCTTTATGCCTGGGTTTGGGCGAGCTCATTCAGTGGTATTGCACCCGGCTTGCTTTGTGGGCAGGCCGTCTGTCGCCAGACCGCGCCTAGGCGGTCGCAAGCTCTTGCGTCAGCTCAGGATGCTTGCTTATCAGGCGCAGCAAGCAAAGCACGCCGCCTGGCGGGGTGAATCGCCCTTGCTCACAGTCACGCAGAGTGGCAACAGGCGTGGCGATGCGCTCGGCAAAAGCCTGTTGTGACAAGCCGGTTCTGGACCTGGCCTGCCGCACCAGTATCTGCTCGGGCGTCGTCACTCGGCCCGTGTTGCCACTGGCCTCTTCCAGCGCTTGGCGTAAATCTGGCAAGGCCATGCCCGCATCCTTCTCGATTGCCTTGGCCGCACGCTCAATGTCCAATTTCTTCATGTCGCACTCACTTTTTGATGCTACTGGCCACTGTCCAGCGCACTTTGCGAGCGCCCTGCGCGCCAGGAATGACATCACCGACCAGCGCGTTTTCCGCTATCCAGTTGATGAATTCGATCCGCTCGGACTCGGTCCAAATTTTCTCAGCTTGCTTTTAAAACGTTGGGGTTTCGATCACGGTGTACATGCGAAATATTGTACGGAAATCCCGTATTTCATCAATAATTACTTGGCATTAAACTAGTCAGCGGACCAGTGACAAAATCAATCAACATGCAAACCTGGGCCATTCAAGATGCAAAAGCGTGGTTCAGCGAGTTTTTGGAGGCCTAAATGGCCGACGGCCAGCAACTGGTGACCAAGCGCGGTAGCGAGGCCGCGGTGCTGGTGCCGATCGAGCAATGGCGTCGCATGCAGGCAGCCGCCCGGCCATCGCTCAAAGCGCTGTTGCTGGCAGACGCGGTGCGCGGCGAATTGCCGGTACCAACACGGGGCAGCGCCCAGCGGCGGCCGGTGGTGCCTGCGGGTTGAGGCGCATGTACCTGCTCGACACCAACATCATTTCCGAACTTCGAAAGCCGCGGCCGTACGGCGCGGTTGTAGCCTGGCTGGATGCCGTGGCCCAGTCGTACAAGGTGCTGCCCATGGCCGCCAGCTCACCGTGGTGACCCGCAACATTGCCGACTTCGCCGTCTTTGGTGTGCCCGTACTGAACCCGTTCGATGCAGCGGGCCCAGTCGCTGTTTAGGACACGATGTAAGCCCCAGCCCCGCTGGAAGCAGCGCGCCGGCAGCGCCTACTGGTAATGCCCCTTGCAGGCGATCACCGTCAGATCGGCATCGTCTACTGCATAGACCAGTCGGTGCACATCGTCGATACGCCTGGACCAGAAACCGCTCAGGCTGCCCAGCAGGGGTTCGGGCTTGCCAATGCCCTGAAACGGGTCACGCCGGCTGGCATCGATCAGGGTGTTGATGCGCTTGAGCGTCTTTTTATCCTGCCCCTGCCAGTACAGGTAGTCAGACCAAGCGGCAGGTGTAAAGGCGATGCCCCGGCTCATTCCGGCACGAGAGCACGGCGCCTAGCCTGGCCGGTGCGGTACTGCGCAATGGACTCGGCCAAGTGCGCGGCATTGGCGGGACTGGACAACAGGTGCAGGGTTTCAGCCATGCTTTGGTACTGCGCCAGGGACATCACCACGGCGTCAGCCCCGTCACGGCGGGTGATGATGGCAATATCGGCGTCGGCCTCCACGCCGTCGAGCACGGTTTTCAGGCTGTTGCGAGCCTCGGTGTAACTGACAATGCGCATGATGGCTCCAACCTGTACAGTTTATTGAGCAGGTAGAGTGTAAGTCAAAGCCGCTCAAGACACGATGTAAGCCCCAGCCCCGCTGGACAGCAGCTTGCCGTCGGCGCCCAGAAACTCCATGCGGGTGGAGGCCACGCGGGAGCCCAGGCGCAGCACTTCGCCGCGCAACTCAAAGGTTTCGCCAATGCCGGGGCGCAGGTAGTCAATGCGCAGGTCAATGGTGCCGAGTTTCATGAAACGGTGCAGGCGCTGGGTGGGGGTTTCGTCCATGTGTCGGGCGCCAATGGCGGCCATCACCGCAAGCCCGCCCATGGCGTCCAGCCCGGCGCTGATGACGCCGCCGTGGATGCGGTTGTAGCCGTAATGGCCCACCAGTTCGGGCCGCATGTCGATGCGGGCAGTGACCAAGCTGGGCGTCAGCGAGACCACACGCAGGCCAAGCGTCTGGTTGAAAACAATTTTTTGCTCCCACAGCTCGCGCAGACCCTCGATGAACTCTTCTTCAAACACGATCGGGGCGGCAGTCGGTACAGTCATGCCCCGATTGTCACAGACCGAGCTGACAAGCGGCCAACGCCTGTCAGCCGCGCGGCGGCCGTTTGGCCACGCCCATGGTCTTGGCGATGATGCCCAGCATCACCTCGTCGGCGCCGCCGCCGATTGAGCCCAGGCGGCCGTCGCGGTACATGCGTGACACCTTGTTTTCCAGGGTGAAGCCCATGCCGCCCCAGAACTGCAAGCAGCCGTCCGGAATCAGCCGGTTGAGCCGGCCGGCCTTGAGCTTGGCCATGGAGGCCAACTCCAGCACGTCCTTGCCCTGCACATACAGGGCGCAAGCCTGGTGCGTGAGGGCGCGCAAGCACTCCAGCTCGGTCTTCATTTCAGCCAGTTTGAACTGCACCCACTGCTGGTCGGCCAGCGTGGCGCCAAACAAGTGGCGTTCTTGCGCCCAGTCCACCGTCCACTGGATGCAGTTGGCCAGGCTTTGCAGGCAGCTGGCCGCAGCCCACAGCCGCTCCTCCTGAAACTGCATCATCTGGTACATGAAGCCGTGGCCTTCTTCGCCGATGCGGTAGCGCTGCGGCACCCGCACCTCGTCAAAGTAAATCAGCCCAGTGTCACTGGCGTGCATGCCGATCTTGCGGATTTTTTGGGCTTTCTCGATGCCGGGCAGGTGCATGGGCACCATCACCAGGCTTTTGTTGCGGTGCTGCGGGCCATCGCTGGTGTTGACCAGCATGCACATCCAGTCGGCCTGCAGGCTGTTGGTGATCCACATCTTCTGGCCGGTGATGAGGTAGTCGTCGCCGTCCTTGCGCGCGTGGCTTTTGATCGAAGCCACATCGCTGCCCGCGCCGGGCTCGCTCACGCCGATGCAGCCCACCATGTCGCCGGCAATGGCCGGCGCCAGAAATTCGCGCCGCAGTTCGTCGCTGCCAAAGCGGGCCAGCGCCGGAGAGCACATGTCAGTCTGCACGCCAATGGCCATCGGGATGGCGCCGCAGTCAATGTGGCCCAGCGCCTCGGCCATGGCCAGCGCATACGAGTAATCCAGCCCGGCGCCGCCATAGGCCTCGGGCTTGGTCAGGCCCAGCAGGCCCAGGTTGCCGAGCTTTTTGAAGACCTCGTGCGCGGGAAACATCTCGGCGGCCTCCCACTCGTCCACATGGGGGTTGATCTCGGCGTCAATGAAGCGCTTGAGGGTATTCTGGATTTCCAGGTGCTCGTGGGTGTAATGCATGGCTTGGCTCCGTGACTTGTCAGGAAAAAACCTTGGGCGTCTGCGCCCGGTGAAAGCCGTTAAAGGGCTTGACGGCATCGCGCTGGCGGGCCGCATCGGCAGGCTCGCCCATGGGCCAGCCCAGGCGCACCTGCGGCCGCGCGCCGTCGATGCGCAGGGTGCTGCCGCTGCTACAGCTGGCGGCGGGGCTGAGCAAAAACACAATGCCGGCCGCTGTTTCGGACTCGGTGCCAAAGCGCCCCAGCGGCACGGTGCCGGCCATGGCGCGCAGCATGGGCGCTGCGTCGGCGGGGTAATGGTCCATGCCGCTGGAGGCAATGTAGCCCGGCGCCACCGCGTTCACCCGCACGCCCTGCCCGGCCCACTCCACCGCAGCGGTCTCGGTGAAGCTGACCATGCCGGCGCGCGCCGCACCGCTGTGGCCCATGCCGGGCATCGAGCCCCAGATGTCGGCCACGATGTTGACGATGCTGCCGCCGCTGTGTTGCATGGCCTGCACAAAACACTCGCGCGCCATCAGAAAGCCGCCGGTCAGGTTGGTGTCGAGCACCGCCTGCCAGCCCTTGGCGCTGATGGCTTTTAGGGGCGTGATGTACTGGCCGCCCGCGTTGTTGACCAGGCCGTCAATGCGGCCGTGCTCGGCCAGCACGGCGGCCACGGTCTGCTTGACCGCCTCTTCCTGCCGGATGTCACACACCTGCAGGCTGGCCTGGCCGCCGTCCTGAGTAATTTCGCTGGCCACCGCCTGCAGCTTATCGAGCTTGCGGCCGACCAGCACCACCCGGGCCCCGAGGGCGGCCAGCTCGTGCGCGGTGCAGCGGCCGATACCGGAGCCGCCGCCGGTGACGATGACCACCTGGCCGGCAAACAGATTTGGGGCAAACACCGAGGCGTAAGTCATCCGAACTCCTTCAAAAGCCGGCTTCGGCGGAACCGGGAAATTGCTACCATATAGATAGCTACAACCCCAATAACTACGGGGTCTAGAGGCCGATTTTCTTTAAATTTTGCTGAAATCGGGCTTGCGCTTTTCCATGAAGGCGGTGAAGGCCTCGCGCGCTGCCGGCTCGGCCAGCATGCGGCCAAAGCTCTGCGCCTCTTGCGCCATGCGCTGCGCCACCACCTCGACCTGGCCCAGCTTCATCAGACGCTTGGTCTCGATCAGCGAGCCAAGCGGCTTGGCCGCCAGTTTTTGCGCCTGGCGCTGCGCCAGGGCAGCAGCCTCAGACGGCGGCACGATGCGGCTGACCAGCCCCATCTCCAGCGCAGCTTCGGCCAGAAAGGGCTCGCCCAACATCAAAGCTTCGGCCGCGCGGCCGTAGCCCATGCGCTGCGGTGCCAGGTAACTCGACGCCGCCTCGGGGCACAGGCCCAGGTTGACAAAGGGCATGGAGAACGCGGCGTTGTCACCCGCATAGACCAGGTCGCAATGGAACAGCAGCGTGGTGCCGATACCCACCGCCGGCCCGCACACCGCCGCCAGCACCGGCTTGGAGAAGGTGCTGATGCCACGCAAAAAGCGGAACACCGGCGAGTCCATGGTGCTGGGCTTGGCGTTCAGAAAGTCACCAATGTCATTGCCGGCGCTGAAAATGGTCTCATGCCCCTGGAACACCACAGCGCGCACCGCCGGGTCGGCTTCGGCCTGCACCAGCGCCTCCGCCATGCTGGCGTACATGGCGGCGGTGATGGAATTTTTCTTGTCCACCCGGTTCAGGGTGATGGTCAGCACACCGGCACTGGTGTCGGTCAGGATGTCGCTCATGGCAGGGTTCCGTTCAGTGGTGCAATTGATTGAAGAAGGGGTTTCAGGCGGCCAGGGCCTCGCGCACAAAGTCCAACCGGTCCTGGCCCCAGAACATCTGCTCGCCCACAAACATCGTGGGCGCGCCAAATATGCCGCGCTGCACGGCGGCGTCGGTGCGGGCCTTCAAGGCTTCTTTCACCTCGGGTTCGGCACACAGCGCCAGCAGGGCGGCCGGGTCAAAACCGGCGACGCTCAGAGTCTGGGCCAGCACCGCTGGGTCGCCCAGGTTCAGCGCGTCCACCCAGATAGCGCGGAACATGGCGGCGCAATAGGCCTCAAAGCGGGCGTCCCCGCGCAGCTGCAGGCCCACCGCCGCGCGCATCAGCTGCAGGGTGTTGATAGGGAAATGCGGGTTCATCACCAGCGGCACGCCATAGCGTTTGGCAAAGCGTGCCATGTCGACAAACAGGTAGCTGCCCTTGAGCGGCACACTGATGGGCGCCCGATTGCCCGTGGCCTGGAAAACCCCACCCAGCAGCATGGGCTGCCAGACCAGGGCGGCGCCAGCATCGGCACACAGCTTTGGCAGCTGGGTCCAGGCCAGATAAGAGGCAAGGCTGCCAAAATCAAAATAAAAGTCCACTGTCTTGGTCATCAAAATTTCTCCAGGTAAGGGCGTAAATCCAGCTCATGGGTCCAGGCGTCGCGCGGCTGACCGTGCAACATCCAGTACTGGTCGGCAATGTGCTCAGGGTTCAGGATACCGTCTTGGCCTTTGAGGGCATAACGCTCGGGGAAATTGTCGCGGATGAAGGCGGTGTCAATAGCGCCATCCACCACCACATGGGCCACATGGATGCCGCGCGGCCCGAGCTCGCGCGCCATGCTTTGGGCCAGCGCACGCAGCGCATGCTTGGCGCCGGCAAAGGCCGCAAAATTCGCCGACCCGCGCAGCGAGGCAGTGGCGCCGGTGAAGATGATGGTCTGCGGCCGGCCACTGCGCGTCACCATGCGCCGCGCCACCTCGCGCCCATTCAGAAAGCCACCAAAACAGGCCATTTCCCAAATCTTGAAGTACTTGCGGGCAGTCTCATCCAGGATGCTGCTGGGCGCGTTGGCGCCGATGTTGAACACCAAGACCTCGATGGGACCAATGTCGGCCTCGATCTGCGCCACCAGCGCCACCACCGCGTCTTCCTGGCGCGCGTCCGACGCAAAACCATGGGCCTGACC
>CALPLW020000193.1 GCA_943324505.2 Comamonas sp. lk
AGATGCCGCAGTTGATGCATTCATCCGGGTGGATGTAGAAGCTGCGTGGTCCTTCGTAAATGCAGTCCACCGGGCAACAACTGACACAACTGGCGTCTTTGCAGTCGATGCAGGTGTCAACGATGACGTAGGCCACGCGAGCACTCTAAGGGTCGATCAGCGACCGCTCCAGACCGGCTTGCGCTTTTGCTGGAAGGCCAGAACGCCTTCATTGCCATCGTCTGAATTCAGTGCCGCGACAAGGGCTGGCAATCGCATGGACTGCGCCTGCACCGGTGTCAGTTGGCCGGTGCTGCGCACCACCTGCTTGATCGCTTGAAGCGACAGCGGCGCACAGGCCAGGATGTCCTCGACCCAGCGCGCCACCGCGCCATCCAGTTCAGCGCGGGGCACCACCTCGTTCAACAAGCCCATGTCGAGGGCTTGCGCCGCTGTGACGTGTTTGCCCGTGAACAGCATGGCCATGGCTTTACGGTAGGGCACTTGGCGCTGCAACAAGACCATGCCGCCGTCTAAGGGCATGCGCCCGACCCGGGGTTCAGGCAGCCCGAACCTTGCCTCTTCACAGGCGACAACAATGTCGCAGCCAAGCACCATCTCAAAACCGCCACCGAGGGCGAAGCCATTGACGCGGGCGATCACCGGCACATTGAGCGTTTCGCGCAGGGCAATGCCACCGAACCCACCCAGGCGCGGTGCAGCCCAATATTCAAGGCCTGTGACGGACGGATTTTTAAGGTCAGCGCCGGCGCAAAAGGCGCGCTCGCCAGCGCCGGTTAGGACCACGACCCGCACAGAAGGGTCAGTTTCGATCTGGGTCCAGATTTGTTGCAGCCGTGCTTCGGTTGCCAGGTCGACCGCGTTCATGGCCTCAGGGCGCGACAGTGTGACCGTCGCCACATGGTTTGCGATATGCAATTCAACGGTCATGACGTCTGCTCGCCGGTTTGCACCAGATCCAGGATCTCTTGGGTATGTTGCCCAAGCCTTGGCGGTGCCCGGCGCAAGGTCACGGGCGCGGCGGACATTTGGATCGGGCTACCGACAAAGCGGACCGTTTGCCCTTCGCCCGGGCCCTCCATCAAGACATTGTTGTGCAGGGTCTGCGGGTCGACCAAGGCCTCACGCAGGTCGCGCACAGGTGCGCACAGCAGGTCTTGCTCCTCCAGCCGCTCTAGCCAATGCTCGCGCGTGTTGCTGGCAAATTTGTCGCGGAACATGGCCTGCAACTCTGGCTTATTGCGAAACTGCTGATTAAGATTGCAGAAGCGTTCGTCGGCCGACAGGTCTTCCAGGCCCAGTGCCTGACAGATGTCTTGCAAGGGGTTGGCCTTGAACGCCCCCACCAGCACCAATGGGCCGTTTTGGGTTTCAAAAACGCCAGACAAGGGCATTGCCGCCCAGTTCACCTCGGAGTCGGCCATCATGATCATCGCGGCTTCTTGCATCTGCATGGCGAGCATGGAGTTGTACAAGGAGACGCTGACTTTCTGACCCACGCCCGTGCGTGCCCGGTGCAGCAATGCCAACAAAATGCCTTGCACCATGTGCATGCCGGCCGAGTAGTCGGCCAGCGCCGTGGGGTAGACCGATACCGGCACAGAATCGTTGGCCCGGCGCGCCATCACGCCACTCATGGCTTGCGCCAGCACATCCTGCCCTCCCTTGTGGGCATAGGGGCCGCTTTCGCCATAACCGGTGCCCACGGCATAAATGATGCGTGGGTTGATCTTTTGGCAGTCTTCAAACCCCAAGCCCATGCGCTCCATCACGCCGGCGCGGAAATTATTGACCACGACGTCAGCATCGGCGATCAGAGCTTTGACGGCCGCCATTTGGCCGGCGTCGCGCAGGTCCAGTGCGGCGCTGCGTTTGTTGCGGTTGAGGCTGCAAAAAATCGGGTTGTCGGCACCGTGCACCGGCTCGAAGGTCGACCGGCTCAAATCCCCCGCACCTTTGCGCTCGATCTTGAGAATGTCTGCGCCATAGTCGGCCAACATCTGGGTGCACACCGGCCCCATCATCACCTGCGTGAAATCAACCACCCGCACGCCACTTAAAGGCAGGTCGGCAGGGTTTGGGTTTTGCTGTGTCATAGAGCCTCCAACACCTGATCATTAACCGCCAATGCGGCCGCCAGCGCCGGCACGTCGGCATTGCGCCCGACTTGATCGCCAGGGTCTGCCCCCTGAGCACGCAGGGTTTTTTGAAGCTGAGGCACGTTGACTTGCCGGACACTGACGCCTGCTTGGACTGCCATGGCCGCAGCAATGCCTGCAGCTTCGCCCATCGCCATACAGGGCGGTATTTCACGCGAGATTTTCTGGGCTTGCGAGGTGACTGAGTAGTGGCGACCAGCAACCAACAGGTTGTCGACACCTTGCGGCAACAGCACCCGGTACGGCATGTAGTAGTCACGGCCACGCGCAATGCTGTCGGCAAAGCGGGTGCGTTGTGACAGGTCTTCTTTGGTCAGGACGTACTCGCCTTCAAGCAGCCTGGTTTGTCGCACACCGGTTTGCGGTGCCACATCAATGACATGGCATTTTTCGAACCCTGGCAGTCTGCCGCGAATGAAGTCGACCAGGCTGTGAATATGCTGACGGCCCTGGATTTCAGCCCGGGTCAGGTCTTCGACCTTCTGCCCGTCCAGCCCCGCCATGTGCGGGCAGTTGCACCAGACCACGCCTGGGATGGGTGTCTTGAGCCACCAAAGCCCCCAGGATCCACCCAAAAGCTTCTTGATTTGTCGATCCAGTGCGGCGTAGGCCTCGGGCTCCTCAGCCTCGTAGCGCTCAGCGGCCTCGGTGTCCACGTTACCCAGGCGAAAGACCGTGGTCATGATGTAGTTGCCGCCGGTATGCGGTGCGCCTGCCGAGGCGGCAACATCGAGGTCGCCAGTGGCATCAATAACCACCTGGCCCAGGATGGCTTGCGGCCCGCTCTTGCTTTCGCAGACCACGCCGCGCACTTTGCCGTCCTCAACCAGGGTGTGCGAGAACCAGGAGTGCAGCCGCAACTCAATGCCGGCCTCTCGCACCATGTCCAGTGAAACCCGTTTCCAGCCGTCCGGATCAAAAGCGGCCGCAAAACAGATGGGGTGCGGTGACTCGTGGGTGTGGAAGTCAAAGGTGCCGTAGCGGTACCAGCGCTTGCGCGAAGCCTCGTCATAACCCCATTCGTTAGCGCGCGGGTACAAGGCCAGTTTCATGGCAGCCAGGCGCTCGATCATGGTCTGGCAAGTGCCGCGGACCGAGACTTCCTGCAGGTGGTTGTCCCACATGTCGTCCAGGACCAGCACCATGCCCCCAGAGGCCAGGCCGCCCAGGTGGTTGTAGCGCTCAAGCAGCGTCACGCTTGCGCCATTGCGAGCCGCCGCCAAAGCTGCGGATACACCGGCGGGGCCGCCGCCCACCACCACCACATCGGCGCGGGACGCCACTTTTACCTGGCGACCAGGCTGGTACACCGTGTCAATCAAACTGCTCATACTCACCTTGAAAAATGGACCACCCAGCGGGCGATCAGTGAACGTGTTGGGGCTGCCATCTCACGAGCCAGCGCTCCAGCAAGGCGATGATCAGGAAGAAAGACCCCGACAAACACGCGCTCATGACAATGGCCGAATACAACAGGGCCGAGTCAAAGTTGTAGGTGGCTTGAAGAATCAAAGCGCCGATGCCCTGTGTCGAGCCGATCCATTCCCCCACCACGGCACCAATGACTGACATGGAGGCAGCAATCCGCAAGGCAGAAAAAAGGTAGGGCAATGAGCTGAATAGCCTCAGTTTGAAGAAGACCTCGGTCTTGCTGGCCGACAGCACCCGCATTAGCTCCATTGCCTGGGGGTTGGCAGCGTCCAGGCCGCGCACCATATTGACAAGGGTGGGGAAAAAGCAAACCAGTGCAGCGATGGCAATTTTTGGCTCCACGCCATTGCCCATCATCAGCACCAGAACAGGCGCCTTGGCAACGATCGGAATCGCGTTCAACATCAATGCGACCGGAAAGAAAATATCGTTCAAGGTCTTGTTATGCACAAACACGGTGGCCATCAGGATCGCGACCAGATTGCCCAGCAAAAACCCGCCAGCGGCCTCAAGTGCAGTGGGGATCAGGTTGTCCAGCAGAATGGCCCGCTTGGCGTACAGGGTGTTGAGCACCATGAAGGGAGATGGCGCGATAAAAGGCTTGACCTCAAAGCCCACCACGATGGCCCACCAGCCAAACAGCAACACGAATACGCCCAGCGCGGGCAGCAGGCGTGCGCGCCAGCGTTTGCGCTTGAGCGACAGCCGATGCGCGATGGCACCTGCATCCGTTTCCAGCAGGTCTGCTGATGGTGCCCGTGCAGATGTTGTCATGATGATTCCATCAACATATTTCAAGTATTCGCCGCAGGCGGGCCGTGATTTGCACAAACTCCGGTGTCTCGCGAATATCCAATCGACGATCTGCTGGCAGTGAGATCGGAACGATTTCCTGAACCCTGCCCGGATTAGCTGCGAGCATCATCACGCGTTGGCCAAGAAAAGCGGCCTCGTGGATGCTGTGCGTGACGAACAAGACGGTCATGCCAAGCTCGCGCCAGACCCGCAGCAACTCTTCGTTCAGGCGGTCTCGCGTGATTTCGTCCAGCGCACCAAAGGGCTCGTCCATCAGAAGAATGCGTGGGTTGGTGACCAGTGCCCGCGCAATTGACACACGTTGACGCATGCCGCCCGAGAGTTCGTGTGGATAGGCGCGTTCGCTGCCCTTGAGGCCAACCAGCGCCAGCAGCTCACGCGGGCTCGCGCGGCTGGCTGGTGCGGCGCCAAACTTGGCTTTGGCGATCTCTAGCGGCAACTCGACATTCTCCAAGGCGGTGCGCCATGGCAGCAAGGCTGCATCCTGGAACACGAAGCCAATGTCCCGCCTCAGCCGGGCCGCTTCCGGCCCCACACCCAGCACCTTGATTGACCCGGCGCTGGGTGGAATCAGATCGGCGACAACCCGCAGAAATGTGGATTTGCCGCAACCCGAAGGCCCTAACAGGCTGATGAATTCGCCCGTTTCGACGTCCAGATCGACGCCTTTGAGCGCCATCACACTGCCGTGCTCGGTGAAGAAGCGGACCGATACGCCGCGACAACTGATGGCAGGCGCAAGGGCCTCGGTGGTGGTCATGTTGGCCCGAGCTTGCTGACGATTACATGTTCTTCAGGCGATAGTCACGGGTGGCGTTCAAAATATCCATCGTCATGACTTCGTCTACCTTAGGCACCCGCTTGCTGAACTGGCCTAAGTCTGCATATTGGGTGATCTGATCTTGCCAGACAGCCCGGTCCATCGCGCCCCAGCCATTGGCTTGGGTTTGGGGGTTGTAGGCGTAGCTCATCAGTGAGTCGATGGCCGCCCGCTCGTCAGCACGGTCAAGGTTCGGATACTCTTTAATCAGCAGGTCCGTGGCTGCGTCACGGTTTTTGTTGGCATAGGCCCATCCCCGTGCAGTGGCGCGCAGGAAACGCTGCAGCACATCGGGCCGTTTCTCGATCACCTGGTTAGGTGCGTAGTAGGGCAGCGCGTAAAGCCGAACGCCCGCGTCCCACAGCCGCAGGTCAACCCGATCGGGGCCAAGCACCTTGAGCGCCGAGGTGTTGGTTTGCCAACCTGTGACGGTGTCTACCTGCCCGGTCATCAGGGGCGTCATTTCCGCACCGATCGGGATAATGGTGACCAGTTTCTCGTCGATCTTGTTCTTGGCCAACAAGGCTTTGAGCAAAATGATGCCAGTCGACTGAATGCCGACTTTTTTGCCGATCATGTCTTGTGCAGTACGGATCGGGTTTTTCTTGAGAGAGAAAAACGTGTAGGGGTGCTGCTGTAATCCAGTGGCGAACACCTTGATGGGCAGGTCTTGAGAAACCGCCAGCATGTTTGACGGGCTGCTGGACACCTGACCGACTTCCCACCGACCTGAAGCCACAATGGCGACGCCATCGATGCTGGGGCCCCCTGGCTGGATGGCGAATTCAATGCCCTCTTGCTCATAGTAGCCCAGCCGTTTGGCCGCTACTTCGGCAATCTGGTTGCCACCGGCAATCCACCCCAGTTGCATGTTGACCTTGGCTTTGTCCTGCGCCAAGGCCTCCATGGACAGGAATGCGCCAGCGCCAGCAATGCCAGTGGCTGCGGCGCCCGCGCTGATGATTTGGCGACGTGTCAGATGGGTCGAATCTTTCATGGGGATTTCCTTGGGTTGGTGAATCGCGATCTATTTTGATCACACTTGGCTGTATCCACAAGAATCAATTTGATTCAGGCGTGATGCCAAAATTAGAGCAGCAAAGCAGTTTCGTGGCGCGCTTGCCACACCGGCTGGCGGCGAGCCAACTCACGCTTGAGCTGCGGCAAGTCTTCCAACACGGGCTTGCCGGCCGCTACCAGCAGCACGCCGTCGACCAGCACATCCCGCACACAACGCGTGCTCATGGCGTACAGCAAGTTGGCGGCAAGGTCGTGGCGCGGATTGGCCTCCAGCGGTTCCAAGTCAAGCACGACCAAGTCAGCGTGCTTGCCGACCTCGACGCTGCCTATCGTGCCATCGAGCCCGAGCGCGCGAGCGCCCTCGATGGTGGCCATTCGGAGCATGGTGTGGACCGGGAGGGCGCTGGGGTCGTCGGCCAGGTGCTTTCCGATCAGCGCGGCCAAGCGGGCCTCGGCCAACATATCCATGGCGTTGTCGCTGGCCGCCCAGTCGGTCCCCAGACCAATCGCGGCGTGGCCCAGCAGCCGATGGATTGGCACGGTACGCGCCTCGATCTTCAGGTTGCTGGCCGGGCAGTGGGCGATGGACATGCGGTGCTGCCCCCAGCCATTGATCTCTTCGGGGGTCAGGTAAATGCAGTGCGCTGCGACGGTTTGAGGGTTGGTCAGCCCGTTTTGGTGCAAACAGGCCACCGCGCCGTCGTAGCCTCGGTCGCGAAGCTTCGCAACCTCAAAACCACTTTGCGCCAAGTGGATGAACACCCGGCAACCCAGAGCCTCGGCCCTGTCTGCACATTGACGCAACAGGGCGTCAGAGCAGGTGTCGGGGGCATGCGGCGCAAGTCCGAC
>CALPLW020000194.1 GCA_943324505.2 Comamonas sp. lk
CACCCCACGCTGACCCACAACCGTGTGGGTTACACCCGCCGTGACTACGAGGGTCGCATTTCGACTTTGTGCGCCGGCTGTGGCCATGACTCCATCTCGGCGGCCATTGTGCAGGCCTGTTGGGAGCTTGACATTGAGCCGCACCGGGTGGCCAAGCTCTCAGGCATTGGCTGCAGCTCCAAAACGCCAGATTATTTTTTGGGCGCAGCCCACGGCTTCAACACCGTCCACGGCCGCATGCCCTCGGTGCTAACCGGCGCCAACCTGGCCAATCGAGACTTGCTGTACCTGGGCGTGTCGGGCGACGGCGACTCGGCCTCCATTGGGCTGGGGCAGTTTGCCAATGCCATGCGCCGCGGCGTGCGCATGGCCTACATTGTGGAGAACAACGGCGTGTATGGCCTCACCAAGGGCCAGTTTTCAGCCACGGCAGACCGTGGCTCCAAGAGCAAAAAAGGCGTGGTCAACAGCGACAGCCCGATCGACCTGGTGGGCCTGGCGCTGCAGCTTGGTGCCACCTATGTGGCCCGCGGCTTCTCAGGGGACAAGGCGCAACTCGTCCCTTTGATCAAGGGCGCCCTGGGCCACGGTGGCGCGGCATTTATTGATGTGATCAGCCCCTGCGTGGCCTTTAACAACCATGGCGGCAGCACCAAGAGCTACGACTATGTGCGCCAGCACAACGAGGCGGTGAGCCGCATCGACTTCATCACCACCCGCGACGAGATCACTGCCGACTACCCCCCTGGAGAGGTGGTGGAGGTGGAGCAGCACGATGGCCGCCACCTGCGCCTGCGCAAGTTACGCCAAGACTATGACCCGACCGACCGTTATGCTGCCCTGAGCTACATGAACGACCACCAAGCCCGTGGTGAGGTGGTTACCGGCCTGCTGTACCTGGACCCACTGGCCACAGACATGCACAGTGCACTGCACACCACAGACACGCCGCTGAACGCCCTGGGCGTGAAACAGCTGTGCCCGGGCGCCAAGGCCTTGGACAAGCTCAACGCGTCATTGCGCTGAAGAGCGAGACACACCACCTGAGGAGTGCACCATGTCAGACCGCACCGTTTCCCAATGCATGTCGCAGCGCCAACTGGTCAGCCTGCCCCCCAGCGCCAACGTGTGGGAGGCGGCGTGCACCATGACCAAAGCCAATTGCGGCAGCGTGCTGATCATTGACCAAACCGGCGCCATGCTGGGCATCTTGACAGAGCGCGACCTCATGACCCGGGTTCTGGCCAAAGCGCTGGACGCCAAAGCCACCCCAGTGGCCAAGGTGATGACGCACCAACCCCACTGCGTGCCGCCCGAGCTGAAGGTGTCAGACGCGGTGCTGATCATGATCGAGCGCGGCTTTCGGCACCTGCCGGTGGTGACTCCCGGCGGCAAGATATTGGGTGTGTTCTCGGTGCGCGACGCCCTGCCGCGCGAGCTGGACTTGGCCGTCAGCCTGGCCCAGTTTCATGACCAGGTGAATGACGCTTTGGGGTAATGGCGCCGCCCGCTTTGGGTTGGTCTAATCGTCAATTCCGGGCCTGGACGCGTTGTCCGGCGCCACCGCATCGCTAGCGATTCGCTCCCTGAATCATGGACACCACACCCCCCGTAGCGCCCAAGCTGGTCACCAGCCTGGCCGCGGCGAGTGGGTTGAATTTGACGCAGTTTGGCGTTTACGAGGCATAGGCTTATTCCGCCGAACTTCAGTACTATCCTGTTCTCTACCAACTGGAATTGACATGACTAACGATATTCGCTGGTTGCAACGGTTCGCCAATTACACCAAGGCGCTGCAGAGCCTGTCTGATGCGGCGGCGCTGGCTGGCGAGCGCCCGCTGTCCAAGCTGGAGCAGCAGGGCCTGATCCAGGCCTTTGAATTCACTCATGAACTGGCCTGGAACGTTTTGAAGGACTATCTGGAGCAGCAGGGCATCTTTGGTCTGATTGGCTCGCGAGATGCCAGTCGCTCGGGGTTCCAAAATGGGCTGGTTACGGACGGCGAGGCCTGGATGGACATGATCAAGGCCCGTAACCTGACGTCTCATACCTACAACCCCGAGGTAGCTGACAGCGTGACGCGAGATATTTTGATACGTTTTTATCCGGCCTTTGCTGCGCTGCAGCAACGGCTGGCGCCATTGACCCAAACTGGGCCTGCGGCATGAGTCTGGTCGCGCCAGCAGGTGCCAGCATGGGCTTAAGTGACGCCACACTGGCCCAAATCTGCGCCACTTTGGCGGAATTTCCGCAGGTGGCGCAGGGCGTGCTGTACGGTTCCCGAGCCAAAGGCAATTTCAAACCCGGCTCGGATATTGACTTGACCTTGTGCGGCGATGGGCTGACGCTGTCATTGCTGGGCGACATCGACATGGCGCTAGATGACCTGCTGCTGCCCTATGAAATAGACCTGTCGATCTATGACCAGCTTGGTCATGCCGAACTGGTCGCCCATATTGACCGGGTTGGGCGGGTGATTTACCAAAGAGGGTGAAACACTTAGGCTTGGCTGCCGCTGATCGGTCACAAGCGTCTTGTCTGTCTGGCCAAGCAACTTCAGGAGTGACGAATGAACACCCTCAATCTTCGCAAATGGGACAGCGCGGAACACCTCAAAACCGAGGAGGACATGGCGCAGTACCTGGAGGCCTGCCTGCAGGAGGCGGGTGACGACGCCGCCTTTATCGCCAAGGCGCTGGGCAACATCGCCCGGGCCAAAGGCATGTCACAACTCGCGCGCGATACCGGTCTGGGCCGGGAAAGCCTCTACAAAGCCTTGTCTGGTGAAGGCAACCCCAGTTTTTCGACCATCCTCAAGGTCACTGCAGCACTGGGAATCCAGCTTCACGCACAAACCGCACCGGGCAGCTAAACCCGCCGCAAATCCAGCGTAAACGGAAACTCCCGGCTGCCCGCCACATGCACCGTGGGTGCCGCCACGCTGATGCTGCCAGGGGTGTGGCCCATGGCAGCGAAGCGGGACAGGCGGCGGCTTTCGGCCTCAAAGGCGTTGACTGGCAGTGTGTCGTAGCTCAGGCCGCCCGGGTGGGTGACGTGGTAGCGGCAGCCGCCGACCGAGCGTTTCATCCAAGTGTCGACGATGTCAAAGGTGAGCGGCGCGTGGATGCCGATGCTGGGGTGCAGGCTGGACGGCGGGTTCCAGGCCTTGTAGCGCACGCCGGCCACATATTCGCCGGTGGTGCCGGTGGGCTGCAGCGGCAGGGCGTGGCCGTTGCAGCTGACGGTGTAGCGGCTGGGGTTGAGGCCGCTGATGCGCACCTCGATGCGCTCCAGCGACGAGTCTACGTAACGCGAGGTGCCGCCGGCGCTGCCTTCTTCGCCCATCACATGCCAGGGCTCCAGCGCGCTGCGCAGGCTCAGCGTCATGCCGCTGCTGTTCACACTGCCGATCAGCGGGAAGCGGAACTCGTGGTGGGGCGCAAACCAGCTGTCGTCAAAGGCAAAGCCGGCCTGGCGCATCTCAGTCAGCACGTCGGCAAAGTCGGCGGCGATGAAGGTGGGCAGCATGAAGCGGTCATGCAGCTCGGTGCCCCAGCGCGTTACCGGTGCCTGGTACGGCGTGTGCCAGAAGCGCGCCACCAGCGCGCGCAACAGAAGCTGCTGCACGATGCTCATGCGCGGGTGGGGCGGCATCTCGAAGGCGCGCAGCTCCAGCAGGCCCAGACGGCCGGTGGCCGAAT
This sequence comes from Comamonas sp. lk, assembly GCA_943324505.2. Classification (GTDB taxonomy): domain Bacteria; phylum Pseudomonadota; class Gammaproteobacteria; order Burkholderiales; family Burkholderiaceae_C; genus Rhodoferax. Next base: position 3,702 of record CALPLW020000194.1, read on the forward strand.
CGGGCGAGAACATCTTGTCGATGGAAAACTCGCTGCGGTGGGTGTTGCCGGTCACGTCTACCAGGATATTGCGCAGCGTGCGGTCCAGCAGCCAAGGCGGCATGTAGCCCCCACGCTCCCCCACGGTGTGTGGGTCGCTGCCCCCCGAGGGGGCTTGCCCGGCTTGGGACTGCCCGGCGCCAGACAGGCCGCGGTGGGCCGCCGCTTTATGGATTTCGCCCAGCGCGATTTCCAGCTCAAACAGCTGGTCATTGCGCGCCTCGTCCACGCGGGGCGCCTGGCTGGTGGGGCCGATGAACATGCCGCTGAACAGGTAGCTCAGCGAGGGGTGGTTGTGCCAGTACAGCAGCAGGCTGGCCAGCAGCGTGGGTCGGCGCAAAAACGGGCTGTCGGCGGGTGTGGCGCCGCCCATCACAAAGTGGTTGCCGCCGCCGGTGCCGGTGTGGCGGCCATCGGTCATGAACTTTTCGGCGCTCAGGCGTGACTCAAAGGCGGCCTGGTACAAAAATTCGGTGTTGTGCACCAGCTCGTCCCAGTGCGCCACCGGGTGGATGTTGACCTCGATCACGCCGGGGTCGGGCGTGACCTGCAACAGCTTCAGGCGCGGGTCGCGCGGCGGCGGGTAGCCCTCCAGCACGATCTGCATGCCCAGCTGCTCGGCGGTGGCCTCTATGGCAGTGAGCAGGCGCAGGTAGTCTTCCAGCTGCTCCAGCGGCGGCATGAAGACATACAGCACGCCCGATTTGCCGCCGACCGCCTCGGCCTTGGGCCCGCTGGCGCGGCGCGGGTCACGCACCTCGACGCACAGTGCGGTGCGGGCCAGCCAGTGGGCAGACTCTTTGGTGGCCGGGGCGCGGTGGCTGGTGTCGGAGCCAGTGCCAGTGCCAGCGTAATTGCCAGTGGCGGCAGCGGCAGCGGTGGCTGTGGCGGTGGCGGCGTCAGTTGGGCTTTGCCGGGTGACCGGCGCGACGGCGGCCGGCGTGCGGGCGGTGGCCAGGGCATCGCGGGCGGCCAGGGCGGCCTTGGGCACCGAGGGGTCGGCCTCGTTCAGGTAGGGGAAATCGGCCTCGCTGACCCAGGGCAGCGAATCCAGCGGCAGGCGAAGTCCCATGGGCGAGTCGCCGGGCATCAGGTACAGGCGCTCGTCGCGCACAAACCAGGGGCCGGTGCGCCAGTGCGGGCCGGCTTTGTCCGCGCCCTCTATCGCCTTGATCGGCAGCACGTAACCGATTTCGCTGTCGAGCTTTTGCTCGAACACGCGGCGCAGGCGCATGCGTTCCATCTCGTCGCCAAGTTTGGAATCGAACGGGTCCACATTGACCGGCAGGCGGCGTTCGCGCCACAGGTAGTACCAGACGTCCTCATAGGCGCTGAGCATGTAGGCGTCGCTCAGGACCAGCTGCGCGGCCAGCGCCCGGGTGAAGCGCTGGGCGTCGGCGCTGGTGTAGTAGGTGGGGACGCGCTCGTCGGCAAACAGGGCCGGGTTGCGCCAAACCGGCTGGCCGTCGGCGCGCCAGTAGATGTTGAGCGCCCAGCGCGGCAGCTGCTCGCCCGGGTACCACTTGCCCTGGCCGAAATGCAAAAAGCCGCCCTGGCCGTAGTGGTCGCGCAGTTTGTGCACCAGTTCGGTGGCCAGGCCGCGCTTGGTCGGGCCCATGGCGTCGATGTTCCACTCTGGTGCATCGCGGTTGTCCACCGCCACAAAGGTGGGTTCCCCGCCCATGGTCAGGCGCACGTCGCCACTGGTCAGCGCCCGGTCCACCTGCTGGCCCAGGGCCATTACTGCCTGCCATTGGTCGTCGGTGTAGGGCTTGGTCACGCGCGGGGTTTCCAGCAGGCGCGTTACCGCCATGTGGTGGCTGAACTCGACCTCGCACTCGTCAATGCCGCCTTCGATCGGCGCGGCCCCTGAGGGCTGGGGCGTGCAGGCCAGGGGGATGTGGCCTTCGCCGGCCAACAGGCCCGAGGTGGCGTCCAGCCCGACCCAGCCAGCGCCGGGCAGGTAGACCTCGCACCAGGCGTGGAGGTCGGTAAAGTCCACCTCGGTGCCGCTGGGGCCGTCCAGCGACTTGACGTCGGGCGTGAGCTGGATCAGGTAGCCCGACACAAAGCGCGCCGCCAGGCCGCAGTGGCGTAGCAGCTGCACCATCAGCCAGGCCGAGTCGCGGCAGGAGCCCGAGCCCAGCGTCAGGGTTTCTTCGGGCGTTTGCACACCGGGTTCCATGCGGATCAGGTAGCTGATGTCCTGGTGCACCACCTGGTTCACCGCCACCAAAAAGTCAATGCTGCGGCGCTCACTCAGGTCGATGCGGGCCAGGCAGGCCTTGAAGCGCTCGCCCGCCGCCTCAGTCGCCAGGTAGGGGGCCAGCTCCTGCGCCAGCAGGGACTCATACTTGAAAGGGTAATGGTCTGCGCTGGGCTCCAGAAAGAAGTCAAACGGGTTGTAGACCGCCATCTCCACCACCAGGTCCACCGTCACTTTGAACTCGGTGGCCGGTTTGGGGAACACCAGCCTCGCCTGGTAGTTGGCAAAGGGGTCTTGCTGCCAGTTGACGAAGTGCCCGGCCGGCTCGACCTTGAGCGAGTAGGAGATGATTTTGCTGCGGCAATGCGGGGCAGGGCGCAACCGGATCACCTGAGGCCCGAGGTTGATGGACCGGTCGTAGCGGTAATGCGTGGTGTGGGTCAGCGCGGCATGGATGGACATCGGGGGTCTCGGTGAGGCGCAGGGCAGGGCCCTGCTGTTGGGCATTCAAGCAATCTTGGTGCCAGTGGGGGCACCATTGGGCCCGGCTTACATCGACCCGGCCAACATGGCCTGGTAGTCGTCCGCGCTGGCCAGACGTGGGTTGGTTTTGTGGCAATGGTCGGCCAGCGCGCCAGTGATGACGCGGGCAAAGCTGTCGGCCTGCACGCCCATGGCGGCCAGGCCAGAGGGCAGGCGCAGGCGGGCGTTCATGTCGTGGATGGCCTGCGGGATGTCGGTGGCCGCCGCCAGCCCCATGGCTTGCGCCATGCGTTGCAGGCGGTGCTCTTGCTGAATGGAGGGTGCGCTGGCGTTGAAGCTGACCACGGCCGGCAAAAACATGGCGTTGAGCGTGCCGTGGTGCAGGCGCGGATCGACCCCGCCCAGGCTGTGGCTGAGGCTATGCACGCAGCCAAGGCCTTTCTGGAAAGCCATGGCACCCTGCATCGAGGCGCTCATCATGTTCAGGCGGGCCTCGCGGTCGCTGCCGTCGCGGGTGGCGCGCTCGATGTGGGACCAACCGCGTTCCTGACCATCGAGGCCGATGCCGTCGGCCGGCGGATTGAAGGCCGGGGCCATGAAGGTTTCCATGCAGTGCGCGATGGCATCCATGCCAGTGGCGGCCGTCAGGCCGGGCGGCAGG
>CALPLW020000195.1 GCA_943324505.2 Comamonas sp. lk
AGGTAGGACAGGCTTTTCATTGGCATGCCTTGATGCCGACGCTGACGCAGTGCTCGATCTTGGCCAGCGTGACGGCGATGTAAGTCACGCCCACCATGAAAAATGCGACGAAAGGCACATGCTCGGGCGCCACCCGCTTGGGCGAGACCTGCTTGGCTAGCCAGACCCAAGGCTTGTTGAGCACCTGAAACAGTTGGTAGAAGAGGTTGGTGTCCCGTCTGGCGCCAGCCAGCACGAACAGGATTCCCTGCCCGAGCAATGCAAGCAAGCCGATGTAGAGCAACAGTTGGAACGCGTTGAAAAATTGAAGCACGGCAAAAATTTGAATCTTGTAGAAACAAGTCTAAAAATCCGTGGCTTACCAATTCCTTACTGTAGGGTCTTGTTCAGCCAAAATACGGGTAAACACGGGGTGGTCTCAGGCCGTCTAGTACGATTGGCGCAAACCGGAGCCCCTAAAAATCGAGTAAGGCGATTGCCCGGACTCGGGCGCAGATTACCAGGGCCTGCAAGCGCCCGCTTCACCTGCCGCATCAAGGCGCACAGTCAAGGCTTGGGGCGAACCACGCCGACCGGTAGACGCGCCGCCGCGTCCCACCCAGGTCCAGCAGACCAGGCGCCATTGGCGAGGTAATCAGCCAGCATCGGCAGAGCGTCAAAGCCCCAGAACAAACGGTCGTCCACCATCAGAGTGGGCACCCCGAACACGCCGCGGGCGATGGCTTCGTCGGTGTGGGTTTTCAGGTCGGCCTTGACGGCCTCGCCGGCCGGGTCACGCGAGGGCGCCAGTTGTTGGGTCAAAGAGGCCAGGCGCTGAGGATCTGCTGCGTCGGCGCCGCCGTGCCAAACATGGCGCAGAAGGGCTTCACAGGCGTAGCGGTTGGGCAAACCCTGCGGATCGCAGGCCACCGCCAAGCGCAGCAGCGCGAGTGAATTAAAGGGGTGGGCCGCCGGCAAGGCCAGCTCAAGGCCATGACGATGGGCCAGCCACAGCACCTGACGATACGTCCAGTCGCGCTTGCCTGGCATCTCGGCCGGACCCAACTGGCCAAAGTGCTTGAGCAGTGCGCCGAACAGCACCGGCTTGTAGCTCACCCGGTAGCTGTGGCCCATCAAGGCCAGGGGCAGTTGCTCGAAAGCCAAATAGGCGTAGGGCGAGATCGGGTCAAAGTAAAACGTGATGTGTTTCATGCTATGCGGGCCACCATGCGTTGCTCGATCAGGGCCCAGACCTGGCGTTTTGCAGGCAGGCTCGCGCCGCTCCACTGGCAGATTTCGTCCAGCGTACGAAAGCAGCCTACGCACAGCCCGCTGGCTGCGTCCATGCGGCACACCGATATACAGGGCGAAGGCACCAATGTGCCGCCAGACCTTGCCAATGCTGCACGCGTAGCTACTATTTCAATAGCATTTTCAAGCCCTACGGCAGGGTTGGTCTGGGTCATGGCGCGACTCAACTCGCGCGCTGGCTGAGCAGCGCCGTCGCCACCCGGGAGTTGGGCCGGCGCTGCAACTGAGTGCTGATGTACTCACCCGCGTCGACCAAGCGGTCGAGGTCGATGCCAGTGGCAATGCCCATGCCATGCAGCATGTAGACCAGGTCTTCAGTGGCCACGTTGCCTGTAGCGCCCTTGGCATAGGGGCAACCGCCCAGCCCGGCCACCGAAGCGTCAAACTGCCAGACGCCCATTTCCAGACAAGCCAGAGTGTTGGCCAGTGCCTGACCGTAGGTGTCGTGGAAATGGCCTGACACCTCGTCCAAGCCGAAGTGCTGCAGCGCAGCGGCCATGGCGCGCTGCACCTTGAGCGGTGTGCCGACGCCAATGGTGTCGGCTACGCCAATATGCTGGACCCCGATGCCTTTCATCAGGCCTGCCAGGTAGCCCACCCGCTCTGGGGCCACCTCGCCCTCGTAGGGACATCCCACCACACAGGACATGGCGCCGCGCACAGGCATGCCGGCGGCACGGGCCGCCGCCACCACCGGGGCAAAGCGCTCTATGCTCTGGGCGATCGAGCAGTTGATGTTGCGTTGGCTGAAGGTCTCACTGGCGGCGCCAAACACCACGATTTCGTCGGGCCGGCTGGCGCGGGACGCCTCAAAACCCTGCAAATTGGGGGTAAGCACCGAGTAACGCACACCTGGCAGACGGTTAATGCCAGCCATCACCTCGGCGTTGTCGGCCATCTGCGGCACCCATTTGGGCGAGACAAAACTGGTGACTTCGATGTCTTTCAGCCCGGCGGCTTGCAGCCGGTGCACCAACTCAATTTTGACAGCGGCGGGCACCGCCTGTTTTTCATTTTGCAGGCCATCGCGCGGCCCGACATCGACAATCTTGACACGGGTGGGTAGGGTCATCTCAATAGCCTCTTTGACGGTCAACAATACCGGCAATCGGTTCACCGCGTGTCAGGGCCCCGATTTTGTCCACGATCTGCGCGATGCTTTTGCCCGGCAGAGTACCCGCCGATATATGCGGTGTGACCCGGATCTGAGGGTGGCGCCAAAACGGATGCTCGGGCGGCAGCGGCTCGGTGTTGAAAACATCGAGCGTGGTCCCGGCCAGCTGGCCGCTGGCCAGCAGCGGCAGCAGATCGTCCTCGACCAGGTGGCCACCGCGCGCCACATTGATCAGGTAGGCCCCGCGTTGCAATTGCCCGAGGGTTTCGCGGTTCAGGATGCCTTGGGTCTCGGGCGTGAGCGGCAGCAGGCAGACCAGCACTCGGCAACGGGCTAAAAAATGGGGCAAAGCCGCCAGGCCGGCATAGCAGTCGAGCCCAGTGAGCACCTTGGGGGTGCGGCTCCAGCCCAACACCGGGAACTCAAAACTCTGCAGGGCCCGCACCACCCGCTCCCCCAGCACCCCTAGCCCCATCACACCCACGGGAAAAGTTGACCGGTCTGGCGCTAACCGCCGCTGCCAGCGCCCCAGCTGTGCATCGGCTTCGTAAGCCGCAAAGTGACGCATATGGCGAACCACCGCATGGCAGACGTATTCAGCCATCTGCACCGCCATGCCGGCGTCATCGAGCCGCACGACCAGCGCCTGGGCCGGCAGGCGCAGCTTCATGAGCGCGTCAACCCCGGCGCCGACGTTGAAGATCGCCCGCAGCTCCGGTTGTTCGTCAAAAAATTGCTGGGGCGGGGCCCAGACGACCGCCATGTCGGCCTTGGGTGCGCCGGGTTGCCACAGGGTCACGAGAGCCTGCGGCAAGGCCGCCTGCAGCTCGCCCATCCAAAGGCCAGCGTTGTCATCTTTACAACAAAAACTGATGTTCATCACGTCTCCTCAAGCGCTTAAGGTCAGCAGTGCAGCACCCTCGCCGACCTGGTCACCGGGCGCGTACAGCAGCTCGGCCACGGTGCCGTCGCTCGGCGCGGCAATGGTGTGCTCCATCTTCATGGCGTCCAGCACTGCCAGCGGCTGACCGCGCTTGACGCGGTCGCCTGCCTTGACGGCAAACGACACCACCTTGCCCGGCATCGGCGCGGTCAGGCGGCCACCATCGGCCTGCGCATCAACAGCGTGGGCCAAGAGGTCGATGGTGGTGAGCTGAGTGGCGCCCCAGGCGGTGTGGACATGGGCCACATCACCACGCCGGTAAATGTGTACCACTTCGCTCAGGTCGCCCCAATGCAGGGCAATGCCCGTGCCGGCAGCGGCAAAGCGCAGTTCGCCGACCGTGTCGGCCACACTGAGCTGCAGGCTGCCGTCTCGCCGGTAGCGCAGGCTGGCCAGCACCTCTTCCGGACCGTGGCGAAAACTAAAGCGCCGCACCCATTCGCCCAGGCTGCGCCAGCCGTCTGTCTGGCCAAAGGGGCCAGCACCCTGTGCCGCCCTCTCCGCCAGCAGGGTGCGTGCCACCTCGGCGGCGCAGGCCAGCGGCAGGCTAACCCGGGTCTGCCCAAACAGCGCTGCCGCCTCGCGCGGAATCAGCGCCGTGTCCAGATCGGCCTGAGCAAATGAGCGGCTCTGCACCACATGGCGCAGAAACTGCACATTGGTCTGCAGACCGACGATGTGGGTCTGCGCCAGCGCCACATCAAGCCGCGCCAGCGCCTCTTCTCGGGTGTCGCCATGGACGATCAGCTTGGCGACCATTGAGTCGTAATAGGGCGAGATGGCATCGCCCTGGCGCACGCCCGAGTCCACCCGAACGCCGTGGTCGGCCCGCTCAAAGGTGCTGCAGGCCGGCAGGGCATACACGTCGAGCCGGCCGGTGGCGGGCAGAAAGTTGTTGTCCGGGTTTTCGGCACAAATGCGGGCCTCGATGGCGTGGCCGCTCAGGCGCAGCTGCTGCTGCAGCAGCGGCAGCGGTTCGCCATTGGCCACCCGCAACTGCCACTCCACCAGATCGAGACCGGTGATGGCTTCGGTCACCGGGTGTTCCACCTGCAGCCGCGTGTTCATCTCCATAAAGTAGAAGGTCATCGCACCGCTGACCGACTGCTCCACAATGAACTCGACCGTGCCGGCCCCCACATAGTGCACTGCCCGGGCGGCGGCAACGGCGGCTTCGCCCATCTGCTGGCGCACGGCGGGCGTCATGCCGGGCGCCGGGGCTTCTTCCAGCACCTTTTGGTGGCGGCGCTGCACCGAACAATCGCGCTCATGCAAGTACACGTAGTTGCCCTGGGTGTCGCCAAACACCTGGATTTCAATGTGGCGCGGACGCTGCACGTACCTCTCGATCAGCACCGCATCGTCGCCAAAGCTGTTGCGCGCCTCGCGCTGGCAACTGGCCAGCGCGGCAGCAAAGTCTTCAGAGCGCTCCACCGCGCGCATGCCCTTGCCGCCGCCGCCAGCACTGGCCTTGATCAAGACGGGGTAGCCAATGCTATCGGCCTCGCGCTGCAGCAGCGCCGGGTCCTGGTCAGCGCCGTGGTAGCCGGGCACCAGCGGCACGCCGGCGGTGGCCATCAGCTGCTTGGACTCGGCCTTCAGGCCCATGGCGCGAATGGCGGTGGGTGATGGGCCGATGAACACCAGGCCGGCATCGGCGCAGGCCTGGGCAAAAGCATCGTTTTCACTCAAAAAACCATAGCCGGGGTGCACCGCCTGCGCGCCGGTGGCCTGGGCCGCTTGCAGGATGCGCTGCCACTGCAGGTAGCTGTCGCGCGGCGCGTTACCCCCAATGTGAACAGCCTCGTCGCAGGCGGCCACGTGTTTGGCCGAGGCATCAGCATCGGAGTACACGGCCACCGTGCGTATGCCCATCCGTCGGGCCGTGGCGGCGACGCGGCAGGCGATTTCGCCACGGTTGGCAATCAGGATTTTGGTGAACATGGTGCGGTCTCGTTGAAATTAGGGGCTTGTCCAGCGCGCGATCACGGTGCAGCCATACTTGAGTGTTGCAGCAAGCGTGGTCAGCGCTGCCAAACCACATCGTTGTCTACCGCATACAGTTTGCAGACTTGGCCATGCCGTTGGCAGTTGCCCAGCGCATGGCCGTGGGCATAGTCTCCCAATGACAAGCTCCAGGCACCGCGATCGCCAACGGCGAATGCCCGCGGACCTTTCGCCTCCAGAAATTTGCTGTAGCCGCTAGACCGAGCCGCCGCACTGATCGGCACCCAGCGAACATCGGCAAGGTCGGCAAACCCGCTGGGCGGAGGCCTGGCCACAATCGCCGAAGCCGTGAAGCCTAGGTCAGCCAAAAATGCATCGACCACAGGCAGCCAATGGTCCATATCGCGCATTAGTCCGCTGTGGCCATCCTCACCAGAGGGGCCGAAGGCGACAAACTTGGCCACGCCGCCGCCATCAACCCAAGCCTGGTGCCAGGACTTCGGGATGTCCGGACCCCAGTATTTGTCATTCTGCCAATAAAGCCACAGCATGGGCGCCTTAGCATTTTTGGCGATATCAGCCCAATAGCGCGATGTCGCAGCCGGGTTGCATGGCCGACCAGGGTTGAGATCCGGGTTGCCGCCGGTACCACCCGAAAAATTAATGCCACCCAACAGCCCCACGGGCGAACGCCCGACCGTCGCCACTGCGGTCAAACCGCCGACTGACTGACCAGCAACCAGCCAGCGACTGGTGTCCACGTAGCCCAGTGTCTTGGCAAATGCCACCGCGGCCAAGACCTGCTCAGAGGCGGCAATCGACATGGCAGCGATGCTGCGGCAAGCACTGTGCTCAGGGTCAAAATCGCCATAGGTTTCCCAGTAACCGATGCGATTGGGCACCATCACCACAAATCCTTTGGCCACCAGGTAGCGCGCGACGGCCTCAGGCCGGTAGCGGCCCTGCGCAGCGCGTTTGGCCTCGACGGCACGCCCATGGTTGAAAACAACCAGGGGAAACGGCCCCTCACCCTTAGGGCGGTAGACCGTGATGGGTACCGGGCGGCTTTCCTGACGCCCGTACATGTCCTTGACCGAGACATCAATACGCTGGATGTGTTCGCCCAAGTCTCTGGCCAGAACCTCGGGTGCATTTGCCAGCGGGGCGGCGCCGGGCTGTTGGGCCAAGCCTGACCCGGCCAGCAGCGCAAGCCATAGCCAACAGGGAAGCCTGAATGTCATATCAAGTCTGCACCTACATCCGGAAAACACCAAACCTGGTGTCCGGAATCGGCGCATTCAGCGCCGCCGCCAAGCCCAGCGCCAGCACGCGGCGGGTGTCCGCCGGGTCGATGATGCCGTCGTCCCACAGCCGGGCGGTGGCAAAGTAAGGGTGCCCCTGCTCTTCGTATTGACGGCGAATAGGGGCTTTGAAGGCTTCTTCTTCTTCCATACTCCAGGCCCCGCCCTTGGCCTCCAACCCATCGCGCTTGACGGTAGCCAGCACGCTGGCCGCCTGCTCGCCGCCCATGACCGAGATGCGGGCGTTGGGCCACATCCACAAAAAGCGTGGGCTGTAGGCGCGGCCGCACATGCCGTAGTTGCCGGCGCCAAAACTGCCGCCGATGATGATGGTGAATTTCGGCACGGCGGCCGTGGCCACGGCAGTGACCATCTTGGCGCCGTTGCGCGCGATGCCCTCGTTCTCGTACTTGCGCCCGACCATGAATCCGGTGATGTTTTGCAGAAACACCAGCGGGATCTTGCGTTGGCAGCACAGTTCGATGAAGTGCGC
>CALPLW020000196.1 GCA_943324505.2 Comamonas sp. lk
CTGGGTGCTGCGGCCTGCCTGCTGATGCCGATCTTTTACGTCTCGCCCACCATCGGCCATGTGTTTGTGCTGGTGGCTTTCACGGTGGTGGTGCTGGGTGGCATGGGCAGCTTTTTGGGCGCGGCGGTGGGTGGGCTGATTGTTGGCCTGACCGAGTCCTTTGGCGGCCTGTACCTGGGCGAGAGCCTGGGTCAGATCGGCATATCGCTGATCTTCATCCTGATCTTGCTGTTTCGGCCATCGGGCCTGTTTGGAGCGCGCCAATGACCTCCACCCTCAAACCCGTGCCTTGGGCGCTGCACTTGGCGGTGCTGGCGATTGCCATCGCCTTCCCCTTTGTGTTTCCGTCGAGCTTCATGGTGAACTTTGGTGTGATGGCGCTGTTTTATGCCTTCATCGGCCAGTCCTGGAACATCTCGGGCGGCTTCGCTGGGCAGCTGTCTTTTGGCCACGTCGCCTTTTTCGGGGTGGGCGCTTATGCCTCGACCATCATGCAGCTGCGCTTTGGCTGGTCACCCTGGCTCGGGCTACCGGCCTCGGCGCTGGCCGGCGCCTTGGTTGGCGGCGTGATCGCAGTGCTGTCGTTCCGGGCCGGCCTCAAGGGCTCCTACTTTGCACTGATCACGCTGGCCTTTGCCGAGGTACTGCGCATCGTCACCAACTCGGTCAGTTTCACAGGCGGCGGTCTGGGCATGCTGATCCCGATGAAGGCCAGTGCCGCCAACTTTCAGTTTGCAGAACGCATCGGGTTTTATTTCGTGATCCTGTTGCTGGCGGCACTGTCGGTGGCGCTGGCGGAATGGCTGCGGCGCTCGCGCTTTGGCGCCCAGCTGGCGGCCATTCGTGAGAACGAGGACTCGGCCAAGGCGCTGGGCATCAATGTGTTTCGTGAGAAGGTCAAGGTCATGCTGCTCTCAGGTGCGATTGGCGGCATGGGCGGCTGCTTTTTTGCCCAGTATTTCCTCTACATCGACCCGCTGGTGGTGTTTGGCGTGGACAAATCGGTCGAGATGCTGCTGGTCAGCATGATCGGCGGCGCCGGCACGGTCTACGGCCCGCTGGTCGGGGCACTGCTGCTGGCCTCCATCAGCGACATCACCCGGGTGCTGACGCAGATCCAGGGCTTGTCCTTGGTACTGTATGGCAGCCTGCTGGTGGTGATCATTGCCTACCTGCCTAACGGCCTGATCGACCTGTTCAAGCGCCGGCGCAAGCCGGCCGGGGGGCAGACATGATGCTGAAAGTCACCGGCCTCACCAAAATCTTCGGCGGCCTGCGCGCAGTCGACAACGCCAGCCTGGGGGTGGATGAGGGCCGCATCGTGGCGCTGATCGGCCCCAATGGCGCTGGCAAGACCACGCTGTTTGCCTGTATCGCCGGCTTTCTGCCGCTCAACGCGGGTCGGGTAACTTTTTTGGGCCGCGACATCACCGGGCTGCCGGTGCACGAGATTGCCCGCGCCGGTATGGTGCGTACTTTCCAGATTACCCAGCCCTTTGCCAAGCTCACGGTACACGAAAACATCGCGGTGGGCGCCTACCAAAAGTTCAGCAACCGGGCGCAGGCCTGGGCCCATGCTCAGGCCATTGCCGAGCAGGTCGGCATGGCGCACATGCTGGCGCAGCCGGCGTCCGAGCTCACCGTGGCCGGGCGCAAGCGGCTGGAGCTGGCGCGGGCGCTGGCCACCTCGCCCCGGCTGCTGTTGCTCGATGAGGTGATGGCCGGGCTCAACCCCTCCGAGATTCTGGAGATCATTTCCATCATCCGCCAGATCCGCGACAGCGGCGTCACTGTGCTGCTGATCGAACACGTGATGCATGCCGTGATGAGCCTGTCCGACCACATCCATGTGCTGTCCTACGGCAAGATCATCGCCGACGGCACCCCCCAGCAGGTGGTCAGCAACCAGGCCGTGGTCGAGGCCTACCTCGGGCGCGGCAGCACCGCAAACGACGCCGAGGCCGACGCAGCAGCAGGAGCGACCCATGCTTGAAATCCGTCAACTGCACGCCGGCTATGGCAGCGTCGAAATTTTGCGCGGCATCGACCTCGATGTCGGCCAGGGCGAGATTGTGGCCGTGCTCGGCAGCAACGGCGTCGGCAAGTCCACCCTGAACAACAACATCTCAGCGCTGTACCGGCCGTTCGCCGGTTCGATCCGCTTCCAGGGCCAGGAGCTGGTGGGCTTAAGCTCGTCGGACATCGTGCGCCGGGGTGTCATCCACGTACCCGAAGGGCGGCGTGTGTTCCCCAACCTGAATGTGCTGGAGAACCTGGAGCTGGGCAGCCTGGTGCGCGGCAAGGCCAACCGCGCGCGCAACCTCGAGAAGGTGGTGGGCATTTTCCCGCGCCTCAAAGAGCGATTTACCCAGTCGGCCGGTACGCTGTCGGGGGGTGAGCAGCAAATGCTGGCGATTGGCCGCGGCCTGATGTCCGAGCCCGAGCTGCTGATCATGGACGAGCCCTCGCTCGGCCTGTCACCGCTGCTGGTGGAGGAGATGTTTGCCCTAATCCAGCGCATCAACCGTGAAGGTCAGTCGATTTTGCTGATGGAGCAGAACGCGGTGCAGACTCTGGCCATTGCGCACCGGGGCTACATCATCGAGAACGGCCGTGTGGCGATGCAGGGCGTGGCCTCCGAACTGGCACGCGACCCCGAGCTGCGGAAAAACTACCTGGGGCTCTGAATCGGATGACTGAGCCCCTGGAACTTGCCGGCCGCCGCGCCCTGGTCACCGGGGCCGGCTCAGGCATTGGTCTGGCCACTGCCCGGCTGCTGCACCAACGCGGCGCACAGGTGGCGGGGGTGGTGCAAGACCAGGCACAGGCCGACCACTTGCAGCAGCAGTTGCCCGAGGCGCTGGTGCTGGTGCAAGACCTGCTCGACAGCGCGGCCTGCGCTGCCCTGCCGGCACTGGCGGCGCAAGGCCTGGGCGGGCTTGACGCCCTGGCCTGCTGCGCCGGCATGTTTGTCAAAAAGGGCTCTGACGACACCACGCTTGATGAGTGGCGCCAGACACTGGACCTGAACCTGACCGCCACCTTTGTGCTGACCCGCGCTGCCATTGCGCAGATGCGCGCCAGCGCCGGCCAGAGCGGCAGCGTGGTGGTGATCAGCAGCCAGATCGGGCTGGTGGGGCACGCGCGGGGCGCGGCCTATGCCGCCTCCAAGGCCGGCCTCAACGGCATGGTCAAGTCGCTGGCGCTGGAGTGGGCCGAGCAAAACATCCGCGTCAACGCGGTCGGCCCCGGCCCGGTCGAGACTGCCATGGTCGCCGGTGTGCTGACCAATCCGGTGGCACTGGCGGCCATGCAGCAGAGCATCCCGATGGGGCGGCTGGGCCAGCCCGCTGAGATTGCCGAGTTGGTAAGTTTTTTGCTGTCGCACCGCGCCTCGTTCGTCACCGGCCAGGTGATCTGCGCCGACGGCGGCTTCACGGCGCGCTGATGCCAGGCCATGCTGTCCAGCGGCAAACCCCCAACGCTGGCCAGTCTGGCCCGTGTGCTGCGCAGCAAGAACGCCGGGCCCACGCTGCTGACGATCGATATCTTCTTTCAGGACGCCGCTGGCTATGCCCTGGCCGCCGCCAGCCCGGCCCTGTCTGTCCCCGCCGTGGCCGCGCTCTACCAGGCCGACCCGGCCCAGGTGCAGCGCCATCTGCTGCCGGCCCTGCTGGCCATCAAGTACGCGCTGCCGCGCCGGCTGTGCGCTGGCACGCCCGGCGATGGCGATGTGTATGGTGCGCAGCAGCACGCCCCCATGCTGGATGTAGAGCTGGATGTTGTGCTGGATGTCGCGTTGGACGACGCACCATGAGTGCCAGCGAGCGCCTGCTGCAAAGCCACCGTGTACAGGACGGGCCGCTGCGCATCCTGGCCGCGTCCGGGCAACTGGGCTATGGCATCCCCGAGGCCGCCTTGCAGCGCGGGCTGGCGCGCCGGCCGCACCTGATCGGCTGCGACATGGGCTCGATCGACCCCGGCCCCTACTACCTGGGCTCGGGCCAGATGGCGGCACCCGCTGCCATGGTTTACCGCGATCTCGAGCTGGTGCTGACAGCGGCCCTGGCGCAGGGCATCCCGCTGATCATCGGCAGCGCTGGCACCGCCGGGGCTCGGCCGCAGTTGGACGCGACCGTGGCCATGTTGCGTGCCATTGCACAGGCCAAGAACCTGCGCTTTCGCCTGACCACCGTGGCCAGCGACGTGGCGCCGGAACAGGTGGTGCAGGCGCTACGCGCGGGCCAACTGCAGCCCATCGGCCCCATGGCCAAACCGACAGAGGCCGACATCCTGCAATGCAGCCACATCGTGGGCCAGTGCGGCACTGAGACGCTGGCGCGTGCGCTGCGCGAACCGACCGACGTGCTGATTGCCGGCCGCGCCTGCGACACCGCCGTGTTCGCGGTGCTGCCCGAGATGCTGGGCTATCCCGTCGCGCTGTGCCAGCACATGGCCAAAATCATTGAGTGCACCTCGCTCTGTTGCAGCCCGTCGGCGCGTGACGCCATGCTGGCCGAGCTGGACATGGACGGCTTCACGCTGGAGAGCATGAACCCGCTGGCCCACGCCACGCCAGCCTCGGTGGCGGCCCATGCCCTGTACGAGCAGGCTGACCCCCATGAGGTGGACGAACCCACCGGCACCCTGCTGTTGCAGCAGGCGCAGTACCAGGCGCTGGATGCGCACCGCGCCCGGGTCAGCGGCGCCCAATGGCGGCCACGGGCGCAAGCGACGCTCAAGATCGAAGGTGCGGCCCGCGTCGGTGAGCGTTGCGTGCTGCTGGCCGGCGTGGCCGACCCGACCCTGCTGGCCGAGCTGAACCCTGCCCTGCAAGCCGTCGAGGCCCGGGTGCGCCAGCTCGTGCCCGGCGACTGGGCCCTGCACCCCCACATTTACGGGCAGGGCGCGGTCCGGCCGCTGCCGCCGGCCCAGCACAGCCGGCACGAGGCCGGGTTGGTGCTGGAATTCATCGCCCCCAGCGCAGACCTGGCCCGCACCGCCGCCGGTGTGTTCAAGCAGAACCTGCTGCACCACGGCTTTCCCGGGCGGCTGTGCAGCGCGGGCAATCTGGCGTTCGCCTTCACCCCGAGTGAGCTCGACGCCGGCACCGCCTACCGGTTTGTGCTCTACCACGTGATGCAGGCGGCGCCGCTGGCCGACATCTTCAAGATCGACAGCTGCACGGTGGCCGGTAGCCCATCCGGGGTGAACCCGTGAACGCCACCCTGCCTCTGCCCAAGTACCACCAGATTTACCTGGTGCTGCGCGAACAACTGCAAGAGGGCCAGTTCGCCGACGGGCTGCCGGCCGAGATCGCGCTGAGCCGGCAATTTGGTGCCGGCCGGGTCACGGTGCGCCGGGCCCTGGAGCAGTTGGCGGCCGAGGGACTGATCATCCGCCAGGCGGGCCGTGGCACCCGACCGGCGCCGGCTGAGCCAAGCCCGCCTAGCGACACCAGCGCCATGGCCGGCCTGGCCAAGACCAGCCGGCTCAACGGCCTGCTGGAAAAAATTGTCACCGCCAGCCTGCGCACCTCGGTCAAGGTCATTGAGTGGCGCACCATCCGCGCCTCGCCCAGCATTGCAGAGGCGCTGCAAATTTCATTGGGTGCCAAGGTCCGCAAGGGGGTGCGCCGGCGCAGCCTGCCCGAGGGACCCTTGTCGCACATCACCACCTATGTGCCGGAAGAACTCGTCAGTGGCTTTGGGCGGCTCGAGCTCAGCAATAAACCGATCCTGCGCCTGCTCGAAGAATCGGGCATCGAACTCGGCCGTGCCCAACAGACGGTGTCGGCACGGCAGGCCGACGCCCAGGTGGCGCAGGCGCTCGATGTGGCCGTGGGCACCGCGCTGCTGGCAGTTCGCCGGCTGGTCTATGACACGCAAGACCGGCCGGTGCAATGGCTGCACGGCCTGTACCGGCCAGACCGTTACGAGTACCAGATGGAGATCTCGCAGGTCGGCAGCAGTAACGCCACCATTTCAGTCCACGAAAACCTGTCGGGATGAAACGATCGGCCGTGCCCCTTAGCCCAATGCAGCCAAGCCCGCTATGACACATACAACCGCCCCGGCCAGCACATTGGCCCAAAAGTTAATTGCGCGAGCTGCCGGGCGGGACCGGGTCAGCCCCGGCGAGATCGTCAACTGCCGGGTTGACCTGGCCATGTTCCATGACTCCTCGGGGCCGCGCCGGCTCAAGCCGATGCTGGACGAGCTCAAGGCGTCGATCTGGGACACGTCCCGCGTGGTTCTGGTGATGGACCACTACGTGCCCGAGCGCGACGACGAGTCGCGCCGAATCGTCAAAATCGCCCGCGACTGGGCGCGCGAGCAGGCACTGCCCCACGTGTATGACGGCCAGGGCATCTGCCATGTGGTGGTGCCGCAGGGCGGCCACATCCGGCCCGGCCTGTTCTGCGTGGGCGGCGACTCGCACTCGCCCACTGGCGGCGCCTTTGGGGCCTACATGTTCGGCATCGGCAGCACCGAAATGCTGGGCGTGGTGGTCACCGGCGAAATCTGGCTGCGCGTGCCGCAAACCATCCAGATGGTCTGGCGCGGCGCGCTGGCCAGCGGCGTCTGTGCCAAGGACATGATGCTGCACATGATCGGCCGCTTCGGCATGAACGGCGGCCAGTACCAGGCCATTGAATTTGCCGGCGATACGGTGCAGGCCCTGGGCATGCAGGAACGCATGACCCTGTCCAACATGAGCGCCGAGCTGGGCTCGCAGGTGGGCTTGATCGCGCCCGACGCCACCACCCGGGACTGGCTGCGCGCCGCCGGCGCCGAGGTAGGCGACACCGACCATTGGCGCACCGATGACGGCGCCGCACTGACCCGGCATGACTTTGACGCCAGCACGCTGGCGCCGCAGGTGGCGGCACCGCACAGCCCGGCCAACGCCGGCGACGTGACGCGGTGGGCTGGGCTGCCGGTGGACGTGGCCTACATCGGCGCCTGTACCGGCGCCAAGCTCGACGACCTGCGTGCTGCCGCCAGCCTGCTCCGCGGCCAGCGCGCCGCCCCCGGCGTCAAGCTGATCGTGGCGCCAGCCAGCCAGCACGACCAGCGC